>JBFYRF010000070.1:0-3116 GCA_041302385.1 Anaerolineales bacterium | reverse complement strand
GATGCGGTGGGCGACGCGCCCTTGCCGTCCGAAGGCGAGCACGGCGTGGTCTTCCACCGGAAGGCGGCTGAGCAGCGCCTCACCCTCGATGAGCCCGCGGGGTCCGGTCTTGGGGCACAGGAAGGCCTGGTAGCCGTGGAGGCGCTCCGCAATCCAGGCGGCATTGTTGGAGGGGAGGCTGACCTCCTGCAGGGCGATCACGTCCGGATCGAGGGATCTCAATCCCTCGACAATCAGGGGCGCCCTCTCGTCCCAGTACGTCGAATCGTTGAGCAGATTGAACGTTACGACCCGCATCGTGATTGGGGAAGAGCGAGTGTCGGGCATGTAGCCGTGTGGCTCCTCAGGCGGAGACGACTTGCCGTGCTCGCGAAGGACAGCCAGTGCCGACAGCGGATTGACGCTGGGTAGCCCAGGGGGATCCCGTGCCGCTGGATCGGGGATCGCGCGCGCGAGTCTCGCCAGCATCGTCCGAGGAAGACCTGGGAAGCGCCCTCCCCGAGAGCGGGTCGCACTCCGCCCTTGCTGCACGCGGCATGGGATTCATGCGAAGAGTCTAGCGCGTGTGATCTGCGCTCCTCCACCAGGCGAAGGTTGCGGAAAGCCCGGCGACGAACGCCAGCGTCACCACCGCCAGGCTGTGCCACTCGAGCTGGCCGCCGCCGGTTCCGGTTGTATTGGCCAGCACAGCCGGCACTGCCCATGGAAACCACTCTCCCCAGCCCAGCTGCGCGAAGATCTGCGCCAGCACCAGGGTGAGAAATGCCCAGCCGAGCGCAGGGAGGTAGCCACGTCCGGCGCTGGCCAGCAAGGCGACAAAGGGCATGAGCATGAAGGTCAGCAGGATGATCAACAGCTGGCGGCCGGTGGCGGACCACAACTGATCGGGCGAGAAGCCGGGCACAGCACTTCCCCAGGCCAGGAGAATGCCAACCCAGAAAGCCAGCAGTGCAGCTCCCACCATCCAGCCTGCGATGAGCACGAACTTGGCTCCGACGGTACTCGCGCGCGGTGTGGGTGTTGCCAGCCACTCCTTGGCAGTGTGATCGGAGAGCTCGCGTCCGAAGACCCATGCCGTGACGAACGCGCCCAGCATGCCTCCCGCGACCGCCGTCCCCAGGAAGAGGACCATGAGGAACGTGGGCCAATCGGCCGAGCCGGCAGTCATCTCTGCCTTCATCCCGATCAAGCCCATCTCGCGCGCCCGTTCCGGATCGATGAGGATGTACATCAGGAGAGCGTCGACAAGCGGAAGCATCAGGAATCCGGCCGTTGTCAGCAGGACGATCTTGGAGCGGCGCGCTTTGAGGCTCTCGGCCCAGAATGCTGCGCGGAAGCCGCTCACAGCTTGCCTCCGGTGAGGCGAAGGAAGTGATCCTCGAGGGACTCTCGCTCGACGCCGAGCCGCGTCGGAGGCGCGCCGGCGTTGACCAGCACGGTTGCCACCTGCTCGGGTGCGCTCAACGCCCGCGGATCGACCAGGGACAGCGACGCCGTCTCCGCCTCGATCGATGCGTGCATTCCGACTCGGGCGAGCGCCTCGACGGCCAGGGAAAGCCTCTCCGGCTGGACCTGCACCCGCAGCTTGCCCGCGTCGCTGAGCATGCCTGGGTCGAGTTCCTCCAGCAGCCGACCGCGGTGGATGATGCCGATCCGGGTGGCAAGCCGGTCCACCTCGGTCAGGATGTGACTGGACATGAACACGGTCACGCCCCTTTCCGCTGCCAGGTGGCTGAGCAGCCGACGGATCTCGACCACCCCGGCCGGGTCCAGGCCATTCGCCGGTTCGTCGAGGATCAGCACCTCGGGGTCATGCAGCAGGGCTCGCGCCAGCGCCATCCGTTGCAGGCTGCCCGTCGAGAGCGACCCGGTCCTGCGGTCGGCATAGCGCCCCAGGTCGAGGCGTTCGATCACCCGCGCGACGCAACCGTGATCGGGGAGAGCGTGCAGGCGTCGGGCGACCTCCAGGTTCTCACGGACCGTCAGCTCCGGGTAGGCCGAAGGCGCTTCGACAAGATGCCCAACCCTGCGCCATGGGCCGCGGCCCGCGGGACCCACGCGCTGGCCGAGCACTCGCACCGAACCCTGGCTGGGGCGGATCATGCCCAACAGCGCCCGGATGGTGGTCGTCTTCCCGGCGCCGTTCAATCCCAGGAACCCATAGATCTCGCCTGGGGAGATGCAGAGCTCGAGGGCCTCGACCGCGACCACTTTGCCGAAGGACTTGGACAGGCCGGTGGCTTCGATGGCGCAATTCATTCGGCGACCTGTGCGCTCCGCATGTATCGTGGCTCCGCCCGAGGAGCCCATCCCAGCCGACGGCGTACGAAGGAGATCCAGGCCGGCCGATGGAGGCGGACTTCCATTCTACCCGCGCCAGCGGGCGGCCGTTCGTCCGCCGGAGGCTTCGCCCGAGCGGGCGATTGCGGGCAGCGGGTTTTCGCGGGAAGATGGGAAGGATTCGTCCGGAGCCCGGACGGGAGGCGAAATGGACGTGTGGTCGGTGTTCTTGGTCGCAGGGGTGTGCCTGCTGTTGGGCGCCGCACTGGGGTACTTGGCGGCCATCGTCCGCACACGGGTGGCCAGTGACCGCGCCCAGATCCAGCTGGCGCAGCTGCAGGCCGAGCGGCGCGCCGATCAGGAGAAACTGGCCTGGATGCAGCAGTCGGAAGCCAAGCTGCGCGAGGCGTTCGACTCACTCGCCGGGCGGGCGCTGCAGTTGACCTCGGACGAGTTGTTGCGCCGGGCGCGCGACCAGGGCGAAGTCGTGATGCGCAAAGTCGAAGGCGACCTGGCGCTCAACCGATCCGAGATGCACGGTCTGGTCGAGCCGCTGCGCACCAACCTGCAGGCTCTTGATTCGCATCTGCGCGACCTCGAGCAGAAGCGCGAGGGAGCCTACTCGGGGCTGCAGGAGCAGGTGCGCCAGCTGGCCAGCGCCCAAACCGCCCTGCAGACGACAACGCTGACGCTGGCCCAGGCGCTCAAGTCGGGATCCGTGCGCGGGCGCTGGGGCGAAGTGACGCTGCGTCGCGTCGTCGAATTGGCCGATCTCGTTCGGCACGTTGATTTCGAGGAGCAGTCGAGCACGGACCTGGGTCGCCCGGACATGATCG
>JBFYRF010000060.1:0-2686 GCA_041302385.1 Anaerolineales bacterium | reverse complement strand
AGGCCGGGATGGGCAGCCTCGAAGGCTGCCAGGCGCTCGGCGAGCAACTGACCGGCCGCCGTGTCGGGCGACGGGGCGAATTCCGGTGCGAGCCACACGGTCAGGCGCTGCTGCGGGGCCTGGGGTGAGGGTTCCGGGGTGAGGAACGGCGCCACTGCCTGTGTTGGCGTGGCGGGTGCGGGCACCGGTTCGGTGGCGGCGCTCGGAACGCAGGCGGCGCTCAGCGCGACCCAGACAAGGATGGCAGCGATGCGCTTGCTCATGCTAGGCGGATTATACAGCCCGCTCGCCGGCGGTCGGGTGCCGTATGCTAGAATCGCCGGCGCCGTGACCGCCCACCCCGCGCTCGCACCTATGCTGGAAGGCATCCCCGCCAAAGCCGGCTGCTATTTGATGAAGGACGAAGCCGGCAAGGTGATCTATGTCGGCAAGGCCGTCAATCTGCGCAGCCGCGTCCGGTCTTACTTCCAAAGCAGCGAAGGCTTGCACCCGCGAACGCTCGAACTGGTGAGTCATGTCCGTGACGTCGAATGGATCGTCGTCGGCTCTGAGCTGGAGGCGCTGATCCTCGAGATGACGCTGATCAAGCGTCATCGTCCCAAGTACAACGTCCGTCTGAAGGATGACAAGCGGTATCCGTACATCAAGGTCCACTGGGGGGAGGCGTTTCCCAAGGTCACGCTGACGCGACGCATGGAGCAGGACGGCAGCCGCTACTTTGGGCCGTACACCAGCGTCTGGGCGGTCCATCAGACGCTGGATGTGCTGCGCAAGATCTTTCCCTACCTGACCTGCGATCGTGAAATCACCGGCAACGACCTGCGGGCGTGCCTGTACTTCGACATCCGGTTGTGCCAGGGACCCTGCATCGGGGCCGTCGATCGTGAAGGATATCGCCAGATGATCGCCGATCTGTGCCGTTTCCTGCAGGGCAATACTGAGAGCGTGGTGGAGCGTCTGCAGGCGGAGATGAGGCGGGCCTCCGAGGCCCTGGCATATGAGCGGGCGGCGGCGATCCGGGATCAACTCCACGCTATCGAGCGCGTGGTCGAGACGCAGAAGGTGGTCTCGCAGGAGAAGATCGATTCGGACGTGATCGCCTTTGCCCGCGATGAGCACGACGCCTGTGTACAGGTGTTCTTCGTGCGCGGCGGTAAGCTGATCGGGCGCGAGTACTTCGTGCTCGAGGGGGCAAACCAGGCCGAGGATCACGAAGTGGTCGAGTCCTTCGTCAAGCAGTTCTACACCGAAGCGGCCTATGTGCCGGAACGATTGCTGCTGCCCGCCGAGATCGAGGAGGCGGCGATCATCGAGGAGTGGCTGCGCAGCCGACGCGGAGGGCAGAAGGTGCAGTTGGTTGTGCCGCGGCGCGGGGTGAAGAGCGAACTGGTGCAGATGGCGGCAGAGAATGCTGCCGAGACGCTGGCGATGCTGCGGGCGCGCTGGGCCGCCGACCGCAGCCGTCACGTTCAGGCGCTGGCAGAACTGCAGACCGAGCTTGGGCTGGGCACGCCGCCCAATCGCATCGAAGGGTATGACATCTCCAACCTGCAGGGCACGGCGGCGGCGGGATCGATGGTGGTCTTCGAGCAAGGAGCGCCGAGCCGCAATCTATACCGGCGCTTCACCATCAAGTCCGTCACCGGACAGGATGATTTCGCCTCGATGGAGGAAGTGCTGGCGCGCCGTTTCCGGCGCTGGCAGGATTCGCTGGCGCGGGCCGAGGCGCCAGGGGGTAAGCTCGACCGGGCCTTCGGTTCGCTGCCCGACCTCCTCCTGATTGATGGGGGCAAGGGCCAGCTGGGCCGTGCCCGCCAGGTGCTTGCCGCCCATGGCCTCGAAGGGAAGATCCCGCTGGCTGGGCTGGCCAAAGGCAACGAGGAGCTGTACTTGCCGGGCCGGCCGGATCCGCTGGTGCTGCCGCGCAAGTCCGAAGGCCTGTACCTGGTGCAGCGCATTCGGGATGAGGCGCACCGCTTCGCCCTCGGGCAGCAGCGAACCCAGCACCGCCGGCTCAGCCTGGCGTCGCAACTCGAAGCGATCGACGGCATTGGCCCGGTGCGGCGTAAGGCGCTGCTGCGGGCCTACGGCGACCTGGAGCGGATCCGGGCAGCCGACGTCGAGGCGCTGGCGGCCGTGCCGGGCATGACGCGCGAGGCGGCTGAGCGGGTCAAGGCCGGGTTATAGCCGCTCGCCGATCTCTCGAGGTGTGGCAGAATCGGGAGCGCGAGACTGAGGGCGACGGCCGCCGCAGAGGAAGGGTGCCGATGACACAGGCCTGGATCGTCGACGACGACGATGAGATGAGCCATGCCGTGCAGCTGATGCTGCGGCTACTGGATTTCCAGGTCGAGGTCTTTCGGGAGGCCAGGGCGGCGGCTCGCGCCCTGCTTGCCGGACGCAAGCCGGATGTGATCGTGCTCGATATCAACATGCCCGAGGTCAGCGGGATCGATTTCCTTGAGTTTGTTCGGCAGCGGCCCGAACTGGCCGGCCTGCCGGTGGTGATGCTGTCCTCCGAAACTGCCGACACCCAGGTTGATCGGGCCCTGGCGCTAGGTGCCAATGCCTTCGTCTTCAAGCCGGTGACCATCGAAGAGCTGGAGGCCGCGTTGCAGAAGGCCCTGCCAGGCTAGGGCACGGCTGTGGCGAGTGGCTGAGCGGCCTCAGCCTCGCCGCCGGCCAG
>JBFYRF010000032.1:0-17183 GCA_041302385.1 Anaerolineales bacterium | reverse complement strand
GCCCACCGAAACACCCTTCCCAACGGCGGTTCCTACGGCGACTTCGACAGCAAGGCCCCCGCTATGGCCAGAGCAGCCGGCCACGTCCATCGCTCAGGTTATCGGCCGCTGGTTGTTGCGGCTGGCGGGAGGCGACGAGAACGATCCGGCTATCCTCACCCTGGCAGAGGATGGCACGCACAGCATGGACGCCATTGGCGGGTACCACCATGGCATGAACGTCGGAGACGGGACTTACAAGTTTGATGGGGGCGCACTGGCACTGCACGGCGACAATGGCACCAGCGCCTCGGTCATGTTCTTCACCTGCCCTTGGACCTGCCCCGTATTTGTCGCCATGGGGGAGGACGGCCCGGGTTCGCTGCGGTTCGTGGCCATCGATGATCCGCATCCAGACCGGAAGAGGAGCTTGAACATCTAGAGCCTAATCCTTGCCCTGCCCGGGCAGGAGTAGCTCAGCACCCCCTTCGCAGATGCACATGGATTTGAAGGCGAGATTGAACATCGCAGATCGGTTGTAGACGCGATAGAGAGCCTTGTCGAATTCCCAGGCGCCACGCGGCGATTCCGACCCACACAATGGCCATAGCATCAGCGTGCCCCTCGCCGTGGCGGGGGGCACGCAACGCATTCACAGGTCGAGAGGCTGGGACCATGTCTAGGGGGCAACGGACAGCAGCGCGGCCTCCAACTCTTCGGCGCTCACCAATCCCACCCACTGCTGAACGATCCCTCCCGAGCCGTCTAGCAGGAAGATGTGGGGCTGGACGCGATAGCCGAACTGTTGCTTGAAGCTTTCGTTCCTTGGGTCGTCAATATCGAGATAGACGAAATCGATCCGGTCACCGTACTCCTGCTCGAGCCCGTGCACGACGGGCGCCAGTCGCTGGCAGGTCGGTCACCAGAAAGCGAAGAACTCGAGCAGAACGGGCTTGCCCGTGCCCAGGGCGACGGTCGTCGGATCGGTCGCCTCCAAGCCGGCGCGCGCCGTAGGCGTGGCGGCGGAGGGGACGGGTGCAGCGGGTTCAGACGGCGCGGCCGCTTCGGGCGCCGTCGGCTGAAGCAGCGGCTCGGCCGGAGCCGCTTCGGGCGCCGTCGTCGCGACGGCCGCCGGCGCGCAGGCGCTCAACAGCATCACAGCCGCCAGTACCAGGATCAAGAACTGATTCACAGGCATGCCTCCCTTGGCTATGTACGCCGTTTCTACTTAGACGCTGCAAGATACCATGCTTTCCTTATCGTCTGATGAGTCGGGGCCCAAAGGCTGCCGCCCTGGCTGGCCACTCCCTCTGCCAACCGCTATACTCACGGCATCCGACGGCGGGCCGGGGATTGCTGCCACGAGCGGGCACGGGGGCGCCGGATCGCCCGGCCCCGCTTCTCGCCGATGCGCCTCCCCCCGCGCACGAGGTCCAGATGAGCCAGGCTTTGATCGAGTGCATCCCGAACTTCTCCGAAGGCCGCCGCCGGGAGTTGATCGACGACATCGCCGGCGTGATCACCCGCACGCAGGGTGTGCGGGTACTCGACCTCCATGTGGACGCCGATCACAACCGTACGGTAATCACCTTCGTCGGCACGCCGCAGGGCGTCTCGCAGGCCGCCTTCGCCGCGATCCGCCGCGCCTCCGAGCTGATCGACCTGAACCATCACCAGGGTGAGCACCCGCGCATAGGCGCCACGGATGTCGTGCCTTTCGTCCCGCTTTCATACAGCAGCATGCAGGAGTGCATCGGACTCGCTCGCGCCCTCGGCGAGCGGGTCGGCGGCGAGCTTGGGATTCCGGTCTACCTGTACGAAGCAGCGGCCACCCGCCCGGAACGCGTCAACCTGGAGAACCTGCGCAAGGGGGAGTATGAGGGCCTGAAGTCCGCCATCGCAAGCGACCCGGAGCGGGCGCCGGATTTCGGACCCAGGCGGCTGGGCCCGGCCGGGGCGACCGTGATCGGGGCGCGGGCACCGCTGATCGCCTACAACGTGTACCTGACCACCGGGGAGGTCGAGATCGCCAAGCGTATCGCGGCTGCCGTACGCCATTCGTCCGGCGGTTTCCGCTGCGTCAAGGGGCTGGGGATGCTGGTCGAGGGCCGAGCGCAGGTCTCCATGAACCTGACGGACTTCCGCCAGACGCCGCTGGCACGCGTGCAGGCTGCCATTCGCCGGGAGGCCGAGCGCTTCGGTGTGGGCATCCATCACACGGAGTTGGTCGGGTTGATTCCCCAACAGGCTCTGGTAGATGCCGCCTTGTGGCACCTGCAGCTGGATCCTTTCGACACCGATCAGATCCTCGAGAATCGCCTGTATGCGAGTGCCGGCGCTTCGGCCGATAGGAGCTTCCTCGACGCACTGGCGGACGGCACGCCCACGCCGGGCGGGGGTTCGGCAGCGGCGCAGTCCGGGGCAATGGCGGCGGCGCTGGTGGCGATGGTGGCGCGCCTCACCCAGGGAAAGAAGAAGTACGCGAGCGTTGAGGCTCGGATGGCGGAGATCGTCGAGCAGGCAGAAGCGCTGCGCCGCTCGCTGCAGTCCGCCGTCGAGGCCGACGCGACGGCTTTCGAACAGGTGATGAGCGCGCGGCGCATGGTGAAAGCGACGGAGGCTGAACAGACCGCGCGTGCCCAGGCGCTCGAGCAGGCGACCCGCTCGGCGACCGAGGTCCCACTGAGCGTGGCCGAGCAGGCATGTCAGGTGCTTGAGCTCGCCAGCGAGGTGGCAGAGACCGGAAACGTCAACGCCGCCAGTGATGCAGCCTCTGCCGGGGCGCTCGCCCGCGCTTGCCTGACCGCCGCCGGTCTGAACGTGCAGATCAACGCCAGCGGCCTGGCGGATCGCTCGATGGCCGAGGCATGGAGACAGGTGCTCGAGGAGCTGGAGCGCCGCGCCGGCGAGTCCGAGGACCGCCTGCGCCAGGCGATCCATGACCGGGCCGGACTGGGCGGATAGGCGCCGCTCTCCCCGCCAGCCCCGGCAGGCTGCGGACCAACACATCCACCGCACAGCGCCCCCCGCCCGCTCCCAGCAATGAACCAGATCCAACTGTCATCGCCGAATGCCGTGTGAGCGAATGGGGTCTCCGGGGAGGGAGAGGAGTTCCCTCACTCCACTGCTTCTCGACTCCCTGTGTGCAACGCTGGCTGGCAAAGCCGAGGGCTGTTTGCGGAGAGGCCCTTGGGGCTGCTCCCCTGCGCCTGCGGCGTGGATATCGCCAGGGGCCAAGGCGGGCAAACCGGGACGCTTCCGCCGGCTCCAACGCCCCGGGCGCGGCTACCACCCGCTGGCGGCGAACATCCTGCGCAGGAAGTCCAGGCGTTCTTCGGCAGTCATCGGCCGCGGCCGGGAGTAGTCCTCGATCAGTCCGGTGAGCAGCTCGGTGCTGATGTGCCGGCCGTCGTAAAACACGTGCCGGTCGACAAACATCTCCCGATTCTGGATGCGGTCCATTTGATCGAAGAACAGGTTCCCCGGTCCGTAGTGGATGAATCCCTCATTGTAGAACTCGAAGCCCTGGGGTTGGTGCGCCTGGCTGCCGCTGACGATCTGTGCGCCGGCATCGATGGCGTTGCGGAAGGCCTCTTCCTGGAGCGGGAGCGGGCTTGAGCGATCCGACTCGGCCCACTGGTAGGTGAAGATCGGCAAGTAACCCTCGGCGCGCAGATCGGCGACGACCTCCAGCACGCGCTCGTCGTAGCAGGGGGCCGCGCCCGGGGCATTGTCCTTGGCCTGGGCATAGCCCGGCCCGGGCGCGTTACAGCCGATGAACGCCAGCCGGTTGCCATTGTGCTCGAGGCGCACCGGGCGCAGCGCCTCGGTCAGGTCCTGACCTCCGGCGAAGTAGCTCCAGCCGCGTTGGCGATACATGTCGAGCGAATTGAGGAACGCCGCCGGGCCCCAATCCAGGTTGTGGTTCCCGGTCAGCTCGACCAGGTCGGTGCCGATGTCCTCCAGCAGCCCGATGTTTTCGGGTGCGCTGCAGAAGCGCAGCGTGTCGGAGCCGGGGTTCGGCGGGGGACAATCGGCGGCAAACGACACCTCGTTGCTGATGTGGGTGATGTCCGCCGTGCGCAGCCAATCTCCGATGTCGCGTGCCGGGTAGGTAATGCCCTTGCCCGCCATGCGCCAGGCGGTCGCCCGGGTCAGTGCCGTGACGCCGGTCATCACCAGGCGCGTCAGGCGCGAGGGGTCGCGGTTGCTGGCCGGCCAGTTGGGCGCCAGCGCCTGAGCCAGGGCCGCAACCGACTCGGGCGGGCCGCTGACGCCCAGCGAGAGCGTCAGCGGATAGGCGCCAGGATCCATGGCCGGATCCAACGGGGTCATCCCATCTACGCTCAACACTTTCCAGCGCGGCTCGAGCGAATCGAATGGAAGCAACGCCAGCGCCGGGCGCGCGGTCCACACCTGATCGACGAACTGGTCGCTGGAGATCGCCAGGACTGAGGCGCCTGGCGGCCCCAGCATCGCCTTCAGGGGCTGGAGGTCCTCGGTGCGCACAAAGAGCGGCCCGGCGTCTGACAGCTCGCCAGACCAGCGGGCCTGGATCTCGGCCAGCGACAGGCCCTCTTCCCACGAAGCGAACGGCGCCACCAGGGCATACACCCACCGCGAGACTTCGACCTCGCCGCCGACCTCTGCCCGCAGGTCAGCCGCCTCCGCCGAACCCGCCGCAACTGCCGGCAAGCCGTCCACCGTTTCGACCGCTTGCACCGCGTCCTGCAAGTCGAGCGGGAGAGCCGGATCGGTCCACAAGCGCACCACCTCCGGCGTGGGCGTGGCCTGCAGCGGGCCGAAGGCGGTGGCTGAGGCAGGCGGCGAAGCCGGCGCTGGGTTGGACGCCGGGAGGAGGTCCGCCAGCGCACACCCGCCGGTCAGCAGCGCCAGCACCAGCAGGGGTGCGATCACGATCGAAGGCCGGAGCGTGCAACACCACGTCGCCGGCAGTCGCCGAGCGTGGCTCGTTTCGGCGATCCTGCGCCTGCGCGAACGCAGGCTGGAAGGTCGGCCGGCGCTCAATACTCGACCTCGCGGCTGAGGACAAACACCGAGAGCAGGGCCGCCTCACCCGATAGGCGCAGCTTCTCAAGGTCGATTGCGGCAATGGTGTCGGACGGCAGGTGCGCCAGCGCATCGGCGCCATCCCAACTCAGGTAGGCGGAGGCTGCCTCGCGTCCACCCACGGGAGGAATAGTCGGCAGCCCAAAATGCGTCGTGCGCCCGGTATTGGTCACACCGACTCCGACCTTCGCCCCGATCTCCTGGAACAACCTCGCCAGGCGATAGCTCGTGCCTTCCCCCAGCGCCAGTTGGTCGCCGCTTCCCGCCCCGACGCCGCTGAGCTCGAGCACGGCCTCCACTTCCAGCGAACTGAATCCCTTGGCCGCTCCCATCACGTCCGAAACGCTCAGGCTCTCCCATCGATCCCCGCCCGGCCAGGCGACGAACACCACCGTCTTGAACGGCTTGACCGGACTCTCCTGCATCACGCGCGCGATCTCGAGCAGGGTCGCCACGCCGCTGGCGTTGTCGTTGGCGCCAGGATATTTGGTCCCATCCGGGCCGATCCCCAGCCCATCGTAGTAGGCGCCCACCATGATCACCTGGCTGTCCATGCCGCGCGGGCCCGTCGACTCCATCTGCGCCCCCTGGCCGGGGATGTAACCCATGACGGTGACGGATCTTTCGCTCAGGTCCTCGACCGTTGGCGCTTGCACCGAAAGCCGGAAGGGCGGCCCCGCCTCCGTCAGCGCTACCTGGCCTGGGGCCAACTCAGCGGCCAACGCGTCGAGCTCGGCCAGGCTGCTGCCCAGCGAGCCGAGGATCTGCTCCGCCAGCGCCTCACTGATGAACACGGCTGGCGTCCCTTCGCCATAGGTGACGAAGCCCGAGTAGTTGACGAAGTACGCCGAGAGCTGCGGGAACAAGTACTTGCGCTCGAAGGCCATCGGATCTGAAGTGACGATGAGTGCTCCCGCCATACCCACCGTCGGTGTGCGGGCCAGGGCCTCTTCCCGCAGCAGAACGATCTGATCCTCGAGATCCATCCGCCGCAGGCCGTACGGATCCCGGCTGGACTCCAGCCCGGGGTCGGGCCCGACCGCCAAACCAACGACGCTCCCCTCCCCCGACCCAGTCGTCGGGAAGTACTCGACCATCTCAACGAAGTCCTGGCGGTACTGGAAGGATTGCAGCACACTCCCGTCCGGACCGAGAAGCTCGAGGCGCGGCAGCTCAGTGAGGTGGGGACGTTTGGTGGCGACGAACTGATAGAAATCTCGTCCCGCCCCAGCCGGGGTCAGGCCGATCAAGCGCATCTCATCGGCAATGTACATGGCCGCCGCAGCCGCGCCGCCGGTGCCGCTCTCGCGTCCCTGGTAGAACTCACTCAGGGCACTGAGGTGGGCATAGGCTCGCGCCGCATCGTATCTGCCAACCTCCGGCAGATACTCCGAAGTGGGGGATGTGGTTCGCAGGAACCAGGATGCGCCGACAACCGCCAGCAGGCTACCCGCCACGACCACCCGGTTCAGCAGGCGGGTAATGCTGATCCGGCTGACTGCCAGGAACCGGCGCAGTCCTTCTCCCCACAGGTTGAAGGTCAGGATGGCCAGGAAGAACAGCACGCCCGGATACCAGCCCATCCACGGGTATGAGCGCCACCAATCGCGGACATTTGCCAGCAGTGCGCTCCACTCGGGCACATCCGACACATGGACGATGATTGGCTGCATGCGCCCGGCTTCGCCGATCATCGCCCGATAGCCGCCGCCGACGAAGATGTTGAGGAAGCCAAGCTCAGCCAGGAGCAGCATCACGGCGCCCATTTCCAGCACCGTGAACACGATCAGCGAATCGGCCAGGTTCGGGAGGGCGTGGCGGGTGAGTTGGCGGAACTGGCTGGCGCCGACCACCTCGGCGCCTTCCATGAATGGCTCGGCCTTGATGCGGATCACCTGGGCGCGCACGAACTGGGCGATCTCTCCCCAGCCGACGATGCACAGCGCAACAATGAAGACGCCCATTCCCTGCTGGATGCCCAGCGCCAGAATCACAATCATCGCAAAGAGCGTGACCGGAAAGGCGGCCCACACCGTCCACGAGGCTGTCACCAAGCGATCAAAGAACGAATCCTTCCACCACCCGGCCGCCATCCCGAGGGTGGCCCCCAGGCTGATGCGGGCGGCGACCGCCAGGGCGGCCATCACCAGCGTCTGGCGCGCTCCCGCCAGCAGCAGCGCCCGGATGTCCCGCCCCAGCATGTCGCTGCCCCAGGGGAAGACGGACGACAGGCCGAAGGGCGGCGAACGCAGAGCGCCCTCGATGGTCATGAAGTCGTTGGTTTCGTAGGGGTTGGCCTGGGTCCAGGATCCGCCGAACAGCACCAGCCCCAGCAGGGCGAAGAGCCCGAGTGAACCCAGCACCAGCGGCAGGTTGACGGCGCGCACTCCGGCGCGCCATCCGCGCCGGGGCGGCTGCGTGTCTGGCCCTTCGGTCAGTGCGGTCGAGAAGGCCGACCTTGGCAGGGTAGGCAAGGGCTCGCGGGCCGGGCGGCGCAGGCGCGCCACCAACCCATCCAGTGTGCCCTGCAACCCCCTGCCCATCCCGCGCATCCGGTCGGCGAGAGTGCGTCGCTCGTCCGTGCCCGTATGCCGCAGGTCATCCTGCAGGCGGGGATCGATGAAGGGGTACAGCCAATCGAGCAAGCCGCTCAGCAGCATGAAGAACAGACCGAGCGCCACCGTCAGGTCAGTTGCCAGTGCGCTGTCGCCCTCGCGCACCGCCGCCAGCAGGGCCAGGCCGACGCCCAGCCACACGAAGAAGTACTCGACGACCGGCAGGCTGGCCAAGGCATAGCGCAGCGACGTGACAACTGAAGTCAGGATCGGGATCAAGCCGTTGCGCAGCACGTGCCGCCGAAGTAGCACGCCGTACTTGAGGCCTTTGGCGCGCGCCGTGCGCACGTAGTCCTCGGCCAGAATGGTCCGCGTGGTCAGGTTGGTGACGCTGGTGATCTGGGCCAGCGGCCGGGTCGCCAGCACCAGTGCCGGCATGACAAGGTGCCAGTCCAGCCCATAGCCGGTGGCCGGCAGGACGGTGATGGCAAAGGTGCGGTGCACCTGAATGTTGATGACCCACAACAGCATCCCCAGCAGGAAGCTTGGGATTGACATGCCCAGGATGGCCGTCAGCGCGACCCACGACGATCCGGCTGGACGGCGTAAAGCGGCGAAGATCCCCAGCGGGACCCCGATCACGACGGCGATCCCCAGTGCCGCCGTCAACAGCACCGCCGAGTGGCCGAACAACGTCAGGACAACGGTGTACCAGGGGACGTCCTGCTTCTGCCAGGTGTAGCTCTCAGGATGATCGAACAGGTACGCGCGGGTTGCACCGATCGCTTCCACAGCGGAAACGGCGGGCTGTGCCGCCAGGCCCTCGATGACCCGGCCGTACATGATCATCCCCCACTGGGTGAGGAAGGCGATGACCAGCAGCGTGGCCAGGCTGACAACCACACGCCGGCCGATGCGCCGCAGCCCGGCGTGGGTCACCCCGCGTCCGCTCGGAACAGCCAGACCCGTTTCAGCCGTTGTCATGCACCTGTCCCGCGCTCCGTATTCGGGGCTGAAGGCAGAAGGACCGTGAACCCGCGCGACCCGATCCTGACCTGCGCATTCCCTGGCCACGTAGAGAAAACCCCCCAGCCGGGGGCCGGGGGACCTTCGGTCGGCAGCACACTACCCAGTTGCCGCTCCAGCAAACGCGGCGCATGAAGGACCAACCGCCGGGCAGTCTAGCACAAGACCTCTCACCCAACAACGTCCGTGCCGGCTCCACCGGCCACCGAACATCGGGATCCCTGGTCTTGCGGACACCGTAATAGAGACTACAATTGTCGGAATTAGGCGGTCCAACCCTGGAGACGTCGATGTCCGACCCGACTGGCCTGTGCCTGATGGCTGTCTTGGCCCACCCCGATGATGAGTCGGCAGGCATGGGGAGCACATTCGCCTACTACCAGCAACGCGGGGTGCAGACTTCGCTGCTGATGGCGACCCGCGGCGAACGCGGCTGGGCAGGACCGCCGGACGACGACCCGGGCCTGCAGGCAATGGCCCGGATACGGGAGCGCGAGCTGGAGGCGGCGGCAGCCATCCTGGGGATCGAGGAGATGGCCTACCTGGACTATGTGGACGGCGACCTCGATCGCGCCGATCCAAGTCAGGTGATCTCGCAGATTGTCGCCCATCTGCGCCGACTTCGGCCCCAGGTGGTGGTCACCTTCCCGCCGGATGGGGCCTACGGCCACCCGGATCACATCGCGATCTCCCAGCTGACCGCCGCTGCACTGGTGTGCGCCGCCGATCCGTCGTTCTCGCCTGCAGACGGTCGACCGCACCGTGCCGACAAGTTCTACTTCATGATCGACACCGAGGATGTGCTGCAGGCCTATCAGGATCTCGTCGGCGACCTCAGCATGGAAGTCGACGGCGTCATTCGACGCGCCGTGTACTGGAACGACTGGGCGATCACCACTCGCCTGCCCACCGACCCGCACTGGCAGGTAGCTCTGCGGGCGCTGCTCTGCCACCGGAGCCAGCTGGCGGGCTGCGGAGACCTGGAGCTGCAGCCTGAGGAGTCTCTCCGCCGCTTGATGACGGGTGGCACGTTCTATCGTGTGTACTCTCTGGTCAATGGCGGCCGCGCGACGGAGACCGATCTTTTCGAAGGGCTGCTTTGAAGCGCCGCGGACAGCGCACTCGTCACTGCATCGAGAGGAGAAAAGGATGAATCCGATCCCCTGGGCATCGGCCAGGAGCCAGGCCCTTCAGGCGACCCTGGCGCCGCTGATGACCACCCTGCTTGACCCGCGCCTCCAGGCGGGGCGGGCTGCCCCAGGTGCCTGCGACTTCTACTTCGGCAACCCACAGGAACTGCCGCTTCCCGGGTATGTCGAGGCGCTCCAACGTAGGGTGCCCCCGCAGGATAAGGACTGGTTTGCCTACAAGATGAGCGAGCCCGCCGCGCAGCAAGCCGTCGCCCGCAGCCTGCATCGCTGGCGCGGAGTCGCCTACCATCCCGACGACATCTTGATGACGACCGGCGCTTTCGCCGGCCTGGCGATTGCCTTGCACACCCTGCTCGACCCGCAGGACGAGGTGATCTTCCTCAGCCCACCCTGGTTCTTCTACGAGCCGATGATCCAGTCGGCCTTCGGCACCCCGGTCCGTGTGTCGGTTGACCGTGAGACTTTCGAGTTGGATCTTGCGGCGATCCAGGAGGCTATCTCTCCGCGGACCCGCCTCGTGCTGGTGAACTCTCCAAACAACCCGACCGGCAAGATCTACTCGGAAGCCAGCCTGCGCGCACTCGCCCATATGCTGGAAGCTGCCAGCCTCAAGGTTGGGCGCCGAATCTACTTGATCTCTGACGAGGCCTACAGCCGGATCGTCTTCGATCGCAGGGCCTACTTTAGCCCGACTCAGGCGTACCCGCATTCCCTCTTGATCTACACCTACGGCAAGACCTTGCTCACTCCCGGGCAGCGGATCGGATTCATCGCCCTGGCACCGGACCTCCCCGAGCGGGAACCCTTGCGACGCGCCCTGATGGCAACGCAGATCCTTCTTGGCTTCGCCTTCCCCAACGCCTTACTGCAGCATGCGATCGGGGAGATCGACGCCCTGAGCATCGACCTCCGGCACTTGCAGCAGCGCCGGGACCTCATGGTGGGTGCTTTGCGGGAGCTGGGTTACCAGCTGCACTCGCCTGAAGGCACGTTCTACCTGCTTCCTCGCTCACCGTGGAGTGACGACCGCGCCTTCACCGCGCAGTTGGCCAGCCAGGGCGTGTACTGCCTGCCGGGGAGCTCGGTCGAGATGCCCGGCTACTTCCGGATTTCCCTCACCGCCAGCGATGCGATGATCCAGCGATCGCTGCCGGTCTTCGAGAACGCGCTGCAGAGCGCTCCCCGCCCGCCGACCTGAGCGAATGGGTCCCTGGTGGCCGGACGCCGCCCTAATCCCCGGCCAACGCCAGGAACACGTCTTCCAGCGAGGGCTGCACCCGGCTGAGGCGCACCCCTGTCAGCCCTTCCGCGTTCAGCGACGCCTCCAGCTTCGCCGAGGCCAACCCCGGTTCGGCAATGGCCCGCAGGTGATCCGAGGCGAGCGTTGCCCGCCACACGCCGGGCGCTGCTTGCACCGCCTGCAACCCGCGCAGCAAAGGCTCGGCATAGATGTCCCATGCCTCTCCTCGGAGGGCAGTCTGCTTGAGCCCGGTGGGGGTGTCGAGCGCCAGCAGCCGCCCGCGGCGCATGATCCCCACGCGCTGACAGTACTCGGCCTCGTCCATGTGATGCGTGGTCACCATCGCCGTCACACCCCGGTCTGCCAGGTCATAGATGTGGTTCCAGAATAGCCGGCGGGCGATGGGATCGACCCCGCTTGTCGGTTCGTCAAGAAAGACCAACACCGGGCGGTGCACAATCGCCACCCCCAGCGCCAGCCGCTGCCGCCAGCCGGTAGGCAGATCGCCGGCGCGCATCGAGGCCGATGAACTCAACCCGATAGACTCCAACACCTCTTCGATGCGTCCTGCTTCAGGCATGCCATACACGCCGGCGTAGAAGCGCAGGTTCTCCTCCGCGGTTAGTTCGTCGTAGAGCGCGAAGCGCTGCGACATGTAGCCCACCTTCGAACGGATGGTCTCGGCCTCCGAGCGAATGTCGTGGCCCAGCAGGTTGGCCGTCCCGCGGGTTGGGCTCAGCAGCCCGAGCAGCATGCGAATGGTCGTCGTCTTTCCTGAGCCGTTGGGCCCGAGCAACCCGATCACCTCTCCGGCGGAGACCTCAAAGTTGAGATCGTCGACTGCGGTGAACTCGCCAAACTGCTTGGACAGCCCGATCACCTGCAGCACCGGGAAAGGCCGAGTCGCGGGCTGGGTGTCAGTCATGAACTTCGCTCGCTGCCCGACCCGGCTGCTCTGCCTGCAACAGATGCACGTAGACGTCCTCCAGCGTCGGCTCCACGGCCCGCACGAAACTGACCGCGCACCCAGCCTGGCGCAGCGACCGATCCAACCGGCGCTGCGTTGGGGCGAGGCTTCCGGCGGCAACGCGCAGGTGGAAGCGGTCACCCATTGCCTGCACATCCTCCACCCTTGGATCGGCCGCCGCGATGCGCCCCACCTTCCGCAGCGGGGAGGCGGCAACCTCCAGCACTCGCCCGGCAAGCGCCTGGCGCAGCGTGTGGGGCGACCCCTCCGCCAACACCCGGCCGTGGTTGAGGAAGACCACCCGCTGGGCGCGCGCCGCCTCGTCCATGTAGGGGGTGCTGATCAGCACCCCGACGGCCTCCTCCAGCAGGCGGATCAGCAGCTGCCAGAAGTTCTGCCGCGTGACCGGGTCGACTCCTCCCGTCGGCTCATCCAGCAGCAGCACCTTCGGGCGGTGCACCAGCGCCGCCGCCAGGCCCAGCTTCTGGCGCATGCCGCCGGACAGCGCCCCGGCGCGCCGGTCGGCGAACTCGCCCAGGCCGACGAAATCGAGGATCTGCAGGGCTCTCGGCCGCCACTCGCCCGCCGGAACGCCGCGCACTTCGGCGAAGAAGCGCAAGTTCTCGAGCACAGTCAGTTCCGGGTACAGGCTGAACTGCTGCGGGAGGTAGCCGAGGTGGGTGCGTGCCTGCTCGACCTGGGAGCGCAGGTCGATGCCACCCAGGCGGATCTGGCCAGCCTGCAGTTGGAGCGCACCGCACACCAGGCGCATCAGCGTGGTCTTGCCCGCGCCGTCCGGCCCGAGCAGGGCGACGATCTCTCCGGCGCCCACCCGCAGGTCGACGCCGTCGACCGCCCGCCGCGCGCCGTAGGCATGCCGCAGACCGTGCCCCTCGATCAGCGGATCCAGCTTGCCACCTCTCTGGCACCTCCGGGCATTCTGGGCAGCATTATGAATCGAAGGTCACGTCGGCCGGCATGCCCGCCCTTAGCCGGCCCTCCGGGTCCACCAGCTGCAGTTCGACGGCAAACACCATCAGCCGGCGGCCCTCCTCGGTCTGCACATTGCGCGGGGTGAACTCCGCCTGATCGGCAATGCGCATGACCTCGGCCTCAAAGACATCTCCGGGGAAGGTATCGACCTCGACCCGGGCTCGATCGCCGACGGCAATCTGCCCGTAGCGATCCTCGGCGATGTACACCGTCAGCCTAAGCACATCGCTCTGGCGCACTGCAATGGCCACCGCCCCGGGCGTCAGCACTTCGCCGGGTTCGACCGAGCGAGAGATCACGGTCCCATCGACGCTGGAGCGGACCTCCAGCTTGCTCAGCTGGAGATCGATGGTCGCCAGCTCGGAGGCTGCTTGAGCCAGCGCCAGCTCGAGCTGTGCTTGCGCCTGTGCCAGCGCCGCCTGGCGCAGCGCCAGCTGATCAGGGTCTGGCCCGTCCTTCCATTTGTTCCAGCCTAGCTCGGCCCGAGCCAGGCGGGCCCGGGCGGCGGAGACGGTCGCGTCGAGGATCGCCTGGTCGATATCGGTCGGCTCCCCCTTGTACCAGTTCAGATTGGTCTGCAGCGCATCGCGCGCCTTGCGCGCCTCGTACAGAGCGGCTTCGGCTGCGGCTCGGATCGGATCACTCGAAGGCTTGTCGTCTACTCGCTCAAGCGCCTCACTGGCCTTGCGCACCGCATCCTTGGCCAGCTCGAGCTGGGCATCGATGCCCTCGATTGTCTCGTCCGTCGCCCGCCTGCCCTTCTGCTGGTAGCTCCGCCGGCGCTCGGCGTCGTCGAGCGCATCGCGGGCGTTGGCCAGTTCGACCTCGGCTTCCCCGGCCAGCAACGGGGCGTCCTCAACCAGTTGATCCAGCGCCTGCTGAGCTGTGAGCAGATTCAGGCGCGCCGCGGCCACCGCCGCCTTGCCGCTGGCATCGACCAGGTCGCGCCGCACGCGCAGCAGCTCGTCGTCCTGCCGGAAAAGCGGCTGCCCCGGTTCCACCCGCTGCCCCTCCTCGACCAGAACCTCGAGCACTCTGCCGCTGCTCTCGGGGCCGATGCGAACTTCGGCACCTTCGACGGTGCCCGAGGCCTGCAGCGGTCCCTTATCGCCCCGGGAAACCCACCCCAGGTAGCCGAGCGAGCCGAGGATCACGGCCAGCAGTGCTGCCAGGCCGGCGATTCTTCGCAACCCGTGTTCCTTCAAGAGGCACCTTCCTTCAGTCCAGGCGTTTGCGGAAGCGCAGTGCAGCCACGGCCATCCAGGCAAAAGCCATCAAGATCAGCACCAAGACCTCGGGCAGCAGGCTCTCGAGGCCCACGCCCTTGAGCAGGATCGACCGGATGATGATCAGGTAGTAGCGGAGTGGAATCAGGTAGGAGATGGCGCGCAGCACCGGCGGCATCGCCGCCAGCGGAAACAGGAAGCCGGACAGGAAGACGGTAGGCAGCAGCGTGAAGTACGTCAGCATCATGGCTTCCTGCTGCGTCTTGGCGACGGTCGAGATGAACAGTCCGATCCCCAGCGAGCTGATCAGGAAGAGCGAGGAAAGCAGCAGCAACAACCCGATATCCCCTCGGATGGGCACATCGAACCACAGCGTACCCACCACCAGGATCGCCAGGGTATCGATAAACGCCAGCAGGACATAGGGAAGGATCTTTCCCAGGATGAGCTCGCCAGAGCGGATGGGCGTGACGATCAGCTGCTCAATCGTCCCGCGTTCGCGCTCGCGCACGATGGACGTCGCCGTGAGCATCGACGTCAACAGCTGCAGAATCATGCCGATCAGCGCCGGGACCATGAAGTAGGCGCTGGCCAGGTCGGGGTTGTACCAGACGCGTGTGCGCACTTCGAGGCGTGGCGACAGCCCGGCCGGATCGCGGCTTCCGGAGGTTTGCTCGAACGCCAGGCGCAGGGCATGGGCCTGGCCGATCAATTCCGCCGCTGCCAGGCTGGTGGAAGCCACGTTCGGGTCCGACCCGTCAAGGACGAAAGCTACCGACGCCTGCCGCCCGCCAGTCACTTGATCGCCGAAGTCGGGCGGGATGATCAGCCCGGCGCCCGCCTCGCCTCCCTCAATCAGGGCCCGGAGCTCGGCCTCGGAGTCAACATCGTAGGCCAGCAGGAAGTAATCCGCCGCGCGGTAGGCGTCGAGCAGCCGGCGCGCTTCCGGCCCACGGTCCTGGTCGAAGACCGCCAGCGGTACGTTGCGCACATCGGTCGTGGCGGTGTAGCCGAGCAGGAAGATCTGCACAATCGGAATGGCAAAGGTGATGTACAACGTGCGCGGGTCGCGCAGGATCTGGATGAATTCCTTGCGAATGAGAGCGCGCAACCGGGGGTTGAGCATGGCAGGCCTCAGGTCGCGCTGCTCGGGCGGGGCTGGCCGGAATCCAGCACGCCGTGCAGGAAGATGTCGACGAAGTGCTCCAGGGTGTCAGGTGGAAAGGCGGCCAGCGTTTTGGGGCTGAGCATCTGCTCGGTGATCACATAGGAAAAGAACATGCCGACGAAGGCGCGCATGACGACCGGCGCCGGAAGATCGCGCAGCCCGCTGCCGGCGGCGGTCAGGCGCTGCATCGCCGCGCTGAGGCGGGGCAGGATGACGTCGAACAGCGCCGGCAAGTTCTCGCCGTGCATTTCGACGACCTCGATGAACATCAGGTTGATGAAATCGGGGCGGCCGCGCATCGTCGCCAGCAGGCGAGTGGCGGCGTCGCGCACGGCGGCCTCCAGCGTGTCCCCGCCGGCGGCTTCGATCGCCGGGATGACCTCTCGATACGGGTGGTACTCGAGCAGCACCGCGGTGAAGAGCTGGCGCTTGCCGGGGAAGTGGTTGTAGACGCCGCCGAGGGCAATGCCGGCCTCGGCGGCGATGCGGCGCATCGAGGTACCGTGGTAGCCGTAGGCGACAAACAGCCGGTAGGCGGCGTGCAGGATGCGCCGGGCGGGCTCAGCTTGCGGGGGTGGGGTGGATCGGGGCAAGTCGAGTGCGCGCCGGGCCATGGTTCTTGCCTTCCGTTCCCCTGACTCCCATTATGAACGAACGTTCGTTCAGAGAGAGTATGGCACTTGGCCAGCCGGGCGTCAAGCCCCCAGAATCATGCCGCCCCACTGCCAGAGGCAACGGGGCGGGGCTCCTAGGTCAGCTCGGAATGCGGGTTAGTGGTCTTCGGGGTCAGGCAGCGACGCCACTTCTCGCAGCAGGCCCAGCGTCAGTACGCCCAGCCGCAGGCCCTCACCGGTCGTCAGGTGGACGCTCCCCCCGCCGCGCTCGGCACGCTGTGCCAGGATCCCCCCGATCGCTACGCCCAGCAGGCCGCCGACCAGGCCGCCGACCAGCGCCAGCTTAATCCGTCCATCAATCTGAGCCATCGTCACCTCCCACCTTGCGCCGGAACAGTCGCCCCAACACCTGCATCCCAGCCTGGGCCGAAGCACCGGCCGAGCGCGTCGCCACGATCGGGGTCACACTCACATTGGCCGCGCGCAGCATCCCCGTTCGCAGCTGACTCATGGCGCGCTGGGCCCGGTAGGAATACGGCGGCAGCAGTACGGTCAGCCGCGCCACACCCAACCCCGCCGCCGCAAGCGCGGCCAACAGGATCACGCCCAGCAGGCAGGCGGGCAGCACCATCAACACCAGCGCCAAGTCGGCCCACAGGCTGGGGTCGCCCACGCCAGCTCGGGCCAACAGCCCAACCCCCACGATCAGCGCCAGCAAGCCCAGCCCCAGCGGCAAGTACACCTGCCAGCGCACCTGCCGGCGGTAGGACTGCTGCGTTGTCGGATTGACCGGCAACGGCGCCCGTCGGAATTCGCCCTTGTTCATGGAGAGTATTGTAGCATCATCCTATTCCGGCTCACATCCGGCGACCTGCCGCGCGAGGCAATGATAGTGCATGCGCCGCATTCGTTGTCTCGCAAGCTGCGCAGTGATCCGCATTGCGAATCCCGACTCTCATCCTGACATACCCTTCCGTCGCGTTCCCACAGCGATCCGAGCCAGGCTGCTTGTGTGCAGAGACGTCGCCCGGGATGGCACGCCGCCCGAAAGAGCTGCGCGGCACAACGCCGCCTGCCGGTGGAGACCCCCCACCAGGATAGGCGCTCAGTCCGGAGACATCCGACACAGGCTCAGATGCCCATGCGCCACCCGGAAAGGGCCACGGCTCACGGCTGCGGGGGAAAGCTGTGAGT
>JBFYRF010000009.1:0-2717 GCA_041302385.1 Anaerolineales bacterium | reverse complement strand
GTCGGCTCGACCACGATCAGCATGGCATCGACCGCGTCGCCCGTCGCCCGGCCCAGATGTTCGACACCGGCGTACATGTCCATCAGCACCATTTCATCGCGGCGCAGCAGGATGTGGGTGACGAGCGAGCGCAGCACGGCGCTCTCGGGGCAGATGCAGCCGGCGCCGCCCATTTCGACGGCGCCCAGCTCGAGCAGGCGAATGCCGCGGTGCTCGGCGGAGAAGCGATCCGGCAGGTCGTCGACGCGCGGGTTGATCTTGAAGTAGCCCCCGATCGTTCCCGGCTGGGCGCCGGTGCGCTCGTAAATCAGAGCTTCCATTTGCGCGATTGGCGTGAGGCCATCGAGCTTGTCGGCGGGGAAGCCGAGCGCCGCGCCCAGACAGGGGGAGGGATCGGCGTCGATGGCCAACACCCGATAGCCCAGGTCCTGGAAGGCGTATGCCAGCAGGCTGGTGAGGGTGGTCTTGCCGACGCCGCCCTTGCCGGTAATGGCTAGCTTCATGACTGCTCCTGTGGAGCCAGGCCGCGCAGCGCGGCCTCGCGCTGCAGGGCCAGGATGACGGAGGGGATGTCGATCTTGTTGTGGCAAACGCTGCAGAAGAGCAGCAAGTCGTCGCAGGCCCAGAGGGTGCTGTTGGTCAGGGCGATAGGATCATCGCGGGCGGCCGCCTGCAAGATCTCCCCGAAGGTCAGGTCCATGTCCGGGAGATCGAAACGGTCGCAGTGGGAACAGTTGACGCAACGATCCACATCCTGGCCGGTGGAAGCCAGGATGACATGCCGCAATGGGCCGCGCGACGCGGCTGGATCCTGCTGCGACACCCGGGCTTCCGATCAGGCCGCCTGCGCCGGCTGCTGCTCCGGTCGGGGCAGCCCTCCCTGCTCGATCAGGGTCGGCACGATCTCCTCCCAGTGGACGGCCATGATGTGCATCCCATGGATGCCCGGCGTGTTGCGGAGTTTCTCGATGATCTCGAGGGCGATTGCCACCCCCTCCTGTTTGGCGTCGGCCGCACCGTCCATGCGTTTGACGATCTCTGGCGGGACGACAACCCCCGGCACTTCTTCGGCCATCAGGTGGGCCGCCTTGGCGCTCTTGAGCGGGATAAGCCCCGGCAGGATGTAGACCTTGTCGAGCAGGCCGCGTTTGTCGACGGCCTCAAGCCAATCGGTGAAGCGACCGTAGTCGAAGATCGGTTGGGTCTGGATGAACTGCGCTCCGGCGTTGACCTTCTTCTCCTCGCGAATTGCCTCAAAGCGGGTGGCTGCGGCATAGGGGTTGGCGGCTGCTCCCAGGAAGTAGGTGGGCGGTGTCTTGATCTCGCGCCCGTCGAGGTAGCGGCCCTCATCCCGCATTCGTCGCAGCAGCCACAGCACCTGGATGGCATCCATGTCGTTCTGCTCGGGCTTGGGGGTAGGTCCAGGCCCCAACCGCAGGTGGTCGCCACTCAAGCACAGGATGTTGCGCACGCCCAGGGCGGAGGCGCCGATGACCTCGGATTCGATCGCATAGCGGTTGCGATCGCGCGCCTGGAGCTGCAGCACCGGTTCCAGGCCGGCCTCCAGGCATTTCGTGGCGGAAGCCAGGCTGCTCATGCGCGGCGAAGCGGAGGCATTGTCGGTGAAGTTGGAGGCCGTCACCCACGGCTTGAGCATGTGCGCCTTCTTGAGCATGGCGTCCAGGTTGACCGTCAAGGGTGGGGCGATCTCGGCGGTCACGGTGAAGCGGCCGGCGCGCAGGCTGCGTTCGAGCTCCGAAACTGGCTCGGCATAGCCGGGCGCATGATACTTTGCGTCGCCCTGCCACCAGTCCGGCTGGCGCACGGTGTAGAAGAAGCGATCCCACTCTTCCTGGAAGTGCTCCCGATCGCGCACATAGTCCAGCGGGTTGATGTGGAAGTGCTTGTCCCGATACACTCGCACCAGGTCAAGCCAGGTCTCGTGCCCCGCCTGGCGCCCATCCACCGGCGCCTGGATCTCAAGCAGCATGTGCGTGCGTCCCAGCTTCTCGGAGCGCTCATAGATGCGATACCAGGTGCAGGGCCGCGTCGGATCGACGTAGCAGTGCTCCGGCGTTGAGCCTCCGCAGGGACCGTTGCGCAAGCCCTTGGGACAGGACATCGGGCAGATGAAGGCGGTCTCCTGCAGGATGCAGTTCCCGCACATCCGGCAGCCAAAGAGCACACCCTTGGTCGCACGCTCGAAGCTGGTGAAGGCACGCACCGGCAGGCTGTCGCGCGTGTAGGGGTAGAACGGCGGCTGGTAGCGGCGGGGGGAGAAGAGTGGCATGGTGGGCTCCTTCACTCAGGTCTGAGTCGGTCAGTTCTTGAACACCAGCAACCAGGGCCGGCTCGGCAGAAGCCGCGGTCTCGTCTCAAGGGATCGCAGGTGGGCATCCTGCCCGGTACCGGCCCGCTACGTGCCACGCGAAACCAGGGCTCCCGGCAGGATCGATCCCGGCCTGCGGACCGAGGCCTCTCCCTGAACGATGATAGAGACCGAGGCGACGGGCTCCCCAGTGCCGGATGTCATGCTGAGGCGAGCTATTTTGTCCGGTTTACCCGATCGGGACAGGGGAGGCCCATCCGGTGGGGCTCCGCCCAAATCCCCCGGCACTCCAGGGTCAGCACCGCAGCGGCCGAGAATCGGCCGGTAAGTTGCTCCAAATCACATCGGGAGCATTGCCGCGAGTCGTGCTAGCATCAGAACACAACCC
>JBFYRF010000007.1:0-4274 GCA_041302385.1 Anaerolineales bacterium | reverse complement strand
GATGCAGGTGAAACTGCTGCGGGTACTGCAGGAAAGATCGCTGCAGCGCGTCGGCGGCCGCCGCGAGACGGCGATCGACGTGCGCATCGTTGCTGCCACCAACCTCGATCTGCAGCAGCAGGTCGCCGCCGGCCGCTTCCGCCTCGACCTCTATTACCGCCTCAACATCATCCCCATCCGCCTGCCGGCGCTGCGCGAGCGGCGCGAGGACATCCGTCCCCTGGTGCGTCACCTGCTCAACCTCATCTGCCAGAGCTACCAGCGCAACGTCGGCCTGACGCCGGAAGCGATGGAGCGGCTGGTCGAGTACCCGTGGCCGGGCAACATCCGCCAGTTGCGCAATGTGCTGGAGCGGCTGGTGCTGCTGGCCGAGGGATCGGCCATCTCGGCACGCGAGGTCGAGCACGTCATACGCAGCGAGGCCGCCGGCACGCCCGAGGCATCCGTTCTACCCAGCCCGCCATCCGGCGGGACGGTGCGCCCGTATCTGCCGGCTGCTTCGCACGACCGCCAGCAGATCGAGCAGGCGCTGGCGCAGACCCATGGCAACAAATCGCGCGCCGCGCAGCTGCTGGGGCTGACACTGCGCCAGCTGAACTACCGCATGAAGCGCCTGGAAATGGTCTGACAAAGGTTGACAATTTGTTAGCGCACCCGCACCCATGAAGTGGTGACACCGACAATATTCTATTTAATATCAGTGACTTGACATTGTTTGACCGAGCTGGCACGGGAATCGCAATACAGAGCGTATCGGATCCCCGATCAATCCAACTGAAGGAGTCATGCCATGTCTGAAGTCGTTGCCCTTAAAACCCAAACCATCCTCGAGCCCATCGATGCCGAAGGTCTGTCGGCCCTCGCCACCAAGGGCAAGTCCAACCCGCAGTCGGTCGTCACGCTGAAAGCCAGGACCGTGTGCGAGAGCAAGTTCCGCAACCTGACCTATGTGCGCAATCTGCCGGCACACGTCATCGACGAGCCGCCGCACCTGCTCGGCGACGACACCGCGCCGAACCCCTCCGAAGCAGTGCTCGCCACCCTCGGCTCCTGCCTGTCGGTCGGCCTGCACGCCAACGCCGTGGCGCGCGGCATCACGCTGACCAAGCTCGAACTCGAACTCGAAGGCGACATCAACGTCACCGCGGTGTGGGGGGTGGGTGACCTCGACCCAATCAAGAAACTTGGCTTCACCGACGTGCGCGTCAAGGTCCATCTGGAAGGCGACGCCAGCGCGGAAGAACTGAAGGATCTGGTCGCCCATTCCAACGCCTGGTCGCCGGTCGCCAATACCCTGCGCAACCCGGTGAACGTCAGCGTCCAACTGGCCTGACCCGATCGTAATTTTAAGGAGCGCATCATGTCCGCACCCGCATTCGCCCCCGCCGTCCCTGACACAAGCACCGAGGTGTTGCCGGATCTGGCCGAACTCATCGCCGCCGAACTCGGGCCCAAGGTGGTCGACATCGACATCCATGCACAGTACCCCAGGGACTTCATGCACAAGCTGGGGGCGATCGGCGGCTTCGGCAGCCTCACCCCGCCGGAGCTGGGCGGCAGCGGACGCGGGCTCAAGCATGCGATCCAGGTCATCGAGGAAGTCTCCAAGGAGTGCGTCTCGACCGGCTTTCTGGTGTGGGCGCAGTACGCCCTGCAGTGGTATCTCGTCAACAGCCCCAACACCGCGCTCAAGACACGGGTGCTGCCCGAAGTGGCAAGCGGCACGATGCTTGGCGGCACCGGTCAGTCGAACGCGATGAAATCCTGCGTCGGCATCGAGGAAGCGCGCCTCAAGGCCACTCCAGTCGAAGGCGGCTACCTGATCAATGGCACCCTGCCCTGGGTGTCGAACATCGGCATCGACCACTACTTCCATATGGGCGCCACGGTGGCCGGCCAGTCCGGGCTGCTGGTCGGCCTGGTACGCGGCGACCATCCTGGCCTGACCCTGGTGCAGAACGCCCGCTTCATCGGCATGGACGGCACCAATACCTTCGCCTGCCAGTTCAAGAACGCTTTCCTCCCCGAGGAACAGGTGGTGTGCCATCCCGGCGCCGAGTTCAGCGCCTTCGCCTCGCGCACCAAGTCGGCCTTCATCCTGCTGCAGATGGGCATGGGCCTCGGCCTGATCGACGCCTGCGTGGCGATGATGAAACGCTCCAACAGAACCCACGGTCACGTCAACCGCTTCCTCGACGTGCAGGCCGACGCACTGCAGGCCGAACTCGATTCAGCGCGTTCCGCCACCTACGCGCTGGCCGAAAAGATCGAGCGCGAAGGCAGCGCCCCATACGTCAGGGATACCCTGGCGCTGCGGCTGGCCGGCGGCGAACTGAGCCTCAAGGCCGCCAATGCGGCAATGCTGCACCTCGGCGCCAAGGGCTATCTGGTCAACAACGCTGCCCAGCGCAGGCTGCGCGAAGCCTACTTCATCGCCATCGTCACGCCGGCCACCAAGCATCTGCGCAAGGAGTTGCACGAGTTCGACACCGCCACCTGCGCGCTGGATCAGCCGGAGCTGGAGGTCGCATGATCCGCTTTGCAGTGTCCCTTTCCGTTGCCGCGGCAGCGGACAAGCTCATCGCCGCCATCGCCGCCTATCCGATGGGCCTGGTCGCGCACGCCAACGGCCAGGCCAACTGTGCCAAGAAAGGCATCGAGGTACCGGCCGACCAGGTGCTCGAGGTGTTCCGCCCCGACTTTGCCGTCAAGGTGTGGAAGGCGGAGAAGGCCGCCGGCATCGACATCCCGCTGCGCATTCATCTGTATGAAGCCGATGGCAGGACCTGGATCGCCTACCGCCCGGCCGTCGAAGTCTTCAAGCCCTACGCCAACCCGCAGCTCGATGTGCTGGGCAGCGAACTGGACGTCATCTTCAACCAATTGCTCGCCACGCTCGACGCGTGGAAACTGCCATCATGAATCTTACCGCCTCTCCCGCTGCTGAATTTGCCCAGTACTTTCGCAAGTGGACCTGCGCCGTGTGTGACTACGTCTACGATGAAGCGCTGGGTGATCCCGATCACGGTCTCGCGCCCGGCACACGCTTTGAGGACATCCCCGAAGAGTGGAGCTGTCCCGACTGCGGCGTGACCAAGGCCGACTTCTACTGCTTCGACGACTGAGGCCTGCAGTCGATTTCTGGAATCCATGGCTGGCCGGTAAAATCGGCCGGCATGATCCTCTACATCCACGGATTCAACTCCTCCTCGCTTTCCGGCAAGGCGCAGCAGCTCAAAGCCTGGCTCGATGAGCGCGGGCGCAGCGCAGAATATGCCTGCCCTGATCTGCCGCATCGCCCGCTTGAGGCCATCGCCCGGCTCGAAGACCTGATCGCCGGCCAGCCTGCCGACAGCGTCAAGCTCATCGGCAGTTCGCTGGGCGGCTTCTACGCCACCTGGCTGGCGGAAAAATGGCGGGTCAAGGCCGCGCTGATCAACCCCGCAGTCCACGCCAACCTGCTGCTGCGCGACGCCGTCGGGCCGCAGAAGAACTACTCCAGCGGCGAGGAATACGATTTCACCCCGCAGCACCTGGCCGAACTGGACACGCTCGACCTGCCGAGTCCGACCCGTATCGGCCACTATCTGCTGCTGGTCGAAACCGGCGACGAGGTGCTGGATTACCGTGCCGCAGTCGACTATTACCGCGGCTGCGAACAAATCGTTCACGAGGGAGGCGACCACGGCTACACCCGCTTCCTCGACGACCTGCCCACCATCCTGGATTTCTGATGCACCTCATTTTTGAAGAAGACGGCCATTTCAAGGCCGGTTCCATCCTGTCCGAGACCGAAGCCACGGCGCAGGTGGAGACCGTCTCGGGCAAGCGCAGCAAGATCAAGACCGCCAACATCCTGCTGCGCTTTGCCACGCCCGCGCCGAGCGAGGTGATGAGCGAAGCCGAGACCCTGGGCGCCGAGCTTGACGCCGACTTCCTGTGGGAAGCGGCCGGCAGCGAGGAGTTCGGATTCGAGCAACTGGCGCAGGAGTACTACGGCCATGCACCGCGTCCGGCGGAATCGGTAGCGCTGCTGCAGAAGCTGCACGCCTCGCCAATCTATTTCCACAAGCGCGGCAAGGGCCGCTACCGTCCGGCACCTGCCGAGACGCTGGCGGCAGCCAAGGCCGGCCTGGAGAAGAAACGCATCGCTGCAGAAAAGCAGGCGCACCTCGCCACCGAGCTTGCCGCCTTTCGCCTGCCCCCCGAATACGTTTCGCTGATCCCGCGCATCCTCATCGCACCGGACAAGAACACCCTCGAATACAAGGCGC
>JBFYRF010000331.1:0-3369 GCA_041302385.1 Anaerolineales bacterium | reverse complement strand
TCCTCGCCACAGGCAGTGAAGCCAACCCCATGAATCAACAAGATCCTGTGCCCAATGCTCCGGCCTACCTGTACGGGCCTGAGGATGAGCCTTGGCGTCTCCCCAGTGATGCCAGCGGCGTTTGGAAGACAAGGCATGGGGCGCATATCTGGCGCCCCCCAACCGATGTCTTCGAGCGCGATGACGAGTACGTCGTGATGGTCGAGGTCGCCGGGATGCGAGGGGGCGAGTTCGCGGTGAGCCTGGAGAACCGCGTGCTCCATGTCCGAGGCAGCCGCAGTGACTCGAGCGTGTCGAAGGCCTACCACCAGATGGAGATTGCCTACGGCGAATTTGAGACCGCTGTCGCCATTCCTGGGTCGGTGGACCCGGCGCGCATCGCGGCCGTGTACGCAGACGGCTTCCTGAAGGTCACGCTTCCCAAGACCAAGCCGACCTCCGTGCGCGTTACAGGGTAGCCGGCGATGCTGGAACCGATGCCATTCGACGCCGAACGCCGCTCGCTCGACGAATCGCCGGGGCCGCAGAGCGAGTCCTCCATCATTCCCGTCCAGCAGGAAGGGGAAGCCGACGAGGCGCACGGGGAATCGCTGCTGACGGCCGATATCCCCAAGGAGCTCCCCATCCTTCCGCTGCGCGGACTGGTGGTCTACCCGCACACCGCCGTGCCGCTGACGATCGGCCAGCCTCGCTCGATCACCCTGGTGGACGAGGTTGCCGGCGGCTCACGCCTGCTGGGCCTGGTGGCCTCGCGCAATCCTGAGTTGGACCTGCCCGGGCCTTCCGACCTGTATGGCTACGGCACGGTGGGCATGATCCAGCGCCTGTTCCGCGCCCCCGACGGGACCATCCGCTTGATCGTGCATGGCCTGGCGCGCTTCCGAGTGGAAGAGGTCACCTCGCTGGAGCCCTACCTTAAGGCGCGGGTGGCTCTGACTCCCGAGACCGTTGAAGCCGGCCTGGAGATGGAGGCCCAGGTTCGGGCCGCCAAGGATCAGTTCCAGAAGATCGCTGAGTTGGCGCCGGCGCTGCCGCGCGAGATCATCACCAGCGTGCTGATGCTGGAGGATCCCCTCCACGTCGCCTACACCATCACCAACTACCAGCGCATGGACCTGGACGAGGCCGAAACCATCCTCGAGGAGGACTCGGCGCTGGCCAAGCTCAAGCGGCTGAACAGCCTGCTTGGACGCGAGGTGGAGGTGCTGTCGCTCGGTCAGCAGATTCAGCAGGAGGCGCGAACCGAGATCGAGAAGGTACAGCGCGAATACTTCCTGCGCGAGCAACTGAAGGCCATTCAGCGCGAGCTGGGCGAGACTGACGAGCAGACGGCCGAGGCCGAGGAGTTTCGCCAAAAGCTGGCGGCAGCCGGCTTACCGGAGGAGGCCGAGAAGCAGGCTCGGCGTGAGGTCGACCGGCTGGCACGCCTGCCGACGGCGGCCGCCGAGTACGGCGTCATCCGCACCTACCTCGACTGGCTGGTCTCATTGCCCTGGTCTGCGACCACCCAGGACAACCTCGACCTGGCCCACGCTCGGTCCGTGCTGGACGCGGACCACTTTGGATTGCAGGACGTCAAGCAGCGCATCCTCGAGTACCTGGCCGTGCGCAAACTGCGACTGGAGCGCAAGGGACAAGAGGAAGCACCCTCGGCCGATGAGATCCGGCGCGAGCGCGAGGGTGTGATTCTGTGCTTTGTCGGTCCGCCGGGCGTTGGCAAGACCTCACTTGGACGCTCGATCGCCCGCGCCATGAACCGCAAGTTCATTCGGGCTTCCCTGGGTGGAGTGCACGACGAGGCTGAAATCCGCGGTCACCGCCGCACGTACATCGGCGCTCTGCCGGGAAGGATTCTGCAGGCGCTGCGCCGGGTCGAGTCGCGCAACCCCGTGTTCATGCTCGATGAGGTCGACAAGCTGGGCCAGGACTTCCGCGGCGACCCGGCCTCGGCGCTGCTCGAAGTCCTGGACCCCGAGCAGAACCGGGAGTTCCGCGATCACTACCTGGAAGTGGCCTTTGACCTGTCCCAGGTGATGTTCATCACCACGGCGAACTGGCTGGAGACGATCCCGGCGCCGCTGCTCGACCGCATGGAGGTCATCCAGATCTCGGGCTACACCGAGTCGGAGAAGATCGCCATTGCCCGAGGCTACTTGGTGCCGCGCCAGCTGCGCGAGAACGGTCTGGCGCCGGAAGAGCTCAGTCTGACCGACGCCGCATTGAGCGGGATTGTTCGCTCCTACACGCGCGAGGCGGGCGTGCGCAACCTCGAACGCGAGATCGGCCGCGTGGCGCGCAAGGTGGCCACCGAGGTCGCCGAACACAAATCCGCCGCAGTGATGGTCGACGCCGCCCAGCTCGCGGGGCTGCTGGGCAAGCCCCGTTTCTTCGGCACCGAGGAACTGGCCGAACGGACCTCGTTGCCGGGCGTGGCTGCCGCCCTTGCGTGGACGCCCAGCGGCGGAGACATCCTCTTCATCGAGGCCACCGCCATGCCTGGCGGCAAGGACTTCTTGCTCACCGGCTCGCTGGGCCAGGTGATGCAGGAATCGGCGCGGGCTGCCATGTCGTATGTGCGCTCGGTCTCCCGCTCGATGGATATCGACGAGTCGTACTGGAAGACGCATGACATCCACCTGCACATCCCTGCCGGCGCCCAGCCCAAAGACGGGCCGTCGGCAGGCGTGACGATGGCGGTGGCGTTGGCCTCGCTGGCCACCGGAAGGCCGGTGCGCTCGGATGTCGGCATGACTGGCGAGATCACCTTGCGCGGCAAGGTGCTGCCGATCGGGGGCGTGAAGGAAAAGGTGCTGGCCGCCCATCGCGCCGAATTGCGCCGGGTGATCTTGCCGCGCCGCAATGAAGCGGACCTGGATGATGTGGCGGAAGAAATCCGGGGCGAGATGGAGTTCATCCTGGTCGACACGGTAGGCGAAGTGCTGCAGGCCAGCCTGGAGCCGGTCGCCCTCCCCGGACGCAAGCGTCCGGCAGCCAAGCGCAAGGCGGGCGTGCGCGCCACAAAGTCGCGATCTTCGCCTTCGCTCCCAGCGGCGGACCGCCCCGCGCCCCAGCCCGCCAAGGGTCGGCAGGAGAACTCCACGCGCAAGCGGGGTAGCTGATGCCGACCGTCTTGCTGGTCGACGACGATCGTACAATGATCGGCCTGTTAGGTTCGCTGCTCAAGTTGGAAGGCTTTGAGACCATCGATGGCGCGGGGGGCGTGGATCTGCTCCCGGCCGTGCGCGCTCGCAGGCCAGATGCCATCCTGATGGATGTGTTCTTGGCGGGACGAGACGGACTGGGGCTGCTGCGTAGCCTGCAAGACGACCCGCAAGTGGCCAGCATCCCGGTCGTGATGACCTCGGGCAT
>JBFYRF010000329.1:0-12212 GCA_041302385.1 Anaerolineales bacterium | reverse complement strand
TGCACGGCAAGGCGGGGGAGCTGGCGGCAGCGGGCATCGGGTCGACCGCCAGCGTGCTGGCAGGCGATGTGGCGGATTGCCTAGCGCAGGCGATCGCAGAGATCCTCAATCGCGACTGACCGATCGAAGCAACGCCAACGCCCGGATATGGCCAACAGCAACGGCGCTGCCCGCGCTGGGCAGCGCCGTTGATCTCACTCTGGTGAGGGACGAGAAGTCTCGGCCTTCGACGAATGCGCGGTCAGGCTCAGGTGGTCTTGGGCTTGCCCGTGACCTTGGCGGTTTGCTCATCGATCAGGACTTGGCTCTTCGTGCCGAGTTCCTGGGCCTTCTGGCCGGCGACCTGGACGTACTCGCCGGCCTTCTGGCCGGCCGCCTGGGCGTAGTCGGCCGCCTGGTCCTTCAGTTCAATGCTCTTGTCGCGAATCATCTGCCGGGTCTGGACCCCCGACTGCGGCGCAACGAGGATCGCCACGACGGCGCCAATCAGGCCCCCGAACAGGACCCCCATGAAAAAGGCAGGGAGCTCGGTTCCTCGATCAGACATCTTTCACCTCCTCTGGAATAGGCATTGCGGGTTAGCGAATGAGACGTAAGAGCTCAAGCGCACGCCGAACTGCGGAGGCCGCGCTGTTGGCGCGGATGACCGGGTCGGCCAGGTTGTTGCTGAGGAAGGTCGTCGTGCCGCGCAGCGTGCTGATCGTCGCATTGGTGGACTCGAGAATCGGTTTGACCTCGTTCTCAAGCAGCACTGTCAGGCGGGCGAGCTGGACGATCAGCACGATCAGCGCCAGCCCAATCAGGAAGCCCTCGAGGGCGAGCAGGATAATGGCTACATCGCGCAGCGTCTCAGTGGTGGCGGGATTGCTGACCATGAACGAGATCGCCAGGAGCAATGCCACGAGAAGCAGCAGCGCCAGGGCGATCGCCCCCACCAGAATGGCGGTGTTCTTGGCTTGCGATCGCTTCTCCGCGGGTGCTTCCTGGAGGGTCAGATCACTATCGAGAGCCATAGCGTACGAATTGTACCATAGGCGTGTTGAACGGGATCACCGAGATCATACGACCTATGGGCGCGCATCGCGGAGCGGGTGTGGTCTAATTGGCAGCCTGAGTGTGTTCCGATGACGCATCTTTCGAGACGAGGCTTTCTGAAGGGGACGGCGATCGGCGCGGCCGGGCTGCTGCTGCGACCGGCCGCCGCCCGCGCCCAAGCGCAGTTCCCTGACTATCCGCGCTTGGGACGCGTGGTTTCCGGCAGCGTGGTGCTGCGTGCCCGACCCGACTACGACAGTCCGGAAGTTGGCCGGCTGTACGACGACGCGGTGGTCCCCTGGCTGTCTGAGGTCGCCGGTTCGTTCCGCTGGAGCGTGAATCAGCGCTGGGTGGAAACCGAAGGTGGGTACGCCTGGGCCTCGCGCATGCAGCCAGTGTTGAATCAGCCGAACCAACCGGTCACGGCCCTGCGCGAAACCAGCCTGGGGCCTGGGATGTGGGCCGAGGTCACGGTGCCCTTTGTCGATGTCCGCCTGGCGAACCCGCCGGCGCGATCGCCTTACCTGCGCGAGGCGACCAACCCGCGCCTGTACTACCGCCAGGTCGTGTGGATCGACCAGATCCAGGAGCAGCAGGGCCGGGTTGAATACCGGGTCAACGAGCGCTACGGCTACGGCGACCTGCTGTGGGCGGAAGCCACCGCCTTTCGCCCGATCAGCGACGATGAGCTCGCGCCGATCTCACCGGATGTGGAGCAGAAGCGCGTGATCGTCGATCTGACCCGGCAGTCACTCTGTTGCTTCGAGAGCGGGCGCGAGGTGTACTACTGCCGCATCTCCTCGGGAGCCAAATTCGATGCGGAGGGCAAGCCGGTCGAGAAGTGGGCCACGCCCTTGGGGCCCCACCTGATCTGGCGCAAGCCGATTTCGCTTCACATGAGCGGCGGCACGACAGGCGGCGGGTATGACCTCCCCGGCATCGCCTGGACGACGCTGTTCACTGGCGGCGGGGTGGCGATCCATTCGACATTCTGGCATAACAACTACGGGGAGCCGATGTCGCATGGCTGCGTCAACGCCAGGCCCGACGATGCCAAGTGGGTGTTCCGTTGGACGCTCCCACACGTACCGTATGATCCGGGGGATAAGACGGTTGGGATGGGTGAGGGCACGGTTGTCGAGGTCGTCGAGGGCTAGCAGCCGGCGAGGGGATTAGGAATCGAGCAGGATGCGCACGGCGCCTGACTCAAGCTGCGCGAACAGGCGCTCTACGTCATCCTGGCGGCCCGGACTGAACACGTCCGGGTCGGTGCTTTCCAGGCGTAAGGGTGCCACTACGGAGGCGACGGTATCTGCATCGGCGCTCCAAATCGTGCGCAGCGCCGCCCCCAGATCGGGACGGATGGAGGCGGCCCAGGTGCCGGAGGGTGCCTGCGGTGGCAGATCGGCTCCCAGGACCAGCATGCCTCGCTCAGCCGCCGCTTGCACTGCCGCCTGAGTTGCGAGGCCTTCCCCCAGGTACAGCGCACTGACGCCCACCTGAGCGAGCGACTCGATGGCGCTCAGCGTCTCCGCCTCGGACTGGCTGATCTCGACCAGCGGGTAGTCGGCATAGGGGGGATAGGGAGGGTTGCACAAGCCACACCCAAAGATTCCCCCCTGGATGAACGCCGAATGGGCGTCTGTGGGCTCGGCGGGGAGGACTCCGCCGATGCGCCACTGCGGCGCCAGCAGGGAGCTGGCGTACCCCGCCGAGAAGGCGCGCCGCAGTTCGAACTCGCGGCCGGGCACTGGGAGTTCGGGCTGCAAGCGGTCTACCTGGCCGGACTGAATGACGAAGATCTCGAGGTCGGGGCGCGCGACCGCCAGAGCTGACAATCCGGGATCGACCCCTTCGACGATTACGTGCAGGGTGGCCGCCGATACCTCGCCTGGCGCCACCTCGGTGGCGGTGACAAGCACCAGACCACTCTCTTCAGCCAGTTGGGCGATGGTCGCTGCCAGCCCGTCATCAACCGGGGTGGTGCCGTCCGGCTGGACCAGCAGTACGGAGGGAGGTTCTGGGGTTGGCGTGGCGGTCGGAGGTGGGAAGGTGGGGGTAACGGGTGGGGGCTGCGTGACCGCAGGGGCGCAGGCCTGGGCGAACAGCGCAAGGATCGCCAAGGAGATGGCCGGGGTGCACTGCCTGCCACCCAGGCGGAACCTGGAGCGGCGGGCGGGGCTGCGGAGATCAACTGCGTGAGTCACCTCAGACGACCGCCGCCGGAAGAGTGCAGATCGTCCTCTGGCGGCTCGTCGTGCAGCTCGAGCAAGCGCTTCCAGCCCCCAGGGCTGCCGGCGAGCACACTGGCGGCGAGCAGCCCGATGAAGGTTGCTGTGAGCGCGGGCACGAGGTTGAGTGTGCCGAGCCGACCCCACGTCCATCCCGTCAGCAGGCTGAGGAGCTGGCCGGCCCAAAATGCGATCCAGGCGGCAAGCAGGTACAGGCCGATGCGCGAAACCGGCCCGCCGCGCACGAAGTGGAAGAGCACCCCGCAGGCAGTGGCAATCACGAAGCCGAGCAAGATACTCTGCAGTGTCATCAGAGGATGATTCCCCCGCCCAGGCACTCCTCGCCGCGATAGAAGACCGCTGCCTGCCCGGGCGTGACTCCCGCCACCGGCGCAGAAGCCCGAACCAGCGCACGGGAGGAGTCTAACCATTGGATTGTAGCCGGGAGTTCGCGCGAGCGATAGCGGACCTGGACGGTCAGGTCGGGCGCGTCCGGGCGGGGCGGGTCCAACACCCAGCCCAACTCGCCGATTGAGAAGGTGGACCGTGCAAGCTCGGTGCGCGGGCCGACGATCAAGGTGTTGTCGGCAACTCGCTTCTCGATCACATACAACGGGGATGAGGCCGACAGTCCAATGCCCTTTCGTTGACCGACGGTGAAGCCGACCAGGCCGCTGTGGGCGCCGAGGGTTTCTCCGTGTGTGTTGAGGATCGGTCCGGGCCGGTAGGCCTCGGGGACCCGGCTGGCGAGGAAGTCCCGGTAGTCGGAGCCGCCGAGGAAGCACAGGTCCTGGCTGTCGAGGCGATCCATGGCGGCCAGGCCGCGCTGGCGAGCGATCTGGCGGACCTCGTTCTTGGTCAGTTCGCCGAGCGGGAAGAGTGCATGGGAGAGGTGTTGCTGGCTGAGGACCGATAACACGTAGGACTGGTCTTTGTCAGGATGGCGGGCGCGCAGCAAGTGCCAGTGACCGTCGCGCAGGGCGGTGCGGGCGTAGTGCCCGGTGGCGAGGTGCGTGGCGCCCATGGCCTGGGCGTGGCGGAGGAGGAAGCCCCAGCGGATGAGGCGGTTGCAGCTCATGCAGGGGTTGGGCGTGACCCCTTGCGCATAGCCACGGATAAATGGCTCAACCACCTCCTGCAGGAAAGGTTGCTGGGCGTCGATCATGTAGAACGGGATCCCGAGCTGGGCGGCCGTCTGGCGCGCACGCTCCACGTCGACGGGCGAGCAGCAGCGGTTCGGGCCCTGATGGGGGTCCGCCCATAGCCGGAGCATCAATCCGAACACATGATCTTGGGATTGGGTCAGGAGAGCGGCGGCGACCGAGCTATCCACGCCGCCGCTCATGGCGATCGCCACGACCCGAGGCATGGCCTCAGTTGCCCCCGGCTGAGCGCACGGCCTGGATCACTGCCGGCAGGACGGACAGGAACCCGTCGACCTCTTGCGGCAGCGTGGAGCGGCCGACGGTCACTCGCAGCGACCCCAGGGCCCACGCCGGCGGGAGCCCTAGCGCCAGCAGCACGCCGGAGGGAGTCGGGTCGCCGGTCTTGCAGGCCGATCCCGACGAGCAGGCATAACCGCTGCGGTCAAGCGCTGCGACGAGAGCATTGCCGTCGAGCTGGTGGAAACAGAACGAGGCATGATTCGGCAGACGCTGCAACGGGTGTCCGCTGATGACGGCTTGTGGGACTTCCGCAAGGACCCTGGACATAATCCGGTCGCGCAGGCCCGAGTGGCGGGCATGCTCGACGGGGCGCGTTTCCGCAGCGAGCTTGAGCGCGGCGGCCAAGCCGACGATCAGCGGAACGTTGTGGGTGCCGGCGCGCAGTCCGTGCTCCTGCCCGCCTCCTGTGATCTCAGGCAGCAGCGGGATCTGGGAAGGGCAGCGGAGCACGCCAACCCCCTTCGGCCCGTACAGCTTATGGCCGCCGATTGAGATCAGCGCCGGCGCGTCGGTCAGTTCCTGCAGGTCCAAATGGGCCGCAGCCTGCACCGCATCGGTGTGGAACGGAATCCCCTGCTCGGCGCACAGGCGGGCGAGATGGGTGACTGGATTGACCGTGCCGATCTCGTTGTTGGCATGGATCACCGAGACCACCGCCGTATCCGGTGTCAGGCGGCGGCGCAGGTCGTCCGGGTCGACCTGCCCAAAGTGATCGACCGGAAGCAGGTCCAAGGAGAAACCGTGTTGTCGGGCCAGCGCCTCGGCGGTGCGCAGCACTGCCGGGTGTTCGACCGGGGTGGTCAGCACCCGCCTGGCGCCGCGCAGCTCCCGGCTGGCGAAAGCCGCGCCGCGCAGGGCCAGGTTGTCGCTCTCGGAGCCTCCGCTGGTGAAGATCACGTCCTGCGTCGGGCAGCGCAATACCGCCGCGACCTCGGAGCGTGCGCGCTCGACGGCCGCCTCGGCGTGCTGGCCCATCGCGTGGATCGAGGAGGGGTTGCCGTACTCCGCCGCGAAGTAGGGTTGCATGGCGGCGAGCACCTTCGGGTCAAGGGGGGTGGTGGCGGCGTGATCGAGGTAGACCGCCGGGGCGGGCATGGCGGCATTCTAACATGCAGGGTCGGCGCACCCGGGATCCGGGCGATGAAGAGCGGGGCGCCGGCATGTCCAAGCTCACATCCAGGTCCCAGGGCGGCAGGTATAATCGCGGCGAAGTCCACTCCAAGGAGAGTTCAACCCCATGACGAGCATGATCGAATCCGTTGCCGCGCGCGAGATCCTCGACTCGCGCGGCAATCCGACGGTTGAAGTCGAGGTGATTCTGCTTGACGGAAGCTGGGCGCGGGCGGCGGTCCCCTCAGGCGCCTCGACCGGCGTACACGAGGCGCTGGAACTGCGTGACGGGGAGAAGGACCGCTATCGTGGCAAGGGTGTGCGCCGGGCGGTGGAGAATGTCAACACGACCATCGCCGAACTGCTGCTGGGCTGGGATGCAGTCGAGCAACGGGCGATCGACCTGGCCCTGATCGAGCTGGACGGGACGAAGAACAAGTCGCGGCTGGGCGCCAACGCCATGCTTGGCACGAGCCTGGCCGTGGCCAAGGCGGCCGCCAATTCGCTCGAGCTTCCGCTGTATCGCTACATTGGCGGCGTGCATGCCCACCTGCTCCCGGTGCCGATGCTCAACATCCTCAATGGCGGCGCCCACACGGGCTGGCAATCGACTGATGCCCAGGAGTTCATGGTGATGCCGCTCGGCGCCCCCAGCTTCGCTGAGGGCCTGCGCTGGGGCGCGGAGGTCTATCACTCGCTCAAGGATGTGCTGAAGGCGCGGGGCTACACCGCGCTGGTTGGCGACGAAGGCGGCTATGCTCCGGCGCTCAAGGCCAACGCCGAGGCCGTCGAGGTGATTCTGGAGGCGATTGAGAAGGCGGGCTACAAGGCGGGTGAGCAGATCTCGATCGCGCTCGATCCTGCCGCCTCCGAGCTGTATGACGAGGCAAAGAAGCGTTATGTGCTGCGACGCGAGGGCAAGGAGCTCAGCGGTGAGCAGATGGTTCAGTACTGGAAGTCGTGGGTCGACCAGTACCCCATTGTCTCGATCGAAGACGGCCTGGCCCAGGATGACTGGGAGAGTTGGAAGTTGATGACCGGCGAGCTGGGCTCGCGAATCCAGTTGGTCGGCGATGACCTGCTGGTCACCAACCCGGAGCGGGTGCGCCGCGGCATTGAGGAGCGGAGCTGTAACGCGCTGCTGGTCAAACTCAACCAGATCGGGACTCTGACCGAGACCATCGAGGCAGTTGAGATGTGTCAGCGCGCCGGATGGCGCGCCGTGACCTCGCATCGCTCCGGCGAGACCGAAGACACCACCATCGCCGACCTGGTGGTGGCGCTGAACATGGGACAGATCAAGACCGGCGCCCCGGCGCGCTCGGATCGGGTGGCCAAGTACAACCAATTGCTGCGCATTGAAGAGGAGTTAGGCGACACCGGGCACTACGCCGGCTGGCAGGCGCTGCGCCGCGCCTAGCTAACCTGGACCAAACTGGCCAGGCTGGGCGCCGAGGCGATCTGGCCAGGCCAGCTCAGCAACTCGAATGCTGCGGGATCCACTTCTGGAGGATCCCGCAGTTGGTTTTGCCATTCGCTGGACGCCTGGCTTTCCGGGAACCATGGAGAGCGGCCGGCTTGTACGCGTCAGGATGGACTGGCGAGATCAAGCGGGGGGCGAGGCGGGCGTCTCGCGGCCGGCGGTGCCGGTGTCGGCCCGGCCAGCCGCCGGAGCGGCGCAGTAGGGGCACAGGCGCCAGCCGAGCTCCAGCAGATTGCCGCAGTCGGAGCAGGCGCGGCGCAGCCGGGTCGCGCAGGCGGGGCAGACCTGCCATTCCGACAGCGTGCGCGCGCCGCAGCCCGGGCACTGGGTCCTGGCCTCGATTTCGCTCAACAGGGCCTCTTCCTCCAGCGCGTGCTGGTAGGCCTCTTCGAGCGTTGATGCGGGTCGGAGCAGCAGGTAGAGGATCACGCCGAGCGGTCCGAGCAGCAGCACCACGCCGGCGGCGAGCAGGCGGAGTACGCGGTCCTGACTGCGGCGAGCGAGGTCGCGGTAGGTCCAGAACACCAGGGCCAGCCACAGGGCGGCGAGGAAGGCGCCGAAGAGCGCCGTCCCGAACAGCAGCGCGTCGCGCAACGTCCCCAGGCTCGGTTGGAAGGGCATTCTGCAGACTCCTACGGCGGGCGATTATAGCATGCGGGGATTGTTGCTCAGGATGTGCAAGCTCCGGGACACAGAGGCGAGGCCGCGGATGGATGGCTGGCGGGGGTGGAGTGGATCGGGGATGGCGGTGGCGCGTTGACAGGGCACACTGCCTGCACTATAGTCGCGCGGTCCGTGCCGCAGGGGGATGCCATGGCCGGATACGATGTGCACCGCATTGCCGACATGCCATCGGCCGAGCGGCCGCGTGAACGCATGCAGCGCCTGGGCGCAGGCGCGTTGAGCGACGGGGAGCTGCTGGCGATCATTATCCACAGCGGCAGGCGTGGCAGAAGCGCGGTCCATCTGGCACAAATGATGCTCTCTTCCGGCGGGGGGCTCGGTGGCGTTCAGCGCATGTCGTTCGATGAGCTGTGTGGTATGAGCGGGATAGGCCCGGCCAAGGCGGCCCAGCTGCAGGCGGCGATGGAGATCGGAAGACGGATCTCGGCGCTGGTGCCCGAGGAACGCCCGGCGCTGCAGAGCCCTCAGGACGTTGCCCGGCTGGTGTCCTACGAGATGCAGGCGCTGGAACAGGAACACATGCGAGTGCTGCTGTGTGACACGCGGAACCGCCTGATTCGGATGGTCGAGGTGTACAAGGGCAGCTTGAATGCGGCCAGTGTGCGGATCGGCGAGGTCTTCCGGGAAGCCATTCGCGCCAACGCCGCGAGCCTGGTTGTCGTGCACAACCACCCCAGCGGTGACCCGACGCCCAGTCCCGAAGATGTGGCACTGACGCGCGCCATGGTCGAAGCCGGGAAGCTGCTGGATATCGAAGTGCTGGATCATCTGATCGTCGGCCAAGGGCAGTTTGTCTCGCTCAAGGCCCGCGGGCTGGGGTTCTCATGACGGGGGTTTGGGTGAATGGCTGAGTTCCAGATCATGCTCCTGCCTCGCCAGGACTACTGGGAGTGGGTGCGTGCCTGTCAGGAATACGTGCTGGCCTTTGGCCCAAACCTCACTTCCGATCCCGCAACCGCCGGGCGCTACATGTCGCCGCGTCAGGTGATCACCTTCCCCGAGGTGCCAGGCGCGTATGCTGAGAGCCAGGATATCGTGGCCTGGTTCCACACGCGCTATCCGGGAATCCGCCTGGACGGAGTCCCGGCCGAAACGCCGAACAAGTTGAGGAAGCAGCTGCGCAAGCGCATCGAGGCGAAGGACCGTTACGGACAGCGCTTGCGTCCGTTCTACCTGCTGTGGGCCACCGACTATCCGGTGATCACCCAGCCGTTCGGCGTCAACCCCCAGATCTACCACCGCTTCGGCCTGCCCGGCCATGAGGGGGTAGACATGCGGGCACTGACCAACACCAACATCTACGCTGCCTTCGACGGGGTGGTGTATGAGGTCTTCCGGGATGCGAAGCGGCATGCCTACGGCATCCACGTTCGCCTGCGGCATCGCGACGGTTTCAAGACCGTGTACGCCCACCTGGCCAAGCCGCTGGTGACTCTCGGCGATCAGGTCAAAGCGGGCCAACTGATTGGCAAGGCTGACTCGACCGGCGCATCCTCAGGGGCCCACCTGCACCTCACGCTCAAGCGGGACGGGGCTACCGCGCGGGGTGAGACGCGCTATCCGAAGGACATCATCGACCCCACCCCCTACCTGGTGTGGCCAGATGGCTACCGTGTCAAGCAGGTTGAGGCCAAGGGCTGGCCGGCCGAGCGCTGCCTGGTCGGTGCGGTCGGACGATGGGGTGGAACGCTGCAGCCGGCGGATCTCGACTTGGTTGCCAGGGCCGGCCTGGAAGCAGTAAGCGTCAGCCTGACGGAGAACGAGGAGACTCTGCGGGCGCTGCGGCGGATTCATCCGGGAATGATGTTCATCAGCGCTGTGCCTTCGCCGGTCAGTGGGCCTGACGCTCGAGAGGCCAGCGCGCATCTGCGCGGGCCACAGGAGGTCGGGCGACTGCTGCAGCAGGGGGTCCGGGACTTTGAATTGGGCGCCGTGCCCAACTTGCAGTTCGGCGGGTGGAACCGTGCCTGGCGTGACGGTGCTGAGTTCGCCGCCTGGTGGCTCGAGACTGCGGCCACGATCCGGGCCGAGCATCCGGATGTCCGCCTCGGTTTCCCAGGGCTCGACCCGGGCGGATGGGTGGATGGCTGGCGGGCAGAGGCGCTGCGGTTTCTCGAACAGGCCGGAGCGGCCGCGGATCAGGCCGACTGGATCGGTGTACACGCGTACTTTGACAGCCATGAGTCCCTGGAGGATCTGAGTGGCGGGCGATGGTATGAGCATGTGCTTGAGCGCTTTCCTGGGAAGCGATTGGTGATCACGGCCTTCGCCAACCCCTCGCCGGATGTTTCGCCTCAGGTGAAGGCGGGTCAGTACCTGGACTTCCTGAAAGTCGTGGGCGAGGAACCGGCGATTGGGGCGGCGTTGTGCAGTTGCCTGTCGGCGGCCAGTGGCTTCGACTCCGTGGTCTGGCGCAGCGAGTCCGGCGAGGATCGCGGCATTGCCGAGCGGATCGGCGAGCGCCGTCGCTTCGCTGGACCGCCGCTCAGTGGGTGATGCGGAAGCCGTTGCAGATTTCGGTGATGCCCCGCAACTGGCTGTCGATCCGCTCGACGCGACCGCCGGATGGGCCCCTGTGCAAGGCCGCCAGCAGACCGTTTAGCGCATCCAGGCGGCCCTGGGCAAGTACCTCAACCGTCGTGTTGGGCAAGTTGCGGGTCCAGCCCGACAAGCCCAGCGCTGCGGCTTGATCCAGCACAAAGTAGCGGTAGCCGACTCCCTGCACGCGACCGAAGACGATGGCATGCAGCTCGCGTGATTCTTCGCTCAACGTTCCTCCCGGGGAAGTGGGTCAAACCCCAAGCAGTGCGAGGATAGGGGTAAGCGTCAGCGGGCTGAGCAGGGTGCTCACCAGCACCGCTCCGGCGACAAACCCGGGCTCAGTGTCAAACTCGCTGGCGATGATCGTATTCAGCACCGCGGTGGGCATGCCCGCCTCGAGCACTGCGACCTTGCCGGCGAGCATCGGGAGCGAGAAGGCCGGAAGCAAGAACCAGGCGAGCAGGGGGCTGGCGATCAGCCTGAGGCCGGACGAGAGGCCAACGAGTGCCCGGCGCTGGGGCATGCCTGCCTTGGCCATCTGCATGCCCAGCAGCAGCAGCATGATGGGGACGGCGGCAGTTGCCAGGAGCTCGATGGGCCGGGCGACGAAGGGCGGGACCGTGACCCCGCTGTTGCGCACGAGCAGGGCCAGGGGGATCGAGTACAGCGCGGGCACCTTCAGCACCCCGGCGGCAGCTCTGACCGGCGATGTGCGTCCGACGCTGGCAATGTACACGCCGGCCGCATTGGTGAGCATAGAATTGGTGACGAAGAACACCGTCGCCCAGGCCAAGCCCATTGCACCAAAGGTGAAATGGCTCACGGACAGACCATAGTTGCCCGCGTTCATGAAGGTCACGCTCAGGACAAAGGCCGCAGCAAGTTGCTCGGGCAATTGGAGCGCACGGCTGACGAGGAAGCCGATCGCGGCCATGCCGGCGATGAGGGCGGTTGCCAGCAGCATCATCTGGCCAAGTTCCTCCAGAGGAATGTCGGAGGAGACTAACAGCTCAAACTGCAGCGCCGGAAGGGCGGCGTAGAAGACGACGCGCGAGAGCGGCGTGGGCTCGATGCGGAGCAAGCGCTGCAATGCGAAGCCGACGCCGGCGACCAGCAAGACCGGCAGCAGATTCTCGGCGAACAGCCGCAGGAGCGCGGTCACTCCTCGTCGTCCTCGTCGTCCAGTTCATCATCGTGTCCGTAGAGCAGCAACTGTCCTGCGCCGTCGACAAAGGCCAGGTTCTCGATCGCATGCTCGGCCAGTTGGGCTTCGTCCGGGTCGTCCTCGCGGCGCACAAGCTGCTGAAGGGCCTGATAGGCCGCCTTCCCGCCGATCTGGCCCAGCGACCAGATGGCCGCGCGACGCGCGCCTGAGTCGCTGTCCTCCAGCAGGTCGATCAGCTCAGCGGTTGCCGCCTTGAGCTCCACTTCGCCGCAGGCACGTGCCGCCTCCTTGCGCAGGACCGGCGCGGGGCTGCGGAGCATGGGCAGAATGTGCTCGGCCCATTCAGGATTGGCCGAGCGGCCCATGGCGATCAGCGCCGAAGCCCGCCATTCGTCAGTCCCGGCATCGAATGCGCGCTGGATCACGAGGGCGGCCTCGGGCTGGGAGGAGTAGCCGATGGACTCGACGCACTTGCGCCGGGTGGTCTCATCAGGGCTGCTCGAGCTGAGCGAGAGCAG
>JBFYRF010000302.1:0-17582 GCA_041302385.1 Anaerolineales bacterium | reverse complement strand
AGACTTCGGCTCTGCCATCGATGGTGTCGATCGGAAAGGTCATCAGCTCGCCGGCCGTCATGCGCCGCATCGCATCCAGGCTCTCCTGGTCGGTGGAAAGCCACTCCGCCGCCAGCAGATCAAAGTCGGTGATCACGCCCAGTGGGCGCCCGTCGCGGTCGGCCACGATCAGCGCGTGCACGTGATGGTGGTCGAGCAGGACAGCCACCTGGCCCAGGGGGGTATCGGGCTTGCAGGTGATCATGCCCGGATGCATCAACTCTCGAACCAGTTTCGTCATGGTTATCTCCTGCGGGCGCGGCGGGCCGTGCCCGTCGCGCGCGGAACCGCTGGCCGCGTGCGGCGTGCTCTGGGGGTCAGCCGACTTCGTCTACGTCCTTGTACCACTTGACCCGGTCGCCGACGCGAGCGCGCAACCGCCAGCCCCTGGTCTTGGGTGCGGCTTCAATGTGCACCAACGCTTCGGCGACCTGGCGGGAGACGCGCGCCTTGTCGCGATCCTCGAGGACAGGGTAGCCTTGGGCCAGCAGCCTGACCTTGTCCAGGTTCATGGTGACCGTGCGCCACAGGCCCCAGTCGTCGGCGCACATCTGGCCGATACGCCCCATGTTGATGGTTTCCTGATCGCTCTCCCCCAGGTCGTGTTCCAGCAGCAGCATGATCGTGTCGATCACGTCTTTCTCGTTGATCTTCACAATCTGCATCTTCTCCAGCACCATCTCGGCCAACGGGATGGTGGGCGAATCCACCTCAAGCCGGCCGGCCCACGGGATCGGATGGCAGAAGTCGAGCTTCTCGTAGAACACGTCGACATGCATGTCCGAGCGGCCGTTCTCGAAGATCGCCCGGCTGCCCTCGCTCACGACGAACACCTCGCGCTGTTCGTGATATCCCAGGCTGTCCATCAACGCCCGCACCTGTTTGTTCTCGCGCGAGTAGCCGGCAAAGTCGATGTCGGTGTAGGCGCGGCCCATCTTTTCCTGCAGATAGCCGTACTGCGGGCAGTGGATCTGGAAGGCGAGCGAACCGAGCAAGCGCAGCGTCACGCCGCTCTGGTTGCCGGCTTCGACGATGCGCTGCACCTCGTTCTCGAAGCGCGCTCGTTCCGACCGGTCCTGCGGAACCATGCCAACGGGTTGTTTGGACATGTGTCAAGGTCCTTCTGCCGGGGGGAGCCAAACGGGCTGAATCGCCCGCATTATACCCCATAACTTGCAAAACCCAGCAAAATCCCTCATAATGGACGTGTTGCTCCTGCTGCTTCAGTCACATTCATTCACGCTGGTACTGCCGTCCTAGGGAGGACGCCCCCGGTGAGCCGAGCGCTTATACCCGCTCAGCGTCGGCAGATGATCCAGGACCACCTCGAGGCGCAGCGCGTCGCCCGCCTGTCGGACCTGGTGGACCTGCTCGGCGCCTCGGAGGCGACCGTGCGCCGCGACCTGGAGTGGTTGGAAGTCCAGGGAATCGCCGAGCGCACCCACGGCGGCGCCATTCTCACCCAGCGGCTGCCGACGGAGCCGCTGTTCTCGGCCAGCGCCCGTGCCCATCCCGAGCAGAAGGACTGGATCGGCCGCGCTTCCGCCGCGCTGGTGCAGAGCGACATGACGGTCTTCGTCAACAGCGGCACCACCACCGCTGCCTTGCTGCGCCACCTGCGCACCCGCACCGATCTCAGCAACGTCAATCTGGTGACCAACAACTTGCGCGCCGCCGCCGAACCCTGGGAGCCCGGAGTGGAGATCCTGCTGCTGGGCGGGGTGTTCAGCGGCCGCGCCCATTCGATCGTCGGTCGTTTCGCCGCCGACATGCTGCGCCAGCTTGGCGCCGATCTGGCTTTTATCGGTGTCGATGGCATCAGCCTGAAGTACGGCGTCACCACGCCCAGCACCCAGGAGGCCGAGATCGGCCAGCTGATGGTCGATCGCACGCGGGGCCAGGTGTACATCGTCGCCGATCACAGTAAGTGGGGCGTGGTCTCCAACTATGAGATCGCCCGCCTGGATCAGATCCACGGGCTGGTAGTCGACGCCGGCCTGGAACCCGGCCCGACGACCGAGTTGGAGGCGCGCGGCCTACAGGTTGTGCTGGCCAGGCCGAACGGCGATCGCAATCACGCCGCCACACTCGTTCCGCGCGAGGAGAGTGCACATGCCCCTGCTTGGCAAGAAGGCCGATAAGAAGCTCACCAAGCTGTTCTTCGCCACCGACGTCCACGGGTCGGAGCGGACTTGGCGCAAGTTCCTCAACGCCGGTAAGTTCTATAGTGCCGATGTGCTGGTCATGGGCGGCGACATCATCGGCAAGATGGCGATCCCGATCATCCGCGAAGGTGCAGGCCGGTATCGGGCGACCCTGCAGGGCACGATTCACCACATCGAGGGCGAGGATGCGCTCAAGGCGCTACAGGGCCGTGTCGGGTTTCTCGGCTTCTACAGCCAGGTGATGGACGAGGAAGAGTATCGGGCGCTGGCCGCCGATCCCTCCGCCGTCGACCGCGTCTTCCATGACCTGGCCCGTCAACGGCTGTCCGCATGGATCCAACTCGCCGAGGAACGCCTGTCCGGGACCGGAATCAAAGCCTACGTCACCGGCGGCAACGACGACTACGCAGATGTGCTGGCGGTGATCCAGGAGGCGGGTGCCCAGAGCATCATCGACTGTGAAGGCAAGATGGTGCAAATCGACGATGACCACACGATGATCAGCATCGGGTTGAGCACACCCACTCCATGGAAGACCCCGCGCGAGGTGTCCGAAGAGGAGCTGTGGGTGGAGATCGAGAAGATGGCCGCCCAGGTGCCGGACCCAAGTAAGGCCATCTTCAATTTCCACGATCCCCCGAACGATTCGACCCTCGACCGCTGCCCGATGCTGGATTGGGACGCCGACCCGCCAGCACCGATTGTCAAGGCCGGCCAGATGGTCATGCACGGCGCCGGCAGTAAATCCGTCCGCCGCGCCATAGAGACCTACTCCCCCATGCTGAGCCTGCATGGTCACATCCATGAGTCTGCTGGGATTGTCAAGATCGGACCGACGATTACCGTCAACCCGGGCAGCGAGTATGGAGAAGGCATTCTGCGAGGATTCCTCGCCAACCTGAGCCACGGCCAGGTGGGAGGCTACCAACTGACATCGGGCTAGCAACCCAATCGCCAAAGGAGGAGGTGCCCATCGAATACCGCCTGAGTGGCACAGTCGCGGACTCTGCAAAACGAACAACGACATAGAGGAGAAACCAAGATGGCTGCGATTGCTTCGGTCCCTGAGGTCTTTACCCGCAAGGCGTCCGGCCTCGTCCGGGTCATGTCCCCGTATTCGGCATTCGTATACAACATCTTGACCATGGGTTTGATCTTCCCGTGGACGTATCTTTGGGCTCCCGGTGCCCTTCCCGGCGGCAAGCTGGTGTGGGGCATCCTGCTGGCCATGCTGCTCGAGATCCCGATTGCCCTCGCCTACGTCTGGCTGTCGACCGCTCTGCCGCGCTCCGGCGGGGACTACGTGTTTCAGAGCCGTGCCTTCGGCGGGTTCTGGGGCTTCACGCTGCTGATGTCCGGTTTCGTGATCTGGATCCTGCAGTGGGTCGCCCTTTCCGGTTGGCTGCTCTCGTATCTCGGATTCGCCCCGCTCTTCCTCGGGCTGGGCGCCACGATGAGCAACCCCGGGCTGTCCTCCATCGGCGTCTGGTTCACCTCCTCGACCGGGATCATCATCGTCAGCATCCTCAACGCCCTGATCGGCATGCTCCTGCTGGTGTCCGGCTTCAAGAACTACGTCAAGGTCCAATACGTGATGTTCTATGCCATTCTGGTGGCCTTCGGCACAATGCTGATTGTTCTCTTCACCACGCCGGCGGAGGTGTTCGTCGAGCGCCTGAACGCTTTCGCGGTCGCTTCGGGCAACGCCCCCAACTTCTACGAGACGGCGCTGGCCGCAACCCAGGCGGCGGGAATCGACACCAACCCACCGTTCAGCCTGCTGGCCACGTTGCTCGTGGCACCCATCGCCTGGACGAGCCTGCAGTGGGCAACCTACTCGGCCGAGCAGAACGGCGAGATCAAGGATGCCCGCTCCTTCAAGAACCAGGCCTTCATCCTGGTCGGCTCGCTGATCGTGACCGGCATTCTCCTGGCCCTGCTCGCCGCCGCAATTGAGAAGGCGGCTGGCACCGAGTTTCTGTACGTGGCCGGGGCGGGCTACTGGGGAGGGGTTGAAGAGGCCAAGATCGCCGGCTTCTGGCTCTGGCCTAATATGCTTGCGGTCGCCATGGCCGCCAGCCCCCTGGTGGTCCTCCTCATCGGCTTCGGCTACATCATGAACTCACATCAGATCGTCAACAACTGCTACATCGGCGTGACCCGCATCATGGTGGCCATGTCGCTCGACCGCCTGCTGCCTGCATGGGTCAGCAAGGTGGACGAGCGTCTGCACACGCCGGTGAACGCCCATCTGATCTACTTCTTATTCAGCATCCCGGTCATCCTGGTCTACAACCTGTGGGGCGAGTGGTACGCGTTGACGCTGGGGGTGACCTTCGCCTGCGGCTATGTGTTTGCCGCCAGTGCCCTGGCCGGCGCTGTGTTCCCCTACCGGGCGAAGGACATCTACGAGGCCTCCCCCGGCGCCAAGTACAAGCTCGGGAAGGTCCCGTGGGTGACGATCCTCGGCGGCCTGGGTGCGGTCTTCGGCTTCTCCATGGTCGCCAGCTACCTGATCTTCCCACAGCTGGGGCTGGTGAGCACGCTGGCCTACACGGTGGTGTTCGGGATCATCGCCGTCTCGGCGATCTGGTACTTCGTTGCCAAGTCCGCCCAGAAGCGGCGCGGCATCAACGTCGACTACGCCTTCAAGGAGATCCCGCCTGAGTAGAATCTCCTCCGTCGTCACCTTTCGGGCCGGAGGGCGTCTGCCCTCCGGCCCCCTGCTGTCTCACTTGCGTTGCGCGATTCGGAGCGGAGGTGAGAGAGCAGGGGGCCGCAACCTGGTTTCATTTCTGGTGGCCCCCCGGAGGATTGCATGAAGGACCAAGCCCGCGTCGTCGTGATCGGCGGCGGAATCATGGGTGTGAGCGTCGCCTATCACCTGGCCAAGATGGGCTGGACCGACACCATGCTGCTCGAGAAGGGGGAGATCGCCAGCGGCGAGTCGGGGTGGGCCGCAGGATTGGTTACGCAGTTCCACACCTCGCCCACCCTGATGCAGATCCGCAAGTACAGCATCGACCTGTTCAGCGAACTCGGCCTGATCGCCCACGTCGGAAGCCTGCGCGTGGCCTCCAGCCAGGCCCAGTTCAAGGAACTACAGCGCAACATCAGCCAGGCGCGCGCCATCGGCCTGGCGGTGGATATCATCTCGCCCGACGAGACCGTCCAGCTCTTCCCAACGCTGTCCAAGGAAAGCCTGTACGGCGCCATCTACCTGCCTCGGGACGGCCATCTTGATCCCTATCTGACCACGACCGAACTGGCGAGGAAGGCGCGTGAGCTCGGCGTCACCATCCACACCGACACCCGCGTCACCGGCTTCGAAATCCGCGACGGGCAGATCCGCAAGGTGCTCACCAACAAGGGCAGCGTTCGCACCGAGTTGGTCGTCAACGCGGCCGGCATCTGGGGCCCCCAGGTTGCCGCCATGGCCGGCCAGCACATCCCGACCACCGCCGTGGACCATCAGCACATCGCCCTGAAGGCCGTGCCCGGGAAAGAACTGCCTCACGAGACACCCTGCGTGCGCGATCCCGATAACCTGGTGTACCTGCGCGAAGAGAACGGCGGGCTGGTCGTCGGAGGGTATGAACTTGAGCCGCGGGTCCGCTGGCTGGACGGCGTTCCCTGGGAACACACCGGCCATGCCTTCCCGGGCGACTATGATCGGTTCGAGCCGCTTCTGGAAGGGGCCATTCGCCGCATTCCGCACCTGGAACGGGCGGAGATCATCAGCCTGGTCTGCCACCCCGGCGCCTACACCCCCGACAGCCGACCCATGCTGGGGCCGCTCCCCGGCGTGCGCGGCATGTGGTGCGCCAACGGCTTGTCGCTCCAGGGATACGGCGGGGCGGGCGGAATGGGCAAGGTGCTGGCCGAGTGGATGATCGAGGGCGAACCGTCGCTCGACATCTTCGGCTTCCATGCCTGGCGCTTTGGCCAATCCTACGCCGACCCCTCCTTCGCCGCCGAGCGCACTCGCGAGGGGGTCAAGTACTACTACCTGCTACGCTATCCCCACGATGAGAATGAGTGGGCCCGGCCGCGCCGTGTCAGCTCGGTCTATGGCCGCTGCCAGGAACTGGGCGCGGTGTTCGGCGAGAAGAACAGCTGGGAACGTGTTAACTACTTCGACCCAGGGAAGCCCTGGCGCCGCGCGGGCGCCGATCAGCGTCAGTGGGGCTGGGAACGTCCGCCGTACTTCGAGCGCGTCGGGCGCGAGCACCAGGCCTGCCGTGAACGGGTCGCCCTGTTTGACATGTCATCGTTCGGCAAGATCGAGCTCCGCGGTCCGGGCGCCCTGCCCGTGCTGCAGCGCCTGGCCGACAGCCAGATCGACGTGCCCGTCGGCCGAGCCGTCTATACCCAGTTCCTCAACAGCCGCGGCGGCGTCGAAGCCGACATCACCATCACTCGCCTCGCCACGGACCACTTCCGCGTCGTCACCGGCTCCAACTTCATCGGCAACGACCTGGGCTTGATCCGCATGGCCGTCCGGCCGGACGATCCCCCGGTCGAGATCACCGACGCCACGCTGGCCTACGCCACCCTCGGCCTGTGGGGACCAGAAGCCCGCCAGGTTCTGCAGGCCGCCTCGAGCAGCGATGTATCCAACGCGGCCATCCCTTACATGAGCTCGGCGACCATCGACATCGCCGGCGCCCAGGCTCTCGCCCAACGCGTAACCTACGTCGGCGAACTTGGCTGGGAGTTCTACGTCCCGGCCGAACAGGCGGTGTTCGTCTGGGATGCGCTCTTCGCCGCCGGCCAGAAACACGGCATCGAACCCGGTGGTTACAAGGTGCTCGACAGCCTGCGCCTGGAGAAGGGCTACCGCTATTACAGCCTGGACGTCACCATGCTCGAAGATCCCTACAAGGCCGGGCTGGGCTTCTGCGTCCGTCTCAACAAGGGCGATTTCAACGGCCGCCAGGCGCTCGTCCGCATCCAGGAGCAAGGTGTCACGGAGAAACTGGTGACCTTGACCGTCGGCGGGGATGACTTCCTCACCCTGTATGGCGGGGAGGCCGTGCTGAATGGGAGCGAGGTTGTCGGCCGTCTGCGCAGCACGGGCTACGGTTACACGGTGCGCAAGAACCTCGCCTATGCCTACCTGCCCACCGCGCTGGCCAGCGAGGGCACGAAGCTTGAGGTCGAGGTCTTTGGCAGCCTGGTACCCGCAGTCGTGACCGCCGATGTGCTCTACGACCCGAAGGGCGAACGACTGCGCAAGTAGGCTGGAGCGAAGCGGATGGGCCTTTACCCTGCGGCCGCTCGGCGCTAGCATGCAATGGTGAAGCCGACCCAGGCAAGAGCAGGCTCCGGCAGGCCACGGCGCCAGCGCACACGCTGTCTGCGCCAGGGCGATCGCTGTCCGCGCTGCAAGAAGGCCAAGCTCGAATACAACGGCCTGATTCAGCTGGCGTGCCCACGCTGCGGCTTCATGGCCGACCCGGGCGGGTTCACCTGATAGCCAGTTCTGGCCGGGCGTGACCCGGAAAGACCCCAAGCAGACAGCCCCGGCGTGGCCGGGGCTGTTGATTCGGGCATGACCGGATCGGACGAAGGCTGCCCGGCTAGCCGCCGGTACGCTCCTGCCGGCGCCGCTCCCGCCGCGCGGCGCGGTCGTCTCCGGCAGCGCCCGCCGGGCGCTGCGCCGTCAGCCAGGCGGCGCAGTTCGGGTCGTGGGCCATCATCACATCGCAGGCCAGGATTGTCTGCCGGATGCTCTCGTCGAGTGGATTGGTGATGGCGCTGGTCAGGCCGGCGGCGATGGCCATCGCCAGAAAGGTGATGTTCAGCACCGGGCGGCCCGGAAGACCAAACGAGACGTTCGAAGCGCCACACACGGTGTTTACCCCCAGCTCGTCCCGCAGCCGGCGCACCAGGCGGAAGACCGAGACGCCAGCCACCGGCACTGCGCCCACCGGCATCACCAGTGGATCGATCAGCACATCGGAACGCGGCACGCCGTACGCCTCGGCCCGCTGCACGATCTTCTCGGCTACCTTGAAGCGGACATCCGGGTCTTGCGAGATGCCGGTCTCGTCATTGGCGACGCCGATCACGGCCGCCCCATGCTTCTTGGCCAGTGGCAGAACCACCTCCAGCCGCTCGTCTTCGCCGGTCACCGAGTTGATCAGCGCTTTGCCCTGGTAGGCGGTCAGGCCCGCTTCCAGCGCCGCCAGCACCGAGGAGTCGATGCTCAGTGGCACATCCACCACCGATTGCACCTGGCGGACGGCCTCGGCCAGGATGGCAGGCTCGTCGGCCAGCGGGATGCCCGCATTGACATCCAGCATCTGCGCGCCGGCCGCGACCTGGGCGATGGCATCCGAACGCACGCGCTCGAAGTCGCCGGCGGCCATCTCCGCCGCCAGTTTCGAGCGCCCGGTCGGATTGATGCGCTCACCAATCACGACGAAGGGGTGCTCCGGGCCGATGGCGACTTGGCGGGTGAGTGAGGTAATCAAAGTTTCCATCAGAAGATCTTCTCCTCCAGTGCGGTCCTGCCCCTCCCCGGGATCACAGGCCGCAGTATCGACTTGCGCTCAGTGGCCGGCGTGCTCATCGGGGAGCACACCGCGAGGGCGCCGCCGGGGGAGCAGGCCGGCCTGCTCGATGATCTCGGCGACCAATTCTTCCTGCCGGTAGGCCATCACGTGTACCCCACGTACGCCGGGGATTTCACGCACCTGCTGGATGATCTCGACGCAGATTTGCCTCCCCTCCACGCGTTGCCGGTCGGCCGGCGCCTGTCGCAGCCGGCGCAGAATGCTCTCCGGAATCACCACCCCTGGGACGTTGGTCCGCATCCACTCAGCCGCTCGGGCCGAGCGCAACGGCCCGACGCCGATCAGGAGGTAAGCCCGCTGATCCAATCCCAGCTCGCGCACCTGGGCCATGAATTGCTCTAGGCGCGGCACATCGAAGCAGTACTGCGTCTGGATGAAGTCGGCGCCGGCCTCGATCTTCTTCGCCAGATGCCGGGCGCGATGCTCCAGCGGGGGCACGAACGGGTTGGCTGCCGCCCCGAGAAACAGCGCCGGCGGGGTCTCCAACTTCCTCCCACTCAGGAACTGCCCTTGGTCGCGCAGGATGCTGGCCGTGCGCAGCAGACTGACCGAATCCAGATCGAACACCGGCTTGGCCTGTGGCTGGTCGCCGGTCTGCACCCCGTCCCCCGTCAGGCAGAGCACATTGCGCACTCCCATTGCCGCCGCACCCAGCAGATCGCCCTGGATGGCGATGCGGTTGCGGTCTCGGCAGGAGACCTGCATCACCGGTTCGTACCCGGCACGCGTTAACAGCGCACAAACCCCGACGCTCGACATGTGAACATGCGCCCCGCTGGCGTCGGTGGCATTGATTGCGTCGCATACCTCCGCCAGTACCAGCGCCCGGTCGTAGACGGCCTGGGCATCGGCGCTGTCCGGGGGGTTGAGCTCCGCCGTGACGGCGAAGCGCCCCGAGCGCAAGACACGCTCCAGCCGCGATCCGCTCCTCAGGGGTGCTGCCATCCAGCCGGAATCTCCGTGGTCAGGCCCTCGAAGTCGTTGATCCAGGCCGACTGGCCCTGCAGCCTGCGGTCGAGCGGGGGCAGCAGCAGTTCGATCTCGCGCCCATAGTGCGGCATGTGCTCCGCCCTGCGCCAGGCCTGTACCCAGATACATGGGCGGTCGCGCAGGATCTCACAGCGCCCATCCTCCTGCACCCCCCCGCACGGACCGTTACGCATGTTCTTGGGGCAAACCATCGGACAGGTCATGCCGGTGCTGTGCAGGACGCAACTGCCGCACATGCGGCAGTCAAACACCACGCCCTTGCCCAACTCCTCGGCGGCGACCAGCGCCGATTCGACCCAGCCGCCCCGCCGCAGCCAGCGGCGGAACGGGCGCAGGCCATGCGCGGTGGCTGCATACGCCGACTCAAGCCAGGCCGGGTGATCTTGCAGCCAGGACATCGCCTCAGATCCTGCCGCCGTTCTGCACCAGAGTCGCCAACCGCTCGTCGGTGAACTCCGTTTCCAGTTCCACCGCCACTGCATCAGCGACGGCCTGCGCTTCACCTTCGCGCTCGACCCAGTCCTGGCTGCGCATCTCCATCAGGTAGGCGTCACTCTCGGTCTTTCCGCTGCGCACGGCGGCGGCGTCCGCCGCCTGCTGAAAGCGGTCGCTCAGACTGCGCGACACCCGTCCCTTGCCGTGGCCGCGCACGCGGACTTGCAGGGGGATATCCCGCCAAAGCACAACCTGGTACGTCGCCATTCTCACCTCATTGCTTTCCCAGCGCGCATCCGGCTTGCGGCCGGCTTCTTCAGCGCCGGAGCTTCACGCCGCCGACCGATCCTGCAGCGCTTCGGCCATCGCCCGCAGATGCGCCGGTGTGCTGCCGCAGCAGGCGCCGACGATCCTTGCGCCGCGGTCAGCCGCCGCCCGTGCATATTCGGCCATCGACTCCGGCGAAGCAGCGTACACTGCCCGCCCGTCGACCAGCGTCGGCAGGCCGGCATTGGCCTTGGCAATCAGGACGGTTTGCGGGGAGGCGGCGCGCATCTTCTCGATCACGCTCAGGATCTCGTCCGGCCCGTTGCCGCAGTTGCCGCCAATTGCCGCCGCGCCTGACTCCGCCAGCGCCTTGACGGCTTTTTGCGGGCTGACGCCCATCATCGTGTGACCGTGGGTATCGAAGGTCAGGGTCGTCAGGATCGGCACATCGGCCGAAGCCTGCCTGACGCCGCGCATCGCTGCCGTCACCTCACCCAGGTCGGACATCGTCTCGATCCAGATCACGTCCGCCCCGCCTTCCAGCAGGGCTTCAGCCTGTTGGGCAAACCCGGCCACGGCCTCCGCCTCGTCCAGTTCTCCCAGGGGCGCCAGCAGCGAGCCGCTCGGCCCGATGTCGCCGGCGACCAGTGCCCGGCCACCCGCCGCCTCAACGGCGGCGCGCGTGTTGCGCGCCCCGGCCTCGACGAACTCCCGGGCGCGCCCCTCCAGGCCATGCAGCGACAGCCGCCAGCGGTTGCCGCCAAAGGTGTTGGTCAGGAGGATGCGCGACCCCGCCTGCAGATAGGCCTGGTGCACGGCTTGCACCCGTTCCGGGTGCTCCACATTCCAGCGCTCGGGGGACTCGCCGAACTGCAGCCCGGCCTCGAACAGCATCGTCCCCATGGCGCCATCCGCCAGGATCAATCCAGGCCCGCCAATCAGGTCCTGCCACGTGATCATCTGCGTCTCCCCCCGGCTAGCCGCTCTGGATGGCGACCAGTTTCTTCGCCGTTTCAACTGCCACCGCCGCGTCGCGGCAGTAGGCGTCGGCCTCCACCTCTTCGGCGAAGGCGGCGTTGAGCGGAGCCCCGCCCACCAGCACGATCAGGTCCTGGCGCATCCCGGCTTCCTTCAGGGCCTTAATCACGACACCCATGTACGGCATGGTGGTGGTCAACAGGGCGCTCATGCCCAGGATGCGCGGTTTGTGCTCCCGCACTGCCGCCAGGAAGGCCTCGGCGTCGTTGTTGATCCCCAGGTTGACCACCTTGAACCCGGCGCCTTCCATCATCATCCCCACCAAATTCTTGCCGATGTCATGGATATCGCCCTTCACGGTTCCAATGACCATCGTGCCCATCTGGGGTGCGCCGGTCTCGGCCAGCAGCGGCCGCAGGACCTGCATGCCGCCTTTCATGGCCTTGGCCGCCATGAGTACTTCCGGCACAAACAGCACCCCGTCGCGGAAGTCGGCGCCAACCACATCCATCCCGCCCACCAGCACCTTGGTCAGGATGTCATACGGCGTCATCTCGCGCCGCAGCAGCTCCTGCACGCCGGCAACGACCTCCTCAGCCAATCCGTCGTACAAGTCATCCTGCATCTTCTCGATCAGTTCCTGGGTCTCGATCTGGGTCAAGTCCTTGTCCTCAGTCATGCCTGCCTCGTTTCCTCATGATGCGATTGTCGTCGTCTTGCGCGCGGCCTCCCGCCCGCCCCAGCCTGATCGGCCGGCAGGTGACCCCGCAGGTGCGGGAAGCTGTCGCGCGCGTGCGGCAGCGCCATGGCCGCCACAAACTCGTCCTGGAAATCCACTGCGGTCGCCGTCTGAACGTGCTCGACCCAGCCCGCCAGGCGGATCGCCTCCCGCCGTTGCTGGATGCTCAACAAGGCGATGCGCGCCCCATCCCCGGCGGCATTGCCCACGGGGTGTACACGCGCCAGGTCGCAGTCCGGGATCATCCCCAACACCATAGCGTGCAGCGGGTCGATAAAGCTGCCGAAGGCACCCGCCAGCAGAATTCGATCGACTTGCTCGACCTGCAGCTCCTTCATCAGCAGCCGCGCTCCGGCGTAGAGGGCGCCCTTGGCCAGTTGAATGGCGCGTACATCGTTCTGGGTGACGACGATCGGGCGGCCGGTGGCGGTTCGCTCGGCGTCTACCAGCACGTACTCGCTGACCCTGCCGCCCGGCTGGGCGCGCACACGCTCCGAACGTCCTGTGGCCCGCTCGGAAAAGCGCCCATCGGCAGTGAGGATCCCTGCCAGGAACATCTCGGCCACCACTTCGATGATGCCGCTGCCACAGATGCCAGTGGCACGTGCCGCCTCCGGCAGCACGGCCGGTGCGCCGGCATCGATCCAGCTTTCCTCCCCGATCACCCGCCAGCGCGGCTCCAGCGTCTCGGGATCGATGCGCACTCGCTCGATGGCGCCGGGCGCCGCTCGCTGGCCATGGCTGATCTGCGCTCCCTCGAACGCCGGTCCGGTTGGGCTGGAGGCGCAAGCCATGCGCTGGCGGCCGCCCAGGCTGAGTTCGGCATTCGTGCCCACATCGATCAGCAGGGCCACCTCATCCTGCGCCTGCGGCGCCTCGGCCACCAGCGCCGCCACGTGGTCGGCGCCGACGTGCCCGGCGATACACGGCAGAATGTGTAGGCGAGCGGCTGGGTTCAGGTGCAGGCCCGCCTCGCCCGCCCGCAGGTCCAACGCCTCGGACACCGCCAGGGTGAAGGGCGCCCCCCCCAGTTCGACCGGGTCGATCCCCAGCAGCAGGTGGTGCATCACCGGATTTCCCACGATCACCGCGTCCAGGATATCGTCGACCTGGATTCCGGCCGCCTCCGCCGCGGCGGCCGCAAGCTCATTGAGCGTGCGCAGGATTGCCCGATGCATACGCTCGGTCCCCTGCGGCTCGGTCATGGCATAGCTGACGCGGCTCATCAGGTCCTCGCCGTAGCGGACCTGTGGGTTCATCGCCGACTGGGTCGACAACACCGCTCCGGTGCGCAGATCACACAGATGCGCGACCACGGTGGTTGAACCGATATCGATCGCCAGCCCGCAAATCTGTTCAGCATAGCCGGGTTGCACGCGCAGCACGCTCCGATCGTGCCACACACTCACCGTCAGCGCCTGCCGTCCCAGGCGCAGCGCCGGCTGCAGTTCCCGCAATGCGGAGAGCTCGATCTCCAGGTCCCCCAGCCCCCATTGCTCCTGGAGCGCCTGGCGCAGCCGGCTCCAGTCCGATCGCCCTTCGTCCAAACCTGACGGGGCGACCTCGACGTACACTTTGCGCACGGCGGGCTGCACCTCGATCACACGCTCCGTGGCCGCCTTGGCCACGATCTGCTTGCGCGCCTGACTCTCCTCCGGCACACTGATGACGAGGTCCCCAGTGATCCGGGCGGCACAAGCCAACCGCCGTCCCTCGATCCCCTGCTGCCGGCAACAGGCATGCTCGGCCTCCTCGGCCGGGCTCAGGTGGTCCTCAGCCGAGGTGATGCCGTGCTTGGCGAATGCACCAACCTCGACGATCACCTGGCACTTGCCGCAGGTCTGGCGGCCGGCACAGATCGATTCGAGTTCAACGCCCAGCTGCCGCGCCGCCTCCAGCAGGTTGCTGCCGACAGGCACCTGCCCGCGCCGCCCCGAGGGCAGCATGACCAGCGTGATGGTCTCAGGCTTGCCCATGTGCATCCGTCACCCCAGCCAGCCAATCATGGCGATGCCCAATGCTACCAGCAGCGACCCCATGATCCGCAGCCTTCCCCCTTGTTCCTTCAGGATCGTCACACCGTAGACGCCGCCCAAGACCACGCTGAATTCGCGGACCGCACCGGCGTAGGTTGCCGGCGTCCCCAGAGACATCGCGATCAACACCAGGGCATAGGCGGTCATGGTGGTGAACCCGGCGAGCACGGCTCGCCAGTTCGAGAAGCGCAACTCGCGTTTCAGCTCGGGCCAACGGACCAGCGCAAAACTCACCGGCGTCAACCACAACAGCGTCACCAACAGCGCCAGGTAGGTGTACACAAAGGGCCTGACAAACCCGATGCCGACCTTGTCGATGGCGGTGTAGAGCGAGGTGCTCACCCCGGCGAACAGCGCCCAGCGCGGACCGCTCGAGCGCAAGGCGCGCAGCGGCTCGCGCCAGGCGCCCAGGCGTGGCAGGTTGATCAAGTACAGACCCGCCGCGATCACCAGCACCCCGCCGACTCCGCCGCGAGTCAGCTGCTCGTGCAGCAGCGTCACCGACCAGATCAGCAGGAATACCACCGCCGAGCCGCGCGCCAGCGGATACACCACCGACAGATCGCCGCCACGGTAGGCCTTGCCAATGGCAAAGAAATAGGTCGCCTCGAAGATCGAGCTGAGCAGGATGTACTTCCAGGCTTCCGCCGGGAACGGCTCCCACAGCAGCACCAGCACCGGCGCGAACAGAACGGCGTCCCACAGCAGCATCCACCACACGAAGGCATCGCGGTTGCGCGAGGCCTTGATGGCGACATGCGTCACCAGGTGGATGCAGGCCGAGACCAGCAGCAGCACCAGGCCGAGGGTGCTCATGCTTCATGTGTCCCTGTCACTCCGTCTCAGCTGCTGGCGGCCCGGGCGCGACGGCGCTCCTCGCGCGAGCGCCCGGCCGGCGCCGCTTCGGCCGCCGACTTGCTCCAACCCTTTGGCGGACGCGAGTCGCCGGCCACCAACCCGGCGAAGGCCTCTCGCACGCGGGCATCCACTTCGGGCGCGAACACCGCCGGGTTGTCGCGGGTCAGAATGTCCTGCACCCGGCGCATGGCATGCGCCTGGGAGTCAGGCGCACCCTTCTCGACCCACTGCTGCCGCGCCTCACGGTCCGCCACGTACGGCAGGTAGGCGGTGGTCTTCATGCGTTCCAGGGTGTGGACGTGATCCATGAACATTCCCGCCGGACCGATCTCGGCGATCAGCTCCAGCGCCAGATTCTCCTCGCTGAACTCCATGCCGCGCTGGATGCGCTTCAGCATCAGGGCGATCTCGTCGTCGATCACCGCCTTGGCAAAATCGAAGGCCATCAGCGCGTCCAGCAGCCCGGCCACGTTATACATGTCGACGCCGCCCAGCAGCCCGGCCGTGCACGACATCGCCGTCTCGTAGCCGGACTGGGCGTCGTTGACTTTGGAGTTCGTCAGGCCGATGTAGGCGCCCGAGGGAACGTTGTAGAAACGCGCCATTTGGCCGACCGCGACCATGATGATCCCGGTCTCGACCGCGCCTGGCGCATAGGCGCCAGTGCGCATGTCGCCGATGGTCGGCAAGCTGGCGTAGATGGTGGGCTTGCCCGGATCGATCATCTGCTCGAGCACGGCGGCCGCCAGGAACTCGGCGTTGCCCTGGGTGAGCACGCCCAGCAGCGTCAGCGGCGCCGTCAGGCCGCCATTGGGCACGATGGTTGGATAGCAGGGCAGCTTCTGCTCGGTGTAGAAGATGGAGGCGGCCGTCGAGTCGAAATCCATCGTCAGCGGCGACACCACCGGGCAGTAGTGGTGCGTGACGAAGGGATGCGCCCGATAGGCGGCCTCGCTGCCAGCCACCAGGTAGCACATCTGCAGGATCTTCTCGAAGTCCTCCGGTGGCCCACTGGCCCGCACTGGCTTGACCGTGTTCTTGAGCGAGCTGTACAGGCGGGTGAGACTGAACAACCCCGGCGGCGCATCCTCGGCTAGCGTGGAAATCGAGAAGACATCGTAGCCCTCGAGTTCATTCACCAGATGGGCGATGCGCGCCAGGTCCTCTGACGTCGCCCGCCGGTCGGCGCCGGTCACCGGATCGATGACGTTGGGCGCCGAGCTGCCGGTGACGATGATCGGGCTGTCGTCGGGCATCGTACGGTCGAAGCGCGGGTCACGGCCGTAGAAGGTGAACTTGGGCGGCATCTGCTTGCGAAACTCCTCGACCACCGCCGGCGGGAAGTGCACCAACAGCGTCTGGGAGTCGACCTTACACCCATGGCGGGCGAAGATCTCGCGCGCCTGGTCGTTGCGCACCAGCATGCCGACCTTCTCCAGGATCTCGAGCGAGGCCGCATGCACGCGTTCCACCTGATCTGCGGTAAGGAGCGTGGCGTACTGGGTGATCATGTGTGTCAACTCTCCTGGGGGGTGCTATCAGTCAGCTCGGAATGACGTTCGGAGTCTTGCGCCAGAGGCCGGCTCCGCTTCGAACCGCCGCCCGCAGCGCCGACCAATCGCTTTGTCAGTGAGTGGTCGGTGGGGCGTACCCGCCACGTCCTGGCCGCGGTTGTCGAACGGTCGGGGGGCGATTGGGGCGGGAGGGACGGGGGCATGCGCTCAGCCTTCACGCGGGGCGGTCTCCGTGATGAACCGGAAGCGATCGCCGCGATACAGGTCGCGGCCGGCTTCGACCGGCCGGCTGTCAGCATCAAACGAAACGCGCCGCTCGAGCATCAGCGGCGCACCGATGTCAACTTGCAGCAGACTTGCCTCATAAGCGCTGGCCAATACCGGCTCGAGGCTCTGCCAGGCTCGGTCGATGACCACGCCGTACTCAGACGCCAGCACCTCGAATACCGAGCGCGCCTGCAGGTCATGCTGCTCAAGGGCAGGGAAGCGGCGCACCTCCAGCGTGTAGCGCTCGAGCAGCGCCGGCACCTGGTTGACTGTGCGCAGGCGAGCGATGACGTACACCATGCTCGAGACCGGGAGCAAGAGATCGCGCGCCATACCGGCATCGACCGGCCGCTGCTCGAGCGACAGCAGGCGCGCCCCGGGCTTCAGCCCCTGACGCTCCATGCCGCCGGTGAAGGAGAACAGCCGGCCGGCATTGCGCTCAAATTTGGGCAGGGCGACGGTCGTGCCGCGGCCCTGGCGCCGCTCCAGCAGACCCTGCAGCTCGAGGACCCGGAGGGCCTGCCGCAGCGTCATGCGGTTGACCCCGAGCATCTGGCTCAAGGCCCGTTCGGGCGGCAAGCGGTCGCCGGCCGCCAGCTCGCCGGATTCGATGCGCTGCAGCAGGCTTTCGGCGATCTGAACGTAGAGCGGGACCGACGTCAGCAGGCGCCTGACGGGATCGGCGGGGGGAGCTTCCAGCGCAGGGCTGGGCG
>JBFYRF010000239.1:0-8414 GCA_041302385.1 Anaerolineales bacterium | reverse complement strand
GCCCAGCAACGGTGGCTACAAGCTGACCGGCACGAAGGCGATGGTCCCCTATGCCGATCAGGCGCAGGGCCTGATTGTGTACGCCGCCTGTGAGGGCCGGACGCAGGCCTTTGTCGTCCCTGCGCAGGCAGTCGGGATGCGAGTGGAGGGGCGCGAGGCGCTGCTTGGGCTCGGTGCGTTGCCCCTGTTCCGGGTACAGCTGGAGGACGTAGAGGTGACGGGAGACAGTCGTCTCGGCGGCGCCCAAGGCCACGATCCGAACCCGCTGCTGGCGGCCGCCTCGGTGGCGGTGGCCGGCCTGGCCGTCGGACTCAGCCGAGGCGCTCTCGAGTACGCGATTGCCTATACCAAGGACCGGATCGTGTTCGGAACCCCGGTGGCGCAGAAGCAGTCGATCGCCTTCGGTCTGGCCGAGATGTCCATCGAGATCGAAGCCATCCGCTTGCTGGTTTGGGAGGCGGCCTGGCTCTTGGATGCCGGCAAAGATGCCAGCCGGGCGGCGTACCTGGCGCTGACGGGCGCGGGTGACATGGCCATGATGGTCACCGACCGGGCGGTGCAGTACCTGGGCGGCCACGGCTACATTCGCGAGCATCCTGTCGAGCGCTGGATGCGTAACGGCCGCGGCGTGCCGGCATTCCCCGGCCTGGCGATGGTCTAGCCCGGATCCGGGAAGAAAGGAGGCAGCCATGATCAGCTTCGAGATGCCAGAGAAGGTCCAGCACACCGTCAACCTGATGACGATGGTCGCCGAGAACATGATGCGCCCGGTGGCGCGCCACTACGACGATCATGAACACGAGATCCCGTGGGACTACATCAACTTCATGCATGACGCTGCCAAGCAGATGGGGGGGGGCTCGTTTGTGCCTGGCAGCGAGAAGCCGCGCAAGGAGCAGGCGGGCGACAAGCCGAAGCCGCCGCCGATCGGGTATCAGCGCCTGGCCTACACGGCGGAGATCCTGTCGTGGGGTGATGCCGGGATGTATCTGTGCACTCCCGCAGGCATGCTCGGCGCGGCAGCGGTGGCTGCAACGGGAACGCCCGAGCAGAAGCAGCGCTTCCTCACCCGCTTCGGGGGTGACAAGCCCGTGTTCGACGCCATGGCCCTTACCGAGTCCCATGCCGGCTCGGCCATGCCGGCCGAAGTGCGAACCAGCGCCGTGCGCGATGGCGAGGCGTGGGTGCTCAACGGGGAGAAGATCTTCGTCACGGCCGGACACAAGGCCCTGGTCGAATCGCAGGGTTTCATCGTGGTCTGGGCGACGATTGACCCAGCCGCCGGGCGTGCTGGCGTGCGCCCGTTTGTGATCGAGGCGGGCACGCCGGGATGCCAGGTGACCAAGCTGGAACACAAGCTCGGCATCCGGGCCAGCGACACCGCCTCGGTGGTGCTGCAGGACTGCCGCATCCCCTTCGAGAACATCCTGGGCAGCCCGGAGGTGGAAAAGAAGACGACCGAGGGCTTCAAGGGCGCTATGGCCACCTTTGACGCCAGCCGGCCGCTGGTGGCTGCTTCCGCCCTGGGCGTCGCTCGCGCGACGCTCGAGCGGTTGAAAGAGCTGCTGGAAGCGCGCGGGCTGGTCATCCGCTACGGCCTGCCGCGCAGCCGCCTCACCAACCTGGAGCGCGAACTGATTGACATGGAAGTCCTGCTGCGCTCAAGCTGGCTGCTGGTGCTCAAGGCGGTCTGGATGATGGACGAGCGCAAGCCCAACAACCTGGAGGCCTCGATGTCCAAGGTGCGCGCCGGTGACAGCGTGGTGCGCATGACCCAGAGGGCCGTGGAGTTGCTGGGCCCATTGGGCTACTCGCGCCAAGAGCTGCTGGAAAAATGGTTTCGCGATGCGAAGATCAACGATCTGTATGAGGGGACCGGCCAGATCAACCGGCTGATCGTCGCCCGCCGCATCCTCGAGTACAGCCGACACGAGCTCGCCTGAGGCCGCCTCGGCCGGGGAAGGGAGGCATCCGCATGGGTTATCACATCCAACGCGCTGCGGTCATCGGCTCGGGCACGATGGGCGGAGGGATCGCGGCACTCCTTGCCGGGGTCGGCGTGCCTACGCTGATCCTGGACATCGTGCCCGACAAGCTGACGCCGGCGGAGGAAGCTGCCGGCTTGACCTTGAAGGACCGGGCTGTGCGCAACCGGATCGTGGATGCCGGCTGGAAAGCAGTTGGCCGTCAACGGCCCCCCTCGATCCTCAGCCAGGACTCGACCCGCCTGGTCACATTGGGCAACCTGGAGGATGACTTCGAGAAGTTGGCCGAGGTCGATTGGATCATCGAGGTCATCGTCGAGAACCTGAAGATCAAGCGCAGTCTGTACGAGCGGATCGAGACCGTGCGCAAGGAGAACTGCATCGTCTCGAGCAACACCTCCGGCATTCCGATCCAGGATCTGGCCGAGGGCCGCTCGCCGGGATTCCGAGCGCATTTCCTCGGGACGCACTTCTTCAATCCGCCGCGCTGGCTCAAGCTGCTCGAGCTCATCCCGCTGAGCGACACGCAGCCCGACGTGCTGCAGGTCCTGCGCGACTTCGCCGAGAACCGGCTGGGCAAGGGCGTGGTGATATGCAAGGACACGCCCAACTTCGTCGCCAACCGCTTCCTGAGTCTGAGCGGCGCACAGGGCATCGCCTACGCCCTCGATCACGGCTACACCCTGGAAGAAGTCGACGCGATTACCGGAGAACTGATCGGCCGGCCGAAGACGGCGACCTTTCGCCTGTACGACCTGATCGGGATCGATGTGATCGATCATGTGTCGAGGAACTTGTACGACGCCATCCCGCAGGACGAATCGCGTGAGATCCTCAAACATGCCGGCAGCCAGCGCATGTTCGGTCACATGATCGATCACAAGTGGCTGGGCAACAAGACCGATGTCGGTTTCTCGAAGAAGGTGATCACCGAGTCCGGCGCGCGTGAGTTCTGGGTGCTCAACCTGAAGACGCTCGAGCATGAGGCTCCTGGTAAGGCTCGCTACGGATTGGTGGGCAAGGGCCGCAAGATCGAGGACCTTGGAGAACGTCTGCGCTGGCTCACGGGGCAGGCCGAGGCGGCGGATGCCTCCGAGGAAGACCGTCGCCTGGCGCAGTACCTGTGGTCGATCACCGCCTTCGCCCTGGCTTACGCTTCGCGCCGCATTCCTGAGATCGCCGATGACCCGCTGGCGGTGGATCAGGCAATCCGTTGGGGATTCATGCACGAGATGGGTCCCTTCGAGATCTGGGATGCGCTCGGGGTGCGCCAGACGACCCAGCGCATGGAGCAAGAAGGTCTGGAGGTCGCCGACTGGGTCCAGCAGATGCTGGCCGGCGGCGCAGAGAGCTTCTACCTGCGGGAGGGCGAAGCGTTGACGGCCGTCTACCGGCCCGGCGAGGGGCGGCACGTGCCGATCCCCGCCGATGCGCGCGTGGCGACCCTGCGCCAGACCAAGACGCAACCGGGGGCCGTGCTGCGGCAGAACACCTCCGCCAGCCTGATCGATATGGGGGACGGAGTGGGCCTGATCGAATTCCACAGCAAGGCCAACTCGCTGGACCAGGACATCTTCGACATGCTGGCGTGGGGCCTGGACGAGGCCGAAGCAGGCCTTTTCCAGGCGCTGGTGTTGGGCAATGAGGGCCAGCACTTCTGCGCCGGGGCGAACGTGTTTGTCCTGTGGATGGCGTCCCAGCAGGGCGATTTCGAGCAGGTGGATCGGTTGATCCGCGGCATGCAGTCCGGGCTGCTGCGCATGCGCTACTTCCCGAAGCCGATTGTGGCGGCGCCCTTCGGGATGACGCTCGGCGGAGGCGCAGAGCTGGTGATGTCGTGCGCCCGCCGGGTGGCAGCCGCCGAGACCTTCATCGGGCTGGTCGAAGTCGGCGTCGGGCTGGTGCCGGCAGGCACAGGCTGCAAGGAAATGCTGCGCCGCGTGGTCAACCCTGTGATGCGGATCCCGGACGCAGATCCGATCAGCGTGGTGCGCAAGGTCTTCGAGCAGATTGCCTTGGCCAAGGTCGCCACCGGGGCGCATGAGGCGGTCGAGTTTGGCTTCTTCGAGCGCACGGATCGCATTGTGATGAATCGCGACCACCTGCTGGCGCAAGCCAAGCGTACCGCGCTGGCGATGGCTGCCGAGGGCTACCTGCCTCCGCCGCCGGAGACGGTGTATGTTGCCGGGCGCGATGTGCTGGCGGCGCTGCGGGCGGCCGTGTGGGGGATGAAGGAAGCCGGCTGGGCCAGCGAACATGACGCACGCATCGCCCAGGCGCTGGGCTGGGTGCTGTGCGGCGGGGATCTGACCGAGCCCGCCTGGGTTCCCGAGCAGACGGTGCTGGACCTGGAACGTGAGGCGTTTCTTGGCCTGTGCCATGAGCCCAAGACGCTCGAACGGATGGCCCATCTGCTGCAGCACAATAAGCCGCTGCGGAACTAGCGACGGGTTGGCGGAGATAGGGCCCCGAGAGTGGAGACCTGGCCCTCGGGCAACGCGAATTCCCTGGAGTAGACACGGCTCAAGGCTGACCGCTGAGAGCTGAGAGCTGAACGCAGATCGCTCACATGAGGAGCCGCCGGGCACATCCGGGACTCCGGGAGGAAGGCATGAGTCGGGAGGCATACATTGTCGCCGCCGCACGCACCGCGGTCGGCCGGGCAAAGCGCGGAGCGCTGGCGACGTTTCGGCCGGAGGATATGGCGCGGGCTGCCATTGAGGCCGCCTGGGAACGAGCCGGGGGCCACGACCGTGTCCTTGTCGACGATGTCGTTCTGGGTTGCGCCTTCCCAGAGGGCAGCCAGGGACTGAACCTGGCCCGGTCTGTCGCCTTGTTGTCCGGCTTCCCCAGTTCAGTTCCGGGCATGACGGTCAACCGCTTCTGTGCTTCCGGGCTGCAGACGATTGCCCAGTCATGCGAACGGATTCTGGCCGGAGGGGCGGATGTGATCATCGCCGGCGGGGTCGAAAGCATGAGCATGGTCCCAATGACCGGGTTTCGCATCAGCCCACACCCGGGCCTGGTGATCGACATGCCTGAGGCCTACGTCAGTATGGGCCAGACGGCGGAGAACGTGGCGAACAAGTACGACGTGACCCGACCGGACATGGATGCCTTTGCCGTGGAGAGCCACGCCCGGGCCGCGGCTGCCCAGAACGCAGGTAAGTTCGATGACCAGATCGTTCCGCTGAACGTGCGATCGATCCTCCCCTCCGGGACGGTGGAGACCGAGTTCAAGGTGGATGAGCTGGTGCGCGCCGACACCACCCTGCAGGCGTTGGCGGCGCTCAAACCGGCCTTCACGCCGGAGGGCAAGGTGACCGCGGGCAACTCCTCGCCGCTCTCCGATGGCGCGGCAGCCGTCGTGGTGATGAGCGGCGAAGCCGTCAAGCGGCTGGGGTGCAAGCCGATGATGCGCTTCGTCGCCTACGATGTTGCCGGCGTGCCGCCGGAATTGATGGGGATCGGGCCAGTGGAGGCCGTTCCGCGCGCGCTGAAACGCGCCGGGCTGAAGATCGAGGCGATCGAGCTGATTGAGCTCAACGAGGCCTTTGCCTCCCAGAGCCTGGCCGTGATCCGGACGCTCGGTCTCGACCCCGCTCGGTTGAATGTCAATGGCGGAGCGATCGCCCTGGGACATCCCCTGGGCTGCACGGGTGCCAAGCTGGCCACGCAGCTGGCGTATGAGGCGCGGCGGCGGGGGGTTAAGTATGGTATGGTCACGATGTGCATCGGCGGCGGGATGGGCGCCGCCGGCATCTTCGAACACCTCAACTGAGCGGAGGCAGATGTGGCTGATGAACTGACGATCGAGAAGCTGATGGGCCTGATGCCCAAGGCCTTCCTGCCGGACAAGGCCGTCGGCGTCAACACGGTGATCCAGTACAACCTGACCGGCAAGGAAACGGGAGACTGGATCGTCACCATCAAGGACGGCGTGTGCACGACCGAGAAGGGCAAGACCGAGACTCCCAACCTGACCCTGATGGCCGACTCGCAGGACTACATCGATGTCATCACTGGCAAGCTGAACGCCATGGGCGCGTTCGCCGAAGGCAAGGTCAAGCTGAAGGGCGACCTGGGCGTCGCCATGAAGCTGATGAACTTCTTCAAGCTGCCGGCCTGACAGCGCCGAAATGACCCGTTTGCCGGCCGGGCTGCCCCACTTGCGGCAGCCGGGCCGGTTTGCGTTCGAACATGCGGCTTGAGCTGCCTGGCCGCGGAGGCTTGCCCGGTTGCCTCGGCTGGGGTTTGCCGCTGCGCATTGATCCATGCCGACCCGAGGGCTGTCAGCCCCGCATCGAAACCGATCCGTGGTTAAGGCTGGCGTTTCGAACCCGCGAAATGGGCAGCCGGGCGCAGGGAGGACTGCAACTTCTCTCGGACAGTAATGCCACGGCGAGGGGGGTGGGGGGGGTGACGCCGGCCTTATGGAGCCTGACGGCTTAGGTGGCGGATGGCGCCAGCAGCAGCTTCAGCCGAGTGATCCTGGCCGCGCCGGGATCGAGGGCGAGGGCGACCAGGACTTCCTCCGGGCGTCCGGTGGCGCTCTCTCGCGCCGCCAGCCTCATGCGCAAGGCTACTGGAACATCAGTGGCCCCCTCGGCCTCCAGGTCCAGGATGAGCGGTCGAAGGTCATAGTGCTTCCCGCGCCGCTCCCGCTCGATGGAAGGCAATGAGAGCACCCGGGCAACGCGGTTCTCAAGCTCTCCGGTGCTGATCGGCTCGCCCGGGATCGCCCGAAACTCGGCGGCCACGACTTGCTGCTGAAGAGTGGCTTCCTTCAGATCGGCCGACTGCACGTCGATAACCCAGATGCCCGGGGGTGCAGCCCGGCGCGTCCGCTCCAACACCTCCCCCGGATCGATTGCCTGCTCCAGCCAGACATCGAGGAGCTCCGCTTCGCCCAGCATTCCGAGCGGGAGGGCCGCGGCGAGCTGGATGCGCGGATGGGGAGAGAAGCCCTGCGTGTAGGCAAGAGGCAGTTGCGCCCGGCGAAAAGTGCGCTCCCAGGCGCGGTGCAGGTCCAGGTGCCCGGTGAACCGCATGGCCTCGGTCTTGGCAAACTCGATTCGATAGCGGCAGACTTCGCTTTCAGCCACGGCTTCAAGCGGACTCCACCAGCAATGGGATGCTGGCCGGTCGTTGCGGCGATCGAACCTCGGGACATTCCCACACCTCGCCGGGATACTCGCGCCGCAAGTGGGCGTACTTGGGCAGGATGCCACAGGCAAAGCAGCGGTTGCGGCAGTCGACCCGCGTCTGTCCCTGCTGGCTCATCAGGTAGTCCTCGGTCAGGAAGGACTTCTTGACGCCGCCGTCGATGTGGTCCCAGGGAAGGGTCTCGTCGATCGGGCGCTCGCGGTGGGTATAGAAGGCAGGGTCGAGGCCGGCAGCGGCGAAGGCTTGGGCCCAGGCGGCGGCGTTGAAGTGTTCCTTCCAGGCATCGAAACGCGCCCCGCGCTGCCAGGCACCGAGAATCACCTCGCCCATCCGCCGATCGCCACGCGAGAGCCAGGCCTCGAGCATTGTCTCTTCCGGGCGGGTCCAGGTCATTCTCAATCCCTTGCCGCGCAGGTTCCTCCGGAGCAGGTCCTGTTTGAGACGGATCTGGTCCAGCGTGTCGCACGGAACCCACTGGAACGGAGTGTGCGGCTTGGGGACGAAAGTGCTCACCCCGGCGTGAACCTGGGCCCGGCCGCCGCGCGCCTCCCGCCCGACTGCCAGCACCGCCTTGCACAGGTCGGCAATGGCCTGCACGTCGTCCATCGTTTCGCTCGGATGCCCGATCATGAAGTACAGCTTGAGGGTGTGCCAGCCGCGCTCAAAAATCTCGCGAGCCGTCGAAAGCACCTGCTCCGTGCTGACCGGCTTGTTGATGATCTCGCGCATGCGTTCGGTCGCCGCTTCTGGCGCCAGGGTGAATCCGCTGCGGTGTGACTCCGACTGCAGCATGTCCATCAACTGCGCCGAGAAGGACTCGATGCGCAGCGACGGCAGGGAGATGCTGAGATGCCGCGTGTTGAAGCGCTCGGCGACGGCCTGGACCAGGGGCAGGATCTGGTCGTAGTCGGAGGAGGAGAGCGAAAGCAAGCCGACCTCCTCGAAGCCGGTGGCAAGCAGCGACTGCTCGATGGCGTCGACAATCTCGCCGACCGGCCGCTCACGCACCGGGCGGGTGATCATCCCGGCCTGGCAGAAACGGCAGCCGCGCGTGCACCCGCGCATGATCTCGATCGGAATGCGGTTGTGGGTGACATCGATGTACGGCACGATGAACTGGGTGGGGGGAGGCGGCAGGACTGGGACGATCCGCTTCAGCACCGGGAAGGGGACGCCTGCGCGGTTGGGGGAGAGGCTGGCGACTGTGCCGTCGGGGTTGTACTTCGCGTTATAGAGCGAGGGTACATACACCCCCCACAACCG
>JBFYRF010000225.1:0-7618 GCA_041302385.1 Anaerolineales bacterium | reverse complement strand
GTTCGACGCGGGCGATGACCTTCGATGACCCGGAGAGCGCCTGGAAGATGATGTGGGACCTGCCGTCGAGCATGGTCAGGCTGTTGGGATCGAAGGCGAAGCGGACGTGAAACTCCTTCTCGGCAACCGGGCTCCAGTCGGTGACATAGCGCGGCGCGGTGTCGTCGGCGATGGCCTCCAGGCCGTATCCGCCGGCCAGTGCCGATTCGCGGTTGACCAACAGATCGCCTTCGTTCTTGCGGGCTGACCAGGCCGAGAGATCGCCGGCCTCGAAACCGTCGGCGAAGATCTCATCCGGCGGCGAGGGCGGGGTCGGCAGGGCGATCCCCGGATCCGGCCCGATGGGGAGGCCCGCCGTCGAAGCGAAGGCGTCGAAGTAGTAAGTACCGGACGTGCCACTGTCCAGGCCGGCGACCGCGCCGAGATCGACCTTGTCGACCCGGCGCGTGTCGTTGTCCAGGCCGCTGCCGCTGGCAACGGGCTCTGCATCGATCCATAGGCTGAGCCAACCGTCACTGGCGCCGTCGGCGGAGGCTGCCTGCCAGATCAGCTCGAGCAGGTGGGGGTCGTCGCTCAGGCGGAACCAGGGCGAACTGTAGGCTCCGCCACTGTCCCAGGGTGCATATGCGCGGATCTGGTAGTCCCCCTGGTAGGAGCGCAGCTCGATCTGGAATGCCGTCTTGGCGGCGAAATCCAGCGCCCTGAAGAGCACGTGGGAGTTTCCGCTGGCCATGGCGATGCTGTTGGGGTCGAAGTAGAACCGGGCGGCATATGCCTTCAGGGAGACCGGGCTCCAATCGCTCACATAGCGCGGCGCAGTGTCGTCGACGATGGCCCCCAGGCCGAATCCTCCACCCAGCGCGGCCGATGAACTCACGGTCAGATCCGTCCTATTCGTGACCGCCGACCAGGCGGAAAGATCGCCGCTTTCGAAGCCGTCGGCGAAGACCGCATCCGGGGTGGGCGGTGGAGATGGCAGGGTGATCTCTGGGTCCGGACCGATTGCGCCGCCGGCTGTCGATCCGAAGGCGTCGAAGAAGTAGCTACCACGGGTGCCGCTGTCGATCCCGGCGACGGTGCCCAGGCGGATGGACTCCACCCGAAGCGTGTCATTGTCAAGCTCAGCAAGGCTGGCGACCAATTCCCCATCCAGCCACAACGTCAACCACCCGTCGCTGGCGCCATCGGCGGTGGCCGCCTGAAAGATCGTCTCGATGGCGTGGACGTCGTCGTGCAGGCGGAACCAGGAGGCGCTGGTCAGGCCGCCGCTGTCCCCCAGTGCCTGGGAGCGGATCTGGTAGTCGCCCTGATAGGAGCGCAGCTCGATCTGGTACACGGTTCGCGAAGCGCCATCCAGGGCCTTGAAGAGCAGGTGCGCATTGCCGCTGGCCATGGCGATGCTGTTGGGGTCGAAGTAGAAGCGGGCGGCGTAGGCGCTCTCGTTGGCGGGCGTGGTGTCCACAACGTAGAGCGAGCGGTTGTCGTCGATGTCGGCCTGCAGGCCGTACGCGCCACCGAGCGCCGCTCCCGGTGACACGCTCAGGTCGCCTTGATCGGTTTCGGCGGAAGACCAGGCCGAGAGGTCGCCGGTTTCGAAGCCGTCGGCAAAGAGGACGGGTTCGGGTGTGGGCAGGATCTGGAGCGCTTCGTCCACGCCCATGTCGACCACGGCGAGATCGTCGCCATCCCCATCGAGAACTCGGGGCTCCCGGTCAAAGTCCTGTTCCGGCAGCCCGGGCGCATCATTGTCTCCCCGATCGATGACTGGCGAGCCGGCGAGCAGGTGGAAATCGCCGGAAGCCGAATTGGAGAACATCGGGTCGACCGAGAGGTTTCCGTTCTGCCCGGTCTGGTCCGTGCAGAGGCCGGCGTAGGCTGGCCCGCCCACGCTGAACACGTCGTTGAAACGGAGTTGAGGAGGCAACGCGTCGTTGAAGTTGCCGCAGTAGAGGGCCTCGCGTTCGGTCGCCGACATGATGAGGTTGTTGACGAGTAGGGCGGATGCGTCGTATCCGTCGGCGAAAACTGCGCTGCCGCGGTCGGCGGTGTTGCCGTGGAGGGTGTTGTTGACCAGGTAAGGGCCGCGCGAGCCGGACGGTGTCAGCCAGTAGACGCCGCCGCCGTCGGCAGCTGAGTTATTGGTAATGATGTTCTGCGTGATGGCGGCCTCGCTGCGGTTGACCAGGCTGATCCCGCCGCCCCGCATGAACGCAGTATTGTCTCGGATGGTATTTCCTTCGATGTGCGGAGCGCCGGCGGCGTTCATCGAGATGCCGCCGCCGAACGTCCCGATCTCGTTGCCTTCGATCAGATTGAACACGACCCATGCTTCGCCGGCCCCGCCGAGCAGGATTCCCCCACCTCCAGAGCCTCCGGAACAGGTTGTCTGTCGGTTCCCGCGGATGGTATTGCCTTCGATGTAGGGGGATCCGAAGTAGACGTGGATCCCAACCCCCTCGCACCCGAGGTTGTCCTCGATTGTGTTGCCGGTGATGAGAGGCGAGGCGCGATGGATGTTGATCCCCGCGCCGCCGTAGGCAGTCGATCCGTTGCGGATGGTGAAGCCGATCAGCACGGAGTCCCGGCCCTCACCGTTGTGGAAGTTTACGACCGGCCCCTGTCCACCTCCGTCCAGGATCGCGCCAGGTTCGGCCACCACGGTGATCGCCTTCCCGAGGAAATCGATGCGCTCGGGATAGACACCGGGCGAGACGACAACCCAGTCGAAATCGTGGGCGGCATCAATGGCTGCCTGGATGGACGGGTACTCCTGGGGCACGTACAGGCCGTGGGCGACGTGCGGAGTCGGAGTGAGCGTTGGCCCGGCAGGCGTGGTTGCAGGGGGAAGGGTGTGGGTTGGAGTCGGGGTGCGGGTGCTGGTTGGTGTACCGGTGCTGGTTGGCGTACGGGTGCTGGTTGGCGTACGGGTGCTGGTTGGTGTGCGGGTGATGGTCGGGGTGCCCGGCACCGTTGGCGTCGGCGTCACGGTGTACGTGATCACGGGTGGAGTGACCGGTGTGAGCGTCGGGGGGTATACATCCCCTGACTCATAGGCTCCGATATCGCAAGCCGCCCCCTGAGGCCGAGGCACGCCTCGCTGATCGGTGAATGGACAGGCGGTCTCGTCACCCCCCACTGGGGCCAGCTTTCCGGCATCGATCGCCGGGCTGCCCGGGAGCAGCGGGAAAGAGGCGGTATGCGCAGGATCCTCCTCGCGGGATCCCAGGCCAGGATCCGCAGTGAGGATGTTGCCGGTCAGATCGCCCTCAAGCGTACATGCATCCGTTGCACTGAACAGGTTGTGTCCGCGCGAGGTGATTGTGCCGAAGCAGTCGACGTTGGAGCTGTAGTCGACGTTGTTCCAGGCCACGATCGAGTTGCTCAGCTGAACCGAGCTGCGGTCCACGTTGTAGATCCCGCCCGCCGTCGGCTCGGCGCTGCCCCCGGTCAGCGCGAGGTTGCCGAAGATGGTAGAGCTGTTGATTGTCAACGAGGCGCCGGTGCTCAGAGGGCCGTAGCCGTTGTAGATGGCTCCGCCTTGCGGGCCGGCGCGGTTGTTCGAGATCGTGGAGTTGCGAATGACCAGAGTCCCGTGATTCTGGATGCCGGCGCCGGGCCCGGCCAGGACCTCGTTCTCGAGGATCGAGCTGCTGTCGATCTCCAGCGTGCCGTCATTACGCACCCCGGCGCCGGAGTCGGTCGCCGTGTTGTACCCGATCAGGCTGTTGCGGATGACCATCTCCCCCACGTTCATCAGGCCGGCGCCGTTGTGCGCCCGGCTGAACTGGAAGGATGAGCCCTGAATGACCACACTGCCGGAGTCGTTGCGCAGTCCAGCGCCGTTGGATCCCATGCCGATATCGGCGTTGACGACGCTCACACCCTCGAGGCGAAAAGTCGCCCCTGGATGGACATGCAGTGCGCGGTCGCCCATCTCCGATCCGCCGGCGTCGACAATGGTATGGGTCATCCCCTGGCCGACGATGGTCAGCGTCCCGTAGATGTCCAGGTCCCCTGTGGTCGCCTGTTCCTCGAACAGACCCGGGATCGACAGGTAGTTGACGGCCGATCCCAGCTCGATCCGGTCGGCCGTGGCAAGCGCATTGGCTTCCATCACGGCCGCGCGCAGCGTGCATTGACCCAGCGCGGTGGCACACTGGCCGTCGCCGGGATTGGCGTCGATTCCATCCTCCGTTGAGTCGACGAAGAAGACGCCGCCATCAGCGGCGGCGGCTCTGGGCAGTGGAACCAGGATGGCAATCGGCAGCAGAACCATGGGGAAGGTGAGGATGGCCCGTGCAAGCCTCGGATTCATTGCGTGACCTCCGGGTGATTGGCTCGGACGCTGGGCGTGTTCCCCTGGACCGTGCGGGACGGCGCCGGGGATGCTTTCAGTCTAAGGGTGACCCGGCACGTCCACAAGGGCCAGTGCTACACCCTGCCGGCGCCAGGGTGGCAAGCGTGGCGGGCGGCAGGCGGCTGTATTTCGAGGGTAGGTGCGACGTCCCCCAGGGTGCTCTGTCAGGGCGGCCCAGGGCATGCATCACCATGTGCATGCGGCGGCGCTCCTTTCCGGGGATCGGGAGGCGGTATCAGGCGTCGTCGGGGTCGTCGGGCTCCGGCGCCGGGGGGGCTTCCGGCCCCGCCAGCGCGTGGGTTGCCGGGTCGTAATGGCCATGCAGTTCATCGCTCAGCGTTCCCTCCCACAAGGGCACGCGGGCGAAGTAGGCCGCACGGCCGAGCACATGCGCCCCGACCGGAGCGGTCAGGAACAGGAAGACCACCACGGCTGCCGCCCGGGCTACGATGGTGAGGGTCTGAAACTCCAACGCCGCGGCGACCATCAGGAAGCCCACGCCCAGGGTGGCCGATTTGGTGCTGGCATGCAGCCGCATGAACAGATCCGGGAAGCGCAGCACGCCCAGTGCCGCGATGAGCATGAAGCCCGCGCCGATGAGCATAGCCAGAGCGCTCAGGTTCTCCGCCATGAGCGGCCCCCCTTCTCGATGTAGTGCGCGAAAGCCACCGTGCCCAGAAAGGCGACCAGCGCCAGCACCAGCGCCAGATCCACATACAGCGGCTCACCCGTGGCAAGCGCATAGGTGGCGATGAAGCCCACGGCCAGCGTCGCCATGAGATCGAGGGCAACCACCCGGTCCGGCAGGCTGGGCCCGCGCACCAGGCGGGCAAATGCGAGCAAGAAAGCGACGATCAGCAGCCCGAAGGCGACATTGGACGCAGCTGCGATACTCACTTCTCCTCCTTGGGCTCCCCGCGCATGATCCCCAGCAGCCTGCGCTCGAATCCGTCTTTGAACTGGCGACGGACTTTCTCGGCGTCTTCGGCGTACATAGCATGGATGTAGAGCACGCGGCGGTCGCTGGAGACATCCAGGCTGAGCGATCCGGGAGTCAATGAAGCCATATTGGACAACAGCGTGATCTCGAGGTCGCTCTCTGCATCCAGTGGAATGGCCAAGACCCTGGGACGAATGCGCCAGCGAGGGCTGAGCACATCGGCGGCCACGCGCAGGTTGGCGATGAACAGCTCCACCAGGAAGAAGGCCACCAAAGCCAGCGTGCGCGGAACCTTGCGGAAGTAATCCGTGTGTCCCAGAGGCAGCTTGGCTACCTGCAATGCGAGGAACCCGAGGCCGAACCCGACCAGGAAGTTGGCCGGAGTGAAGCCTCCCGTCAGCGCCGCCCAGGTCAGGGCGAGAAGCAGGTTCAGCAAGAAGTAATTCATGGATACGTTCCCAACACCGCCAGGATGTACGATCCGGGGTGGGCCAGCTGCGCGCCGGCGCGCAAGGCCACGGTCATCACCGGTCCGGCGCCCAGGCCGATCACCAGCGTCAGCCCGCTCAAGAACGCCGTAGGAATCATCCAGCCCGCCCGGGAAGGCAGGCGGGGCGCTTCGACGCCGGACGGGTCAGGCTTCCAGAAGGCCTCGGTCCAGATCTTCATCATCGAAAACAGCGTCAGCAGGCTCACTCCAAGCGCCAGCGCCACAATGACCGGACTGCGCGCAGCCAGGCCGGCCTCGATCAGGGTCAGCTTGCCGAAGAAACCCGACAGGGGCGGCAGGCCAGCCAGCGAGAGGGCGGGTAGCAGGAACAGGGCCGCCAAGGCCGGCTGGGTACGGTACAGCCCTCCCAGGCGGCGCAGGTCATAGGTGCCGCGGGTGCGGCTGATGATCCCGCTGACCAGGAACAGCGCCGTCTTGGCGAGCGAGACATGGACGATGAAGACAACCACCCCGGCCAGCGACAGCTGCGTCAGCAAGCCCAGCCCCATCAACAGGTAGCCAATCTGGCTGATGATGTGGAAGGACAGCAGGCGGCGCATGTCATACTGGGCGACGGCGCCCAACACGCCGGTCAGCATGGTGAGTCCGGCCAGGATCAGCAGCAGGTTGTGGGTGAAGTCAGTGTCGTGGACGAAGATCAGGCTGAAGATGCGCACCAGGGAATAGGCGCCGATCTTGGTGAGCAGTCCGGCAAACAGCGCCGACACCTCGACCGGCGGGGTGTGGTAGGAGGCCGGCAGCCAGAAGAACAATGGGAAGATGGCAGCCTTGATGCCGAAAGCCGCCAGGAACAGAACGGCGAGAGCCGTGATCATGCCAACCGGCAGACCGTCGTCCAGAGCCAACAGTTTGGCCGCCAGGTCGGCCATGTTGAGCGTGCCCATCGTGCCGTAGAGCAGGCCCAAGGCCGCCAGGAACAGCGCCGAGGAGACCAGGTTCAGCGTCACATACTTGATGGCGCCGGCCATTTGCGCCCGGCCGCCGCCGAGCGCCATCAGCACGAAGGAGGAAACCAGCATGACCTCGAACCACACATACAGATTGAACAGGTCGCCGGTGAGAAACGCGCCACACGCGCCCACGAGCAGGAAGTGGAACAGGGCGTGGTAGCCGAAGCGCTCACGCTCCGGGTCGAGGCTGAAGAGCGAGTAGCTGGCCACCGCCAGGGCGATCGTGCCGGTGAGCAGCACCATCGAGGCGCTGAACAGGTCCGCCACGAAGGTCACTCCAAAGGGCGCAGGCCAATTGTCCATTTGGGCGGCCAGCGTGCCGTTCCGCCACACCTCAAGCAGCAGTCCTCCGCCGACCAGGAATAGCGCCAGCGCTCCGGTCAGGCCGATGGCGCGCTGGGCGCGCACCGAGCGGCGAGTCAGGACGCACAGGATGGCCGCCAGCAAGGGGATTATCAGGGGGAGGGCCAACCACAGATTCATGAAGGCTTGGTCATCCCTGTCGTTGGATTCACGCGTCCGTCTCCCGCATCTGGTTCGCATCGTCCGTGCCCAGGGTCGAGTACACCCGGTAGACCAGCACCAGGGCGAAGGCGGTCACGCCAAACCCGATCACGATCGCGGTCAGAATCAGCGCCTGCGGCAGCGGATCGGCAAAGCGCTCCGTGCCTGCCGCCGATCCCGGCGTGATCAGCGGAGGGTTGCCACGCGTCAACCCGGCGGCGGTGAAGATCAGCAGGTTGGCGGCGTGGCCGAGCAGGCCGAGGCCGATCAACAGCTTGACCACGCTGCGCCGCAGCAGCATGTAGATGGCCGCGGTGTACAGCGCTCCAATCGTGAAGGCCAGGACGATTTCCATG
>JBFYRF010000208.1:0-15283 GCA_041302385.1 Anaerolineales bacterium | reverse complement strand
GTGTGGTGGAAGTAGTCAATCATCTCGGGGTATCGCCTGCGCGGCTCCCATTCGGCCAGTTCCGCCAGGATCAACGCCGTCGGCAGCCACAGCCCGAACCAGACCCACAGCGGAACGCTCTCGGCCAGGATGGTCAGCCCCAGTGCAAGTAGGATGAGCCCAAGTGTCCCCGGACGCCGCAGCCGTCGGTAGGGCAGACGTTCCGCCAGCGCAGGCAGAGGCGAAGTGAACAGCCCAAGGCGCGAGCGCTCGCGCAAGACCCATACTGTCAGCCAACCGCTGACGGCGAGCGCTGCCAGCCCCGACAGGAGTTGAGGCAGGGAGACGCTTGCATCCCCTGCCGCCGGCCCGGTCAATCCGTAGGTGCCGAAGGAAGTGACCACACCGGGCGAGCCGGGGCCGATGCGCAAGCTGTAGGCCCACAGCAGTGAACACAGGTTGACCGCAAGGCTAAGCAGCCACATCACGCTGCCGGCCTGTGCCGCCCAGCGTCCCACACTGGGCGCCGCCCGACGCAGCAGCGCCGCGCTCATCGCGGCGACGAGCGAGGCGAGAAGCGCCAGCACAAAGGGGAAGTCGGTGATCAGCCGGGCGAGCATGGTCGGCGTCCCTTCCGCTTCACCGGTCGGCTACCGCAGCAGCAGGTAGGCCATAACCCCGATCCCCGCCAGACCCAGCATCGCCGTGGCAGTCAGACCGGCCGAGAGCAGCGCCACGCCCCACATCGAGCGCGTGCCGTAAGCCTGCGCACCGCTCACCGCCGCGACAGTCACAGGCCCCGGACCCGGCCGCTCCGGCCGCCCGAGGTAGAGGGCTGCCAGCGCAATCACGGCGAAGAGCAGGAATGGCGCAAAGAACAACACCAGGCGGATGAAGGCCACGCTCCCCAGGGTGATCATCAGGGTGTCGAACCGGCCGGGCGCGACATAGTACAGCAGCAGCGCCCCGAGCGAGAACAGCAGCAGCGGGATCGTCGGGACCAGCAGCAGGCGAACCGACCACACCGCCGCGCTCCAGGCCGGGGCGGACGGATCCCGCTCTTCCGCCCGGCCGGGCCGGCGGGCGGCCACCGAAGCCAGCACCACCAGTGCGGCCGAGAAGACGAACGGCGCCATGCGGAGCAGGGGCCGCAGGTACCGATCGCCGGGCAGCGGCTCAATCAGCAGCCCGAACCGGCCGGGCGCGACGAAGGAGAGCAGCAACAGGCCAACGGAAAGCAGCAGCGCTACCACGGTGCCGGCGACCAATGCCGGCAACAGCCGGGGACGGGCGCCGGGTGGCTGCGGGCGCGCCACTGGCCGAGGCGGAGTGGACGTTGTCGACGCCACCGCCGGCCGCGCCGGTTCGAGGGCATACAGCAGGGCCATGACCACAATGGCGAAGAGCGTCGCCGGCGCGAAGAACAGCGCCAGGCGCAGGAACTGGTCGCCGGGGAGGATCGCCAGCACGCGATCGAGTCGGCCGGGAGAGGCGTAGAAGAGCGCCAGCGCAGCCACCGACAGGCAGAGCATCGGGACTGCAGGAATCAAGACTGCCCCGGCCAGCAGGCGTGTGGTCCGGGCCGCGTCGGGCGGAGTGGGATTCGATCGTCGTGGGTCGCTCATGCCTCGCGCCGGGCGAGTCATCCGTCTCTGCTCATGCTACCGCCGGCAGGCGCTTCAGGTCGCGCTCCCGCCGCCGCTGTCCCGCTGGCCGCCCGATCACGGCCGCAGTTCGACTTCCACGCTGGCCAGGTGCACATCCCCGCCGAAGGCGGGGCTGATGTCGCGTACAACAATCCGACCCGGGCCGCCTGCGCCGATCTGGAAGGCGACGTCAGTGGCGAACGCGCCCGGCACGCCGAGCTCGACGCCCTGCAGGATCACAGCCTGAGCGCCGACGCGATTCCCCTCCGCGTCAAGCACCTCGATCAGCAGCGTCTGCTCGAAGCCGGCGATGCCAATACCCTCGACGTGTGCCAGCCCGCCGGAGATCACCGCGCCGCCCTGCGGTTGCAGGATGGCGATGCGCTCCGGCAGCACCGCCTGGTGGCTGATCTCGGCTGGGCCGAAGGGCGTCAGCAACACCGGCACGGAGGCCAGATGCAGCGTCCCGCCATCACGGGCGCTCTGCTGGAACACCTGGATGAACGCATTGCGCTCACTGGAGACGGTGAAGGGGACATCAACCGCGAACGGACCGCGCTGCCCAAGCTCAGCCTGGATCATCACCGGCTGGAGGGCGGCCTCCGTCCCATCTTCCAGCACCACGCGCACGACCAGCGTTTGCTCGAAGGCAGGGTCGGCGATCCCGGAGACGCGCATCGGGCTGGTCACGCGGGAGGCCACCCCGGGTTCAAGGATCAGGATGGCCTCGTCGGGCAGTTCCGGCGGCGCGGGCGGTGCGACGGTCGGCGTGGCCGTCGGCAGGCCGGTGGCCGTCGGCACGCCGGTCGCCGCCCGCGCGGCGGGCGATGGGCTGGGCACAACCAGGCTCACCGTGGGCGGTGTGCAAGCCGCCACGCTCAGCGCCAGACATAGGGCCAGTGCGACTCGGGTCATCCCTTGCTCCCTCCGGTTTGGCGGAGTGTAACCCTGCCCCACAGGTTTGACATTAGAACAAATGTGCTATATGATGCAGGGGCCATGCTTCCCCATCGCTCCGTGTCCATCCTTCCCGCCCCTGCCCTCGATCGCCAGGCTGTGGTCGATCCACTATCGATTGAGGTTGCCGAAGACCTGTGCTCACAACTGCGCAACCTGGCATTCGCCGAGGGTCAATCGCCGCAGGTGCTGGGCCAGCGTCTGCTGGCGCGCGCCCTGGAGCAGGAGATCCGCCGGGCGCGCACCGAGCGCACCCTGGACAGGCTGACGGCGCGCCAGCAAGAGGTCGCCTGGCTGGTGGCCGATGGCAGCACCAACCGCCAGATCGCCGAAACGCTGGTGATCTCGACCGAGACGGTCAAGACGCATGTCGCCAACGTGCTGGAGCGCCTTGGTCTGCGCAGCAAGGCCGAGCTGCGCCTGCTGCTGCTCGAGTTGGGCCTGCCGCCAAAGCCGGAGCGACGGGGCCCACCCGGCATCCAGGGTCCATTCCGCCTGGCGCCGCTTGCCTCTCGCCGGGAACAGGTCCGACGGACGAGTCCCGAAACCGACCCTGATCGACGCCCCGCCGGTGAGGCAAATGCATCACGCTGAACGGCGGCCTGGCGGCTAGGACATCAGGGGCCGGGGCGGCGCCTGCAGCCCGGCCTTGTAGGCCTGGCCGTACAGGTGCCCTTGAACGGCCACCGCGTACGCCGTGGTGAAAGCCCCACCAACCAGGCACACGACCAGTCCGAGCGAAGCCGCCAGCGAGGCCACAAACACGCCCAACAGCGCCAGCACGTGCGCCGCCGGCGCATTGCGAATGTGGCGCCACAGCCGACGCAACTCGAAGGCATCGGCCAGGCGCTCGGTGTCCGCCAGCACGCCGGCCGCGGCTACCAGGAAGTACATCAACCCCACGAAGTAGACCAGGAACAGCATCCCCAGACAGGTGGTCAGACACAACAGCAGGAAGTTCGGCTGAGACGAGGACTGCATCGTCTCCGTCAGCAGTGAGACCGCCAGGGTCACCCCGAACACCGGCAGCAGGTACACCAGACTGACGACCAGGTACTTGAGGCCGAGAACAATCGCTTCGACAAATGGCTCGAAGCCCACCAGCGGCTGCGCTTGCCCGCGGATCACACGCCGGGCGATCAGGATCAGCCAGCCGGTGATGAACACCACCCCAACGACCGGGATCAGCAGGATCAAGCCAACCACAGCCAGCTTCACCAGCCAGCGCTCGTCCTGGAAGGGAAAGGTGAAGGCTTGCCCGAAGTCCATCATGGTCGCCTCCGCGCAGCAGGCTCGTGTTGCGCCATCTTACCATCCGCGCCCGAACGCTTCTGGTACACTGCCCGGCGTGAGCCGGGTCGATGAGTACCGCCGCGCGCTGAGCCGGACGCGCGACTTCGATGCTTACCTGCGCACCCACAGCGGGCTGCCCGGGCCGCGCGGCAACCTGGAGCTGGCTGCGGCCGCCGCCGCCGAGGGCGACCGCCGGCGCTTCGACCGCTACCTCAAGCTCACGCCCGACCAGGCTCCCGAGAACACCCCCGGCGTATTCCTGGTCGTATGTGGGACCCTCGGCTACGGCCGCCTGCTGGCCGCAGGGGACCTCAGCCTGCTGCCCAGCCTGCGCCGCCTGGCCAACGACCGGCGCTGGCGCGTGCGCGAGGCCGTAGCCATGGCCCTGCAGTCGTGGGGAGACGTTGACCCCTCCGCACTCCTACGCGAGATGCGCAGCTGGATCTGCGGGTCGTTGTTCGAACAGCGTGCGGCCGTGGCGGCAGTCTGCGAGCCACGCCTGCTCAACACCCTTCGCACCACCAAGTCCGTCTTCGCCCTGCTCGACCGAGCCACCCGCGACCTTGCGCGCCAGGCCGACCGGAAGAGTGAATCCTTTCGCGTGCTGCGCCAGACGCTGGGCTACGCCTGGAGCGTGGCGCTCGCCGCTGACCTCGAACTCGGTCGGGAGCGATTCGAACGCTGGGCCGCATCTGACGACCCTGACATCCAGTGGATTGTGCGCCAGAACCTGGCCAAGAACCGCTTGCATCGGGCCGGTCCGGATTGGACTCAGCGGCTGCTCGCCGGGACAACTCGCGGATCGCGCCAGGCATGCTGAGCCATAGCGGGGGAGCCACCATGTCGCCGAGGTCGCTTGTTGAGAAGATGTACCTGCGCCAGGGGCACCGCGTCTTGCTGCTCCCCGCACCGCCCGGCTATGCCGCCCAACTCGGACCTTTGCCCAAGCGCGCCAGCCTACTGCATTCATCTACCAGCCAGGCCGATTGGGTGCAGCTCTTCGTCCGCTCCCGCAAGGAACTGGAGCAGGGCCTGCCGGCAGCCCAGCGTCGCCTGGCGCCAAGCGGATTGTTGTGGATCTCCTACGCCAAGGGAGGCTCGCCGCAGGATGCGGACGTCAACCGCGATCGGATCATGTCCATCGCCCCGCGCTTTGGCCTGCAGGCGGTCGCCCAGGTGGCGGTGGATTCCAATGGGTCCGCCGTGCGCCTCAAGGTAGTGGAGTGAAGCCCAGCGATCGATTCGCCCTGGTTACAGGAGGTAACCGCGGGATCGGCCTGGAGACCTGCCGTCAGCTTGCCGCCCGCGGCTTGAATGTAATCCTAACCAGTCGCGATCCAGCCCGAGGCGCCGACGCGGTCGAAGCACTGGCGCGGGAGGGACTGACCGCGATCCAGCGCACCCTCGATGTCACCCGACCGGAGGACATCGAAGCCGCCCGAGAGTTCGTACAGTCGACCTGTGGCCGCCTGGATGTGCTGGTCAACAACGCCGGGATCTACCTCGACGAGGCGGCCAGCGTTCTCGACGTCTCGCTGACCGACATCCGGCGGACCCTGGAGACCAATTTCTACGGACCGCTGCAGCTGTGCCGCGCCTTCGCCCCGCTGATGCGCCGGCAACGGTACGGGCGCATCGTGAATGTGTCCTCCGGATACGGCGCGCTGAGCGAAATGGGCGCGGGCGCTCCTGCTTACAGCATCTCCAAGGCCGCGCTGAACGCCTTGACCCGCATCCTGGCCGATGAACTGCGCGGCGGCGACCTCAAGGTCAACGCCGCCTGCCCGGGCTGGGTACACACCCAGATGGGGGGTTCCGAAGCGCCGCGCACCCCGGCCGAGGGCGCCGATACAATCGTCTGGCTGGCGACACTGCCCGCCCGTGGTCCAAACGGCGGGTTCTTTCGGGACCGCCGGCGCATTGCCTGGTAGCCCGGCGCCCTTGTCAGTTGGCCTTCGATTTCTAGCACTGTCATCCGGTCTACGGAGGAAGAGCAATGCGTTACAAGATCCTTGGACGCAGTGGTTTGCGGGTCAGCGAGCTCTGTCTCGGGACGATGACCTTCGGTGACGCCTGGGGCTGGGGCGCCGGCCAGGCGGAGTGCCGGCAGATGTTCGACGCCTACGCCGCAGCTGGGGGTAACTTCATCGACACAGCCAACCGCTACACTGACGGTCAGAGTGAGGCGATTGTCGGCGAGCTTATCGCCGCCGATCGCGATCACTTCGTGCTTGCCACGAAGTACACGCTGTTCGACCGAAGGGGCGACCCCAACTTCGCCGGCAACCACCGCAAGAACCTGGCGCGCTCCCTCGAGGGCAGCTTGCGCCGGCTGAACACCGATCGCATCGATCTGCTCTGGATGCACGCCTGGGACGGCGTGACGCCGGTGGAAGAAGTGATGCGCGCCCTGGATGATCTGGTGAGGGCCGGCAAGGTGATGTACGTCGGCGTGTCCGACACGCCGGCCTGGGTGGTGGCCCAGGCAAACACCCTGGCGGCGCTGCGCGGCTGGACGCCCTTTGTCGGCCTGCAGATCGAATACAGCCTGATCCAGCGCACACCCGAGCGCGATCTACTTCCCATGGCGCGTGCCCTCGACCTTGCCGTCACACCCTGGGCAATCCTGGGACGCGGCATTCTGAGCGGCAAGTACAGCCAGCCGAAGCCGCCTGACTCGGGGCGAGCGGCAGAGTGGGGCATTCTGCACGAACGGTCGATGGCGATCGCTGCGGCAGTCACCAAGGCCGCCGTCTCGATCGGCTGCTCTCCCGCCCAGGTCGCCATCAACTGGCTTCGGCAGCGGCCCGGGGTGATGGTGCCGATCCTGGGCGCACGCACGCCGGACCAACTGCGCGACAATCTGGGTTGCCTGGAACATGTGCTGCCCGCAGAGATCGCCAGCCTCCTGGACGAAGCCAGCCGAATCGAACTTGGCTTCCCGCACGAGTTTCTGGCCTCCCAGGGTGTGCGCGAAGCGATCTCTGGTGGCACAACCGATCAGATCGACTTCCACCGTCCACCCGGCGGTTGAGGGCCGACCGCCTCAGGCCACCGGGCTCACTTCGTTCAGGAGGCTGCGATGTCAAGCGCCATCACTCCGCGCGATCAGCAGTTGCGGCGCGCCTTCCGCTGGCTGAACCGCTACATGCTGCTGCATTGGCGCCTGGGCCTCGGACCCTATGCCAACCGACGCGAGCTCAGCGGACAGATCATGGTGCTGGTGCAGGTTGGCCGCAAGACCGGCCGCATCCGCCGCACGCCGGTCAACTACGCCATTGTCGACGGCGACGTGTATTGCACCGCCGGCTTCGGCCAGCTCGCCGACTGGTATCGCAACCTGCTGGCCAACCCGCAGGTCGAAATCTGGCTTCCGCACGGCTGGTGGGCGGGGACGGCCGAGGATGTCTCCGACTCGCCCGAGCGGCTGCCGCTGCTGCGCCAGGTGCTGATCGCCAGCGGCTTCGCCGCCCGCGTGGCCGGCCTGGATCCGGCGCATATGACCGAGGAAGCGCTCGACGACGCCTCCCGGCTGTACCGGCTGATCCGCATCCGGCGCACACACGCCCTGACCGGCCCGGGCGGCCCGGGGGACCTGGCCTGGGTCTGGCCGGTGACCACGGCCGTGTTGCTCGGACTGCTGCTCGTGCCGCGCCGACGCCGGCGCTGAAGGGAGACGCCGGCGTCTTCGCCCGGCTGCCACAGCCTTCTTCCTTCCTTAATGTCGGCGTGAGAAGATTGCCAGGCCAAGGGAGGGCTGGTGATGGAGAGAGTGTTGTTCTTGTGTACCGGGAACTCGGCTCGCAGTCAGATGGCCGAGGCGCTTCTGCGCCACTCCGCCGGCGATCAATTCGAGGCATTCAGTGCCGGCCTCGAGCCGAAAGAGATCAACCCGCTGACGCGCCACGTGATGCAGGAAGTCGGGCTGGACCTGGCGGGCCAACGCTCGAAGAGCGTTGGCGAGTACATGGGACGGCTGCAATTCACCTGGCTGATCACCGTGTGCGCCGACGCCGAGGAGAAATGCCCGCGCACCTTCCCCGGGATCAGCAACCGGGTTCATTGGCCGGTCGACGACCCGGCGGCGGTCGCCGGGTCGCTGGAGGAGCGGTTGACCGCCTTCCGCCGCGCCCGCGACGAGCTCGACCAGCGGATCCGGGATTGGCTCAACCAGCGCGGTCAGCCAGCCGGCGCGCCGCGCTAGGCCAGTGACCACGGCCGGGCTGCTCGGGCTGTTGCTCCTGCGGCAGCGGTGACGCCGGCAGGCTAACGCCCTCACCCGCGAGCAACTTCGTTGGGGAGCGACCGATCCACCCGGAGACGTCTCCCGTATGAAGTCGAGTCAGCTCTTCAAGCTCGCTGCCTTCACGGACACCCCCGAAGGGGGGAATCCAGCCGGCGTGTGGGTCGGCGACGAACTCCCCGATCCCTCCACGATGCAACGCATCGCGGCTGAGGTGGGTTTCTCGGAGACCGCCTTCCTTGCGCCCGCCTCGGGCTCCGAGCGCGTCGCTCGCTACTACAGCCCGGTTGCCGAAGTCCCCTTCTGCGGACACGCCACGATTGCGGCCGGGATCGTGCTGGCCGAGTCAGGCGGCGAGGGCGTCTATCGCCTGACAACGGCCGTCGGACAAGTGCCGGTGTCGGTTCGGCAGCGCGGCGGTCAGCGTCTGGCGTCACTCACGTCGGTAGAGCCCAGGTTCGCGCCAGCGGACAGGTCGCTGCTGACGGATTCGCTCGCAGCACTTGGATGGGATGAGGCGGATCTCGACCCATCGATCCCGCCGGCCAGGGCCTACGCAGGCGCATGGCACCTTGTACTGGCGGTTGCCCGCGCCCGGCGGCTCGCCACGCTGGACTACGACTTCGACCGCTTGAAAGCCATCATGCTGGCCCACGACCTCACCACGCTTCAGCTCGTGTGGCGGGAGAGCCAACGCATCTTCCATGCCCGCAATCCGTTTCCGGTTGGAGGCGTTGTCGAGGACCCCGCAACGGGGGCTGCAGCCGCTGCTCTTGGCGGCTACCTGCGTCAGGCCGGGTTGATCCAGGCCCCGGTCGTGCTCACCATCCGCCAGGGCGAGGCGATGGGGCGACCGAGCCTGCTGACTGTCGAGATCCCCGAACAAGGTGGGATCATCGTCACCGGCACGGCGGTTCCGATCTGAGGCGACCCCCGCCGCGCCCGGCCAGGCCTGCGGCCGATCGGAACCGGTGACCTCGCAGCCCGATCGCGCGGTGAAGCCCTGCCGCTCGGCGGCCGCCGGGCTGCCCTTCTGGCCTGCCATCCTGTGCGAGAATTACCTCGAGGCTGCCGGGCCCGACGAATAGGATCGCGGGTTCTTGCCCGGCCCGGGTCGATCGGGTCCAAGGGAGTGCTCCCCGATGCGCGAAGAACAGATCATCCAGTCGACCCCTGAGCCGCGGACCCGCGCCAGCCTGGGCGCCGATCTGCATGCCCTGGGAGTCACGCCCGGCATGCTGCTGTTGGTGCACTCCTCCCTCTCTTCGCTGGGTTGGGTGAGCGGCGGACCGGTAGCGGTCATCCAGGCCTTGATCGACGTGCTGACCCCGCAGGGCACGCTGGTGATGCCGGCTTTCTCCGGCTATTCCGATCCCACCTACTGGGAGAATCCGCCGGTGCCGCGCTCCTGGGTGTCGGTGATCCATCAGACCATGCCGGCCTTTGAGGCGGAGACGGCCCCGACGCGTGGCATGGGCGCCATCGCCGAGAACTTCCGCCGCTGGCCCGGCGTGGTGCGCAGCCAACATCCGCTCGACTCGTTCTGTGCCTGGGGAAGGCACGCCGACCGGGTGACCGCCGATCACGGCCTGGACGATGGGCTGGGCGAGACTTCGCCGCTGGCGCGCCTGTACGAGCTTGGCGCCAACGTGCTGCTGCTCGGTGTCGGCTTCGACAGCAACACCTCGTTCCACCTTGCCGAGCACCGGGCGCCGCGCATCGCCGGCCGCCTCACCCAGAAGGTCCCCATCCTGGGTCCGCACGGCCGGCAGCTGGTGACGATCGCCGAGATCGACTACTCGACCGACCACTTCATGGAGATCGGCGATGCGCTGCAGGCCGCCGGCCACGTGTGCCACGGACCGGTCGGTTCGGCCGCCGCCCGGCTGTTCTCCCAGCCGGCGTGCGTCGACTTCGCCTGCCAATGGTTGCGCCGCAACCCAGCCGAGGGCACCCCCACCGAGACGGCCAAGCCGTAGCGCCTCCGATCAGCTTCCGCCGCCAAGCCTGATGTCAGATCTCGCGAATGTACACGCGATGGTTCTTGTAGGCCACGCCGCCGACGTTTTCAAGGTCCTGTCGCATTTGCACGGCTGATTCGGCCACCTGGGTCAGATCGGCGTGCAGGAACTTGTGCTCGTGAATGGTCTTCTCCATCTCCGAGTACAGCAGTGCGTTGCCTCCCCGGCCGTGATACTCGGGCAGCACCCCGGCGCCGTTGAGCGCCACCCAGCGCGTGCGCCGCGCCTCGAGCAGCAAGTCGACGATGCCGAAAGGCAGCAGGCGGCCCTGGCTGCGTTGGATCGCAGCGGAGACGTCCGGGAAGGCGAACAGGAAACCAACCACGTCGTCTTCATGCAGGATGATCTTGATCAGGCGGGGGTTGGCAAAGCCGAGGATGTTGTCGGTCAGGAACTTGATCTCGCGCTCGCTGAGTGGATAGTACTCCCAGTTGTTGACAAAGGCGCGGTTGTAAGCCTGACCGACCTTGGGCGCCATCGCCATCAGTTCGCGCTTGCGCGTGAAGCGCATCACCCGCAGCCCGCTGCGGGCCGCAGCCCGCTGCGCCACCCGGTGCACGCGTTCGGGCAGGCGGAACTTCGCCGCGCTCAGGTAGCACGAGACGAAATCGACCTCCTTGCGGAATCCCAGCCGTTCGGCAAAGGACGGGTAGCTCGGCGGGTTGTAGTTCATCATCGTCATCGCCGGCCGGAACTCGAAGCCGTCTACCAACATCCCATAGCCGTCAAGCGCGCCGAATCCCTTGGGGCCGACAACCTGGGTCAGGCCGCGGGCGCGGGCGGCCTCGAACACTCGCTCAAACAGCGCGGCGGCCACCTCCAGATCGTCCTCACACTCAAACAGGTAGAACTGCGCTTGGCGCTTGGCGTGGTAGCGGTTGTAGGGACGGTTTTCCAGCAGGGCGATGCGCCCGACATCGCGTCCATCCCGCGTGGCCAGATAGAACTCGGCCTGCGAATGCTCATAGAACGGATGCTTGTCCGGGTTCAACTGGGTGGAGGCATCCATCAGAATCGGTGGCACCCAGTGCGGCGAGCCGGCATACAGCCGGAAGGGCAGGTGCAGGAAGCGCTTGACCAGCGTCCGGTCGCGCACGTCGACGGCCTGTATGCTGAGCATCTTCCCTCCGCCTGGCTGCGGCGCGCATTGTAGCACCCGCCCCCCGGGCCTACAATTGGTCTGGCTCGCCTGAGGAGGATCCACTGACCCGAAGCCAGGTGGTTCACGCCATAACCGCCATCGTCACTCGCCTGCTGTGCACGCACACCGTCGAGGGACGGCACAATCTCCCCGCCGGCGGCGCGTACATTCTGGCCGCCAACCACCTGGGCATGCTCGACGCCCCATTGATCTACAGCGAGGTCGGCGGCCCCCACATCGCGGCCTGGGTGGCCGAGAAATGGGAACGCCACCCCATCCTCGGCCCGTTCATGCGGGCGGCGAACGGCATCTTCATCCAACGCGGGGAGGTCGACCGGGCCGCCCTGGATGCGGCGGTCGCCTGGCTGAAGTCCGGCAAGGTGTTCGGCATGGCGCCCGAGGGCACGCGCAGCCACAACCATCAACTCAACCGCGGCAAGTCCGGCGTTGTCTACCTCGCCCAGCAGGCCGGCGTGCCGATCGTGCCAGCCGCTTTCATCAACACCGAGGACGCACTGCCAGCGCTGCTGCGCCTGCGGCGAAAACACGCCGTTCTGCGCATCGGCCCTCCCTTCCGCCTGCCGCCGCTCGATCCTGACCGCCGGTCTCAGTCCACTCGCCAGCAGGCAGACGAGGTCATGTGCCGGATTGCCGTTCTCTTGCCGGAACACTACCGCGGCGTGTATGCCGACCACCCGCGGCTGAAGGCGCTGCTGGCCTCTCCGTCGGGTGACAGTTAATCGGAGCGCTGGGCACACAACCCCCTCGCCCGAGGTTGCCGCCGTGGCCCTTGCAACCGGTAACTCCGGCGGCGCCGGTGAGGCGCACACAAGGCCCGGCCGGCACTCAAGTGCAGCAGCTTTCGAGAGCAACCCCAACGCCCGGCCGGGGTTTGTATAAGGGACAAGCCGATTCGAGTCGGTTGGGGTCTCGATGGAGGGATGGAGATGCTCGAGGCAATCCTCGCTTTGATTGCAGGTCTGGTGTTGGTATTTGCCGGCAAGCGGTTTTTCTGGCTGGCTGCCGGTCTAGCGGCATTCCTGTTTACCTGGGCTGTGTTTGAGTTCCTGTTTGGGGGAGGCTGGGTAGCGGTCGTCATCGGGTTGGTGGCGGCTCTGGTCATGGGATGGCTGGCGACGAAGTTCATCAAGTGGATCGGCCTGTTTGTCGGCTTCGCTGCCGGCGCAGTCATCGTGCCCTTCTTGTTGGGGCTGGTCGGAATCGATCTCAACTTCCTGATCGGCGCCCTGATCGGCGGGGTCATCGGCTTGATCGTCATGAACTTCCTGTTCGATTGGGGCTTGATCCTGCTCACGGCACTGATGGGCTCCTCGGTCGTCGCCAACAGGTTGGAGAGCGGGTTCGGTCTGAGCGCCGTGCTTGCCGGCCTGATCGGCCTGATGCTGCTGGCGGCCGGGGTGGTCGTGCAGGCGCGCAGCAAGGATTGATGGCGCTATCGAACGACCCTGGGTCGTCTGGCGGCGCACCAACAACAAGACCGGCTGCACCGGTGCAGCCGGTCTTGTATTCCACATCCTGGATGGGGGCTCTCCCCCAGCGTCCCGGATCAGCGCATGATGCGCGGCATCAGCCAGAAGGCAGTGTCGTCCGTGTAATCCCCGCGGGTCTGCACGGTCAGGATGAATTTCACCTTCTTGCCTGCCAGTTCGGATAGGTCGACCTCGACCTTGCGGTACTTGCCGTCGTACTTCTCTTTCCACTCTGCCAGGGTCTTGATCGAACCGTCGCCGATACGATACTCGAGCTTCATCCGCACACTGCACTCGGTCGAGCCGTCCAAGCAGCTGATCACAGCCAGGAAGAGGTCTCCTTCCTTGACCTCAAAGGCCGGGAACTCGCCGCGGATGCGGCCATCCTCGACGGCTTCGGGATGCGTCCACAGGCCGGGCTCGTTCTCCTTGCGCCCGCCCTCCATCACCGCCTCCTCCAGGCGCACGGCGAAGCCCTCGGGCGATCCGGCATCCCCGGGGCACGGCAGGTCGCCCGAGGCGGTGGACCAGTCAGCGTCGCAGTAGTTGTCGACCATGCTGTAGATGGTCTTGTACGGCACCGAGACGCGGATGGAGACCCAGAAGGGCTGGGTGCCCTGCTCGCCGATGCCGAACACCAGTCCATCCCCTGAGCGCAGCTTCCAGTACCCCTTGTAGTCGCCGCGGCTGTCGGGCGCCTCCAGGTTGACCGAGAGGTCGACCGTCTCTCCGGGCTTGACCTCGCCGCGCAGCGCCTGAGTCTTGGGGCCCGACATCCGTTCGCCCGAATCGAAGATCAGGTCGTAGCTGGAGTTCCAAGTGCACGAGCCATCGTTGCGCACGCGCCAGGTCTTGGTGAAATCCTCCCCTGGCTTGAACACCGCTCCATCGGAAATGGTGACGTCACGGACGAAGGTCACCCGGTTGCAGGGCAACGGGATGGCGGTGGCTGTCGGCGTTGGCGCCGGCGTCGGTGTGGTGGTGGGGCTGGGAATCGGGCTAGGTGTCGGCGGTGGCTGGGTGGGCCCTGGTTGCTCCGGCGTGGCGGTCGCGGCAGCCGCCAGTTGAGTCATCACCGCCTCGACCGTGTGCGCCGCAGCCGTTTGGGCAGTGTTGCCGCTGGCCGGCTGCGGCGCCAGCCCGGCGGGAAGCGCACAGGCCAGACCGACGGTGGCAACCAACAACCCTCCCAACAGCAGGGTTTGTAGACTCGCTCTCATCTGCATCTCCTGACGGGTGCCGGTGGCGCCGATGGCGGCAGCGCATCCGGCTTGCCCTGACGTTACTCAGCCGCGGCCCGATTGTACCGGCTGCGGTTGCTTCTGAGAGGTAAGGACGCCAGCCCCTTGCGCGGGGTTCCCCGGAGGCTCATCCTCCCCCGCGCAGGGGAAGGACCTTCCGCTGCCCCAGTTCCACCCCTGGCGGGATTGCCCTCGCCCATCAAGTGACGTAGAAATAGCACGCATGTTCTATCTCGCGTTGCCTGGAGTCGCCATGCTGCCTCAGCCCCATCAGCCGTTTGCCGTCACCGACCTTCCGCTCCCGCCCGCCGACCCGGCGCTGCTCGAGACGCTGCTCCAGCCGCGCCTGTCGCTTTTTTGGGGCGCCCACACCCCCACCCGCACGCTGCTGGCCGTGCTGACCACGCTGGCGGCGCGCGGCCAGGCGGTGCGCGTATTCGACGGCGGCAACCGTTTCGACGGCTACTTCGTCGCCCGGCTGGCGCGCCAGCTTACCCCCGCGCCGCAGGCGGTGCTGCAACGTATCCGCTTGTCGCGCGCCTTCACCTGCTTCCAACTGGCCGAGTTGATCGAGAACGCCGCCGCCGATCCGCAGCCGCTGTTTGCCCTCGACCTGCTGGCCACCTTCTATGACGAGAGCGTCTCGCTGCAGGACTCCGAGCGCCTGCTGATGACCACCCTCGGCCACCTCAAACGCCTGGCGGCCGCCGGGCCGGTGATCGTCGGCGCCCGCGAGCCGCAGTCTCTGGTTAAGGAACGCTGGGCGCTGCTCGACCACCTGCAGGCTGCCGCCGACGCCGCCTGGATGCTGCGCTCCCCACACGCCGAGCCGCCGCTGCAACCGAGGTTGTTCTGATGGGCCGCACGCTGCCCTCGATTACCCAGGCTTTCCTGCAGGAGCAACAATCGCTGCTGCGCTTTCGCCGCGCCTTGCGCCGCGAGGACCAGCTCGCGCTGGATGACCTGTTGGCCGCCTCGCGTCACCACCTGGCCGCCGCCGCCTATGCCTCCCATCTGCTGCCCTTCGAGACCATGCTGCTGGCGATGCTGGTCGAAGAGCACAAACAGGTGCTCGACCTGCGGCGGCGGCTGGAGCAGATCGAGGGTTCGTCCTCCGTCCTCCGGCTGCCGCCTGCTGCGGAGGACTAGCCGGTTGCAGGAAGAGCCGAGCCTCACCCCCGACGGCCCTCAAGCACAAGAAGGAGGATGGCGGCGAGGGGGCACAAGATTCGGTCGGGCAGGGGCGCGCCCCAAGCCGACCCGCGGTACCCC
>JBFYRF010000174.1:0-8254 GCA_041302385.1 Anaerolineales bacterium | reverse complement strand
GCCCAGCGCAAGGCGCCCACGCCACCCGCGACGGACTAGCCGCCCTTACCTCTCCGAGCGCCACTTCTGACCCATCCCCGGAAGAACTGCCAGCATATGGCGCTTGACGAAGTAGAACATGTGTTCTATTTTGGAGCCAGTCTGCTCGCTTGGGAGGTGAGGCATGGCGACACAAATTTCTCGGCAGGGGTCCACCATCGGCGAAGCGTTACGCCAGCTTCCCGCCGCGGCCAGCGGGGCAAGGGTCTCGCGTGGCTCGGCGATGGGCTGGCTGATGCTTGGCGCACTGGTGGCGTTCGAGCTGTTCAACTTCAGCACCACGGAGTTCGCCCTGGGCGATCTGCTCGGCGACCTGGGGACGGCCGGCGTGCGCTGGGCGACCATTCTGGCTCTGGCCTTCTGCGCCATGGATTTCGCCGGACTCGCCCGCCTGCTCACGCCACTCCGAGGCGCCAGCCACCTCGCGGAGCGCAGTTACCTGGTGGGCGCCTGGGCTCTCGCCGCCGGGATGAACGCCGTGCTCACCTGGTATGCCGTCTCGCTGGCGCTACTCACCCACACCGGCCTGGGCAGCGAGGTCCTCGGGCGCGAAGCACTGATCCGCGGCGTGCCGCTGTTTGTCGCACTGCTGGTCCTGCTGGTGCGAGTGCTGGTCATTGGAAGCTTCAGCCTGTCCGGCAGCCGCCTGTTCAGTCAGGGCGATTCCCGCACTGCGCTTCTGCGCCCAGCCTCGCGACCCACAACCGGCGAAGCCCGCGGCGCGACCAACCCGCAGGTTCTCCGCCCTGCAGCGCCCGCACCGGCCGTGTCCCGTACGCCGGTCGTGCAGCGCATGTCTGCCCGGCCGAACTCCACCCCGTAGTGATCGTCCGCCCACCCGCACCCGGGTTCTGTCTACCCGCCCCGCGCCACAGCGTGGCGGGTAGACAGCCTGCCGGCAGCCGGTTGGCCTGGGGGATCCCGCTGGCGCTGACCAGCTTGGTCTGGCTGGCCGGCCTACACGCCGTCCATACCCTGCACCCGTCCTGGGTCGCCCGCATCGAGCGCTACCTGGCAGCCGCCCCCGCCGAGACCGCACTGGATCCACCGCCGTCTGCCGCTGCGGCGGATCCTCATCTGGCTCTCTTCACGCCGGAGGTCCGCCGCTGGGCGAGCCACATTGAGCAATGGGCTGCGGACTACGCACTGCCCCCAGAACTCGTCGCCACCGTGATGCAGATCGAGAGTTGCGGTGCGCCGGGCGTCCACTCCTCAGCCGGCGCCGCCGGGCTGTTTCAAGTCATGCCCTTCCATTTCCAGACGAACGAGGATCCACTGGATGTTGAGACTAACGCCGCTCGCGGCCTGGCCTACCTGGCCGGCGGGCTCGAACGAGCCGGTGGCAGGGCAGATCTGGCGCTCGCCGGATACAACGGAGGCCACGGCTTGATCGACCGCGATCCTGCCTTCTGGCCAGAGCAGACGCAGCGCTACGTGCACTGGGGCAGCGGGATTCTGAACGACGCCGCCCTAGCCCGCACCTCCAGCCCGACGCTTCAGGCGTGGCTTGACGCAGGTGGGGCGCACCTCTGCCAACAAGCTGCTGCCTCCGGCCCCGCGGCGGAGTAGACTGTCCACTCGCTGGGCAGGCAAACTCGCGCAGCCGCGTGGCCCGTTGGAATCCGAAGCGCGCCGCGCCGATCCCCGTATCCGTTTGAGGCCCGCGTCTCGAAAGGGCCTCTGAAGGAGGGCACCATCCCTGAGGACCAGCTGGATCCCCCGTGCCCTTTCCCACGGTCAACTGGTGATCCTGCGAGGTTCAGATGCTGGCGGCGCTGGGGTCAGGGCGCCAGGCGATGCAGGCGCCCGGTCCGCACGCCACCGGGAGATCGAAGCCGGCGCTTCGGACCCCGCAAGAGGCAGGTGCGGGATCAGCCGATCGGGTGTCCCGCATACCTTGCGACTCAGGCGTTGGCGCCAGGCGATCCCAGCCTGCCGCCGGCACTCACGTGCAGGCGCCGCTCAGCAGAGGCAGCCAGACGGCGAAGGTCGATCCCTGGCCTGGCTCCGAGGCCACGTCGATCCGGCCGCCATGGCTGAGGGTGATCCAGTAGGCGATCGACAGGCCCAGGCCCGCGCCCCCCAGCGCGGTCCGGCGCCGGGCTCGATCCACCCGGTAGAACCGTTCAAAGATGTGCGGAAGTTCCTCGGGCGGGATCCCGCTGCCCGTGTCGCTCACCGTCAGCCGGGCCCATTCCTGCAAGCAGTCCAGGCTGATCGTGACCGTACCCCCCGCCGGCGTGTGGTCCAATGCATTCGCCACCAGGTTGAGCACAACCTGCTTGAGGCGGTCGCGGTCGCCGCGCACCCGCGCCTGGTCCTCTCGCCCCAGTCGCAGCTCGACCCCCTCGGGCGCCAGCACCTTGGCCTGGTGAAACACCTCCAGCACCAACGTGTCAATCTCGACCTCATCCTGGGCGAGCGGCAGGTTGCCGCTCTCGGCCTGGGTGAGCAGCATCAGGTCCTTGACCATGCGCGTCAGGCGTTCGACCTCCGAGGATACGGCGCGCAGCGTCTCGGCATCGGCTTCCCCGGTACGAGCGATCAGATCTACATTCCCGCGGATGGCCGTGAGCGGCGTGCGCAGTTCATGCGATACATCGGCCATGAACCTGCGCTGCGTCTCAAACAGCACATCGAGCCGCTCCAGGGTCTCATTGAAGGCGACGATCAGCCGCCCAACCTCGTCTCTGGGCGGGCCTGCCATCGGGATCCGCCGCGACAGGTCGTCGGCGCGCGTGATGCGCAGGGCCGTCTCGGTGACCCGATCCAGCGGCCGCAGCGCGGTCGAAGCAGTACTGTAGCCAATCAGCGCCGCGCCGGCCACGGCCAACACGCTCCCGACCACCAGCACGAACAGCAGCGACTGGCGCGCCCGTACCACGGTGTCTAACGAGCTGGCAAGCTGCAGGAATCCGATCAGCTGGTTCTCGCTCACCGTGTACAGCGGGTAGGTCAGCACGCGCAGGGGAGCGCCATCAATCAGGACATTCGAGTAGCGTTTGGCCGGGGTAAGCAGGGCCTGCGGATCGAATGCCCCGTCCATCATCGTCAGGTTCTGTGCGACCAACTCGCCCTCGGTGTCCCACACCTGCACGAACACATTCGAGGCAAGGTTGAGAGCCATCGGCGGCAGCACGATCCCCTCGATGTCGCGCTGGAACGCAAGGCGCACGACCTCAGCCGCCTGGTCGAGTTGCTCATCGATCTGGGAGACGACCGTGTACGAGAGCAGCAGGTAGACCGCGCTGCCGTACAGCACCAGCATTACGGCCAGCACGGCCGTGTACCACACAGTCAGACGAACGCGCAGCGTCAAGCTTCTTCCCGCAGCACGTAGCCCACACCGCGCACGGTGTGGATCAGGCGCGCTCCCCCGCCGGCTTCGGTCTTCTGGCGCAGGTAGCGCACGTAGACCTCGATGATGTTCGACTCTCCACCAAAGTCATAGCCCCAAACTCGATCGTAGATCTGCTCACGGGTGAGCACCTGCCGCGGATGGCGCAGGAAGAGTTCGAGCAGCTCATATTCCTTGGCCGTAAGCTCGATGGGGGTCTCCCCGCGGAAGGCCTGATGCGTCCCGGTGTCCAGCTTCAGATCGGAGAAGGCCAGCACTTCCGGGCCCTCTGGCTTGGCACGCCGCAACAGCGCCCGGATGCGTGCCAGCACCTCGTCCAGGGCAAAGGGCTTGACGAGGTAGTCGTCCGCGCCGGCATCCAGCCCACGCACCCGATCGGAGATCGAGTCCTTGGCAGTCAGCATCAAGATGGGAATGCTGCCAGCCGCGCGCAGCCTTCGGCAGACCTCCAACCCGTCCATGCCGGGCAGCATCCAGTCCAAGATGACCAGGTCCGGGGGATTCTCCCCGGCGAGTTCCAGCCCAGCTGAGCCGTCGATGGCCGTCTCGACCTGGTAGCCTTCGTAGGCCAGACCCCGCCGCAGGAAGTGGAGGATCTTCTCCTCGTCCTCGATGACCAGTATCTTCTCGCGCATCCCTCGCTCCCTTTGGGCGAATATACCATAGGGAAGGTTCGCCGCTGCATGTCGCCGGCGCGGCTCGCGCCACAGCCCCGACAGGAATTCTCCGTCTGAGTCATGGCGCGAGCAATCGGGCAGGATCTCGGCCGGCTGGGGCCTTTCCCTCGTCGGTTGGCGGGAAACGAAACCCGAAAGCCGGCAGATGGGGGCTAGAGCAGTTCGACCTTGGCCCCGGCCGCCTCAAGCTTGCCCTTGGCATCCATCGCCGCGTCCTTGCCTGCCGCTTCAAGCACCTTGGGGCTGGCGGACTCCGCCATCTCCTTGGCATCGCTCAGGCCAAGAGTCGTGATCTGGCGAATCGCCTTGATCACTTCGATCTTCTTCGGGCCGACGTCCTTGATCACCACGTCGAACTCGGTCTTCTCCTCGACCGCCTCGGCCGCCGCACCGCCGGCGCCGGCGCCTGGCATGGCGGCGAACGCCACCGGTGCCGCCGCCGACACGCCCCACTTCTCTTCCAGCATCTTCGTCAATTCCGATGCCTCGAGGACCGTAAGCTTGCTCAGTTCCTCGACCAGCTTCTCCAAATCAGCCATCTCGATCCACTCCTTCAGGTGTGATTATCTGGGTTGAGTCGTGCCGATCCATCGCCTGCTGCCGCTTATGCCGCTGCCGACGCCTTCTCCGAATACGCCTTGACCACCGTTGCCAGCTGACGCACCGAGCCGGCCAGCACACCGGCAACACGCGAGGCCGGGGCAGTAATCACGCCCAGCAGCTGGGCCCGCAGCACCGGCATCGGCGGAAGATCTGCCAGACGCTCGATGTCTGCCGCGCCATACGCCACGCCACTGACCATCCCGCCTTTGACCTTGAGCGCTTCCGAGGCGCGGGCGGCGTCAACAATGGCCTTGGCCACGCCCGGAACGTCGTCGCCGGCAAAGCCGACAGCAGTCGTCCCCTGCAGTCCGCCGGACGGCACCGGGATCCCGGCCTCCTTCAGCGCCAGCAGCATCAGCCGGTTCTTGACCACATGAAACTCGCCGCCGTTCTCCCGCACCTTGCGGCGCAGCGCCTCCAGCTCATTCACCCGCGAGCCGGAGAACGCCGCCAGCACGATGCCCTGGCTTCCCTTGAGCATCTCGGTGTACTGTGCAGTCAATGCCTGCTTGCGTGCCTTGGAGATTGCCAACTTGCTCACCTCCTTCCGTACAAAGAAGAGTCTTTGCTCCGCTTATGCTCGAAGCAAAGACTCCGTGCGCCTCACCGGCAGCATGCTTTACGGGAGTCTCCACCTCGGCAGGGGATTAAGCCCATGCGGGCGCCTGCTGTCGTCGGCGAAGCCGTTCGACGGTCTGCTCGCAGCCGCTCAGGCGGCCGCCAGCGATATTCTACCTCAGGTCACATCAACTGCGCGGCGTTGGGATCCACCCGCACACCAGGACCCATCGTGCTGGTGACCGTCACCCGCCGGATGTAGGTCCCCTTGGCCGAGGCCGGTCTGGCCTTCTTCACCGCCTCGAGCAGGGCTGCCATGTTCTCGTACAGCTGGCCCTCGTCGAAAGACGCCTTGCCGATCGGCACGTGCAGGTTACCGGTCCGGTCGACCCGAAATTCGACGCGCCCCGCTTTGAGCTCCTTGATCACACGCGGCAGATCCTCCGCCGGCACAACGGTCCCCGCCTTGGGGTTCGGCATCAGCCCACGCGGGCCAAGGATCTTGCCCAGTCCGGTCTTGCCGATCTTGCCCATCATCTCCGGGGTGGCGACGGTGGCGTCGAAGTCGGTGAAGCCGCCCTTGATCTTCTCGATCATCTCCGAGTCGCCGATGTAGTCCGCTCCGCTGTCGGTGGCGATCCGGGCGCCATCGCCCTCGGCGAAGGCCACCACCCGCACCGCCTTGCCCAGGCCGTGTGGCAGCATCACGGTATCCCGCACCTGCTGCTCGGCGTGGCGCGGATCGACGCCCAGCCGCATGTGCACCTCGATGGTCCCGCTGAACTTTGTGTACGAGGTTTCGCGCGCTAGCCGCAGGGCTTCACGCGGCTCGTAGTCCTTGTCCTTCTCGACCTTGCTTGCTGCCAGATCGTATTTCTTGCCGTGCTTTGCCATCGCTTCTCCTTGTGGTGCCAGCGGGCCGACGCAGCGGCCCTCCCACACAATTTCAGCCTTCGACCAGGATGCCCATGTTGCGGGCCGTGCCCTCGATCTGGCGCATAGCGCCCTCCAGGTCGTTGGCATTCAGGTCGCGCATCTTGACCTCGGCGATCTCCTGGATCTGCCGGCGCGTGACCTTGCCCACTTTGATGCGGTTCGGCTCGGCCGAGCCCTTGTCCAGCCCGGCGGCCTTGCGCAGCAGCACCGGCGTCGGCGGCGTCTTCAGGATGAAGGTGAATGACCCGTCGGTGTAGATGGTGATCTCGGCCGGGATGATCTCGCCCGGCTTGGACGAAGTCCGTGCGTTGTACTCCTTGCAGAACACCATCAGGTTGATCCCGTGCGGCGCCAGGGCCGGGCCGATGGGCGGCGCAGGGTTCGCCTTGCCTGCCTCGATTTGCAGGCGCACAACAGTTTTGATCTTCTTTGCCACGGGTATGCTCCTTGTGTGGTCCTAACGGGCAGTTCAGACTGCCCTGCCACCCGGGCTCGACCGCCCGGCTTCAGGCCTTCTCGACCTGCAGGAAATCCAACTCCACGGGCGTCTCGCGCCCGAAGAACGACACCATCACGCGCACCTTGGCCTTCTCCATATCGAGGGCATCGACCGTCCCAATAAAGTCATTGAAGGGACCGTCAATGATGCGCACTTTCTGACCCGTCTTGAACGTGACCTTCACCCGCGGGGCCTCGGCCTCCATGCGCTTGACGATCTGGGCCACTTCCTCCGGCCGCAGCGGCGTCGGCTCGTTGCCCATGCCCACGAAACCGGTCACGCCTGGCGTGTTGCGCACGACGTACCAGGGCTCCTCGCTCATCACCATCTGGACCAGGATGTACCCCGGGAACACCCGGCGCTCCACGGTGCGGCGCTTGCCGTCCCGCACCTCGAGCTCCTCTTCCGTGGGTACAACCACGTCAAAGATCTTCCCCTTCATGCCCATGCTTTCGATGCGCTGCTCCAGGTTGTGGCGCACCTTGTTCTCGTAGCCTGAGTAGCAGTGCACCACGTACCAGCGCCGGCCGTCGTCGGGCTCGTCTGCCGGCGGGGGCTCGCTCTCGGCCACCGGTTCAGCCGGTGAGGCGATCATCTGACTTACGCTGGGCGCGACAACCTCGGCCGCTACCCCCTCGGCCAGCCGACCGACCTCGTCGTCCGAGAGCTCCAGGCTACGGGCGGCCTCCATCGGCGCCACAGGCGCGGCGTCGGTCACCGGCTCGCTCTCAGGCTGTGCCTCCGGAACCTGCACCTCGGCCTGGGCCGGCTCCGCTGCTTCCGCGCTCAGCGCCGACTCGGCCGCCTCGATCTCCGGCTGGGCAGCTTCGACCGCTTCGGTCGCCTCGGGCTCCCGCCCCTCATGCTCTTCCATGGAGTCTGTCATGCTCCCAGCGTCAGGATCCAGCCGACCAGCTTGGAAAAAGCGTAGTCCAGCGCGCCAAGCACTGCGCTCGAGATCGCCACGACCACCAGCACCAGAATCGTCAGTTGGCGCGCTTCCTGGCGCGTCGGCCACTTGACCTTGCGCAGCTCGGCGTTGCTCTCGTGCAAGTAGCGGACGATCCGATTCGGTTGTTTCTTGACGACCTGTGCCTTCGCCACGTGGCTGCTCTCCGTTTTGCCGCTCGGGCAATTGCCCGTCACTCACCGATCAGGCAGGCCAGGCAGGAATCGAACCCACAACCCCCGCTTTTGGAGAGCGGTGCTCTGCCAATTGAGCTACTGGCCTCTGTGGGCGAAGCCGGGCTTCGCCCCTACTTGGTCTCGCGATGCAGCGTATGTTTGCGGCAGCGCGGGCAGTACTTCTTGAACTCAATGCGGCCCGGGTCATTGCGCCGGTTCTTCTCGGTCGTATAGTTGCGCTCCTGGCACTCCGTGCAGGCCAGGGTCGTCACAGGTCGAGTGTCTTTCTTCGCCATGGGTGCCTTCTAGAAACGATGTCGCGGCGACACCGTCTCCACTATTCCAGGATCTCGGTAATGGCGCCGGCACCGACCGTCAGGCCGCCTTCGCGGATCGCAAAGCGCGATCCCTTCTCCAGCGCCACCGGCGTGATCAGCTCCACCGTCATCTTCACATCGT
>JBFYRF010000152.1:0-20701 GCA_041302385.1 Anaerolineales bacterium | reverse complement strand
GCCGGCGAAATACGGCGAGCCGGTTGTTCTCGAAGCTCGCGTGACGGACGAGGTCGGGATTGCTGTGGTCGAGCTGCTGGTCGATGGCAAGGTGGTGGCGCGGCATGAGCGGGCGCCGTTTTCGACGCGTCTGGAACGACTGACGTCGGGTGAGCACCAATTGTCGGTGCGGGCTATCGACCTGGCGGGAAACGCCGCGGCCAGCTCCGAACGGCTGATCACGATCGTGCCGTAGACCGCAATCAAGAAGCAATGAGAGCCCGGGTAACTCCCCGGGCTCTCATTGCTCTGAGTGTTGCTAGCCGATGACGTCGACGTAGCGGAAGTTGACGCCGGTCTTCTCTTCGTTGGCGGCCAGGGTCACAGTGCGGTAGGGATCGGCGTTGACCGGGAAGTCAGGATCGACCGGATCCCAACCGTACGTGTGGTGCGGTTCAAGCGTCGATGTATCGACGGTGACACAGTAGGTCCCGGCGGGAAGCCCGTCGAACTCGTAGTAGCCGTCCGAGTTGAGACTGCTGGTCTTGTACCCGCTGGACGAACACGATCCCGTGCCCAACTTCACTTTGCCGTCCTTGAAGCCGCCGCCAAGGTTCGTTACTCGCCCGGAGATTGAGCCGGAAGGCGGCGGGGTAGGGGTCGGCGGGACCGGGCACACGCCAGGATCATCGGCATCCGGCGTGAAGCCCGCGCCCCAGCGGCAGGTGCTGTCGACCTTGGAGACGGCCTTCAGCGGATAGTTGCTGCTGTCGTTGGCAGGGGAGCCGGCTTCCGTTAGCGTGAACCGGTCGTGATAATCTGCCCAGGCTGGATTCTGGACGCCTTCGTCCGTCCAAGCCCCCCACAGGAACTCCCCGTACTGGCCAATCAGGGAGTTCTTTATGGCGAGATCGATCTCGGAGGCGCCGCTCGGGGCGCGGCGGATCCAGGCTGCGTCCGGATCGGGGCTGTAGCCTTCATCGAATACCAGTTCGTCGTACCCGGTGCCGGTGGTAAACGGCGCATCGGAAAGCATCGGGCGGCTGGCGCCCACATCGTTGTTGGTGTCGCGGTACGCCCGGACGCCGTCAGAGGTCCAATTCGAGTCGGGCGGAGCCTCGCCGGCGATCAGCCAGTCCCCGCGGCCATCCTTGTCCATGTCGATCTCGATGGCATAGATGGCAACACTCCCCTGCGGCGGGAGCCCCTCGACGAACAGGGTGAAGTAGATCCAGGGTGCACCCACGGCGTATTCGACCCGGGTCATATCGAGGTGAGCCTGATATTCCATGGCGTCGGCCGAGAACGGGCGCTCGAGCCAGTTGCGGGTGTAGTCATCGCCGATTGCCCGGCGCTCGGCGGCCAGCGCCTTGGACGAGCGGTCCGAGATGTAATTGGTGGCGCCGCCCGGGTTGCCGGGCTGTGCGCCATGTACGACTGGCGGCCGGGTGGTGGGTGAGGGCTCGAGGGTTGCGGTGGCCTGCTCGACGGGGGCGGCGGTACCCGCCGGCGGCGCGGCGGTTGTGGCCACCGCTGCAGCCGGCTGGCCGGGTTGCGCCTCGACCGCGGCCGCAGTCTGCGTAAGGGCGACGGCGACCTCGATCGACGGCGCGGCACCCGTCACATTGCAGCTAAGAGCCACAAGTGCGAGAGCCGATAACCCTAAGACGAAAGTGCGGACATGCCTGCGGCGCATTGCCTCCTCCTTCTTGCCTTCTGGGCCGGGCGGCCATTTGCAGCATCAGTCTACAACTGTTCACTCTCGAGGCAAGCGGAGGCCCGGCAGGCGAACACCGGCATGCCCCAGACTGCCGGCCGAGGAGTCAGTCGAGGTCCCAGGGCGCCCGATCCACAGTCTGGCCGGCGAGGGAGGCGCGGATCGGGTCAGCCAGGTCGGGCAGGAGCTCGGCGATGGCTGCCACCAGGCCGAAGCAGCCGGCCAGCATCATGTCTCCAAAGGGCACCGCCAGGTGAGGCTGCAAAGCCGAGCCTGCGAGCATTCCCCGCCGAGGGCCCGTCACGATCAGCGAGGCGTCGGCCCCGAGGCGCCAGGCAGGAACGCCCGGGCGAAGCCACGCCCCGTGCCCGTGGTCATCAAACACCTCCCGATGCGTGAGCGTAGTATCGGCCAGGCTGAGCAGCAGATGCTCCAAGTGTGGGCGGTCGATCAGCCCGGTGTGATGCTCGAAGACACCTTCGATGCCCTGCGGGCCCAGGCGGAATGCCAGCGCATGGAAGTTGCCGACATTGGCGATCAGTTGCCTGGGCTGGAGCGCGGCGGCTGAATCGAATGTGGCGCCGAGCACCGCGGCCGGAGCTGTGTCCATCAGCAGCAGGGGGCAGTCGAGCTCCCGGGCGGATTGGGCCACGGCCTGCATGCGGGTCATGCTCGGGGGAATGTCCTCCGAGCGGTGGGCGAATGCGGTCAGACGGTTGTGCTGCAAGATATGGGACGCCAGATAGTCGAAGCGGAACTGACGGTCCGAAACATCCGGTGGCGCTGCGCCGTGGTCAAATACCGCAACCGCCACCGCCGCCGGGTCGAGCGCCAGGCCAAAGGCGTGCAGTGCCTGGCGCAGCGCCGGCAGGTCGAAATCGGACAGGGAGATCTCGGTCAAGCCCGACAGATGGCCGGCTTCCTCCGGCGCGACCAGGCGGACGCCCATCTCGCGTTGGACCCAATCCAAGTCGTCATTGAAGGTGCGGGCTGCCTCGGGCGTGGCGTACAGCGGAAGGCCGGCGCGCAGATGATCCTCCGCCGCCCAGTGGCATGGCCCGCCACCCATCATCACGCCGCTGAGCAGCACAGCTTGCTTGCGCTGGGTTGCCTGGTGCAGCCGACGGCGGATGATCATGGTCGGCGAGGGCATGACCAGCTTGAAGGCGTTCTCCAGCGCCTGACCCGGGCGGAGGAGCAGGATGTCCTGGGTGCCTGTGCCGACGTCGACGGCGAGGATCTGCATGTTGTCGGGCAGGATATCACGGATCGCTCCCCAGCCATGGGCGGCACGCGGGCCGATTCGTACGGAAGCGAGTGGGGGTGTCAGGGCGTGGGGCGGACAGTCGAACGGGGGTTCATGGCTGCCAGTCGGGCTGAAGGTCGCGCGCCGAGGGCAGATTGGTCAAGTTGATCTCATCCGCTCCGCTGACGGACATCGAGTACACCTCCAGGTTCTGATCCCGGGTGGAGGTGAAGGCGATGTACGTTCCGTCGGGTGAGAGAGCGGGTTCCTTGTTTCCGGCGCTGTTGGTCAGCTTCTGTGGCGAAGCAGGATCGGCGAGGGTCACCAGGTAGATCTCGTTGGTCCTCGGTTGAACCCAGGTATAGAGGAAGAACTGGCCATCGCCGGACCAGCGCAGGTGATCGGCGCCGATGATGCTGTCGCGGCGATCAAAGCGGGCTGGGGTGGGCACGGGCGTGCCGGCGGCCGGCTCGTCCAGGTTGTGGATGAAGATCCGGCCGGGAGCACCATTGATGGAAGCGATCACGCCCAACTGGTTGCCGCCCGGCGACCATGCCGGGAAGGACTCGACGGCGAAGCCGGCGGAGACATTGCGCGGCCGTGGTCCGGGGCAGCTGCCCGGGGTGTCCAGGCAGGCCGAAGGCATGACGAAGACCTGCTTGAGTTGCGAGATCCGGTCGCTGGAGAAGGCGATCCACTGGCCGTCGGCCGACCAGGCCGGATCGAGGTCATTGCCGGGACTCAGGGTGACATTCTGGATGCCCGAGCCGTCAGCGTTGATCATCCACACATCGGACCCCAAGTCACTGCCCTGCGCATCCTGCCCGCCGGGGGCGACGAACAACAGGTGTGAGCCGTCGGGGGACCAGCGGGGTTGCGTCTTGTCCCCGGGTCCAAAGGTCAGTTGCCGCGGCTGGCTGCCATCAGTGTTCATCAGCCAGACTTGCAGCGTTCGCCCGTCCTCCCGATCGCTGACGAAGGCGATCGAGCGTGCCCGGCCCAGGCCGGCAGCAGCCGTCGCGGTTGGGGGCTCGGTGGGGACCACCGTCGCCTCGAGGGTCGAACTCGGCTGGGGAGTGTCGCTTGGCGGCGGCGCAAGGATGGGGAGGGTGGCGGCGGCCGACGGTTCCGCGGGGGGCGACGCCAGTCCCCCCCGCCCGGCAAGCAGCGCCAAGCCGCCTGCGCCGCCGGCCAGGAGGAACAGCAGTCCGCCGCCCAGCGCCAGGCCGATCCAGATCCAGCGGCGCGAGCGCGGTTGAGCGTTGGGGAGCGCTCGGGCGCGTACCGTTGCGGCGAGCGCCTGGCCGCGCAGCGCCTGCTGGAACGTGGCAACGTCCGGGAAGCGTTCACCCTGCTCGAGCGCCAAGGCGCGGGTGATCGCGGCGTCGACGTACGCCGGAACCGCCGGGTTGATGTGCGAGACCGGGATCAGTTCTTCCTTCTTCAACATGCGCTCGATGCTGTCGGCTGGCGGGCGGCCGGTGAGCAGGGCATAGACCGTGGCGGCGAGCGCGTATTGGTCGGTGCGGGCGTCAGTGCGTGAGCCGCCGTATTGCTCGGGCGGGGAGAAACCGGGAGTCAGGCCGCGGGCGCCGGTCGTCGTTTGGTGCTGGTCGAAGACCTTGGCCAGTCCGAAGTCGACCAGCACGATCGTGCCGTCAGGCTCCAGCTTGACGTTAGCCGGCTTGATATCGCGGTGGATGACGGGCGGCGTTCGGGTGTGCAGGTAGGTGAGGGCATCGCACAGTGCGTTCGCCCAGCGCAGGACCTCTTCCATCGATGGCGGCTGATTCTTGGCCCGGGTGTGCAGGTCGACGCCCTCAATGAAGTCCATCACCAGATACTGGCGATCTTCCTCGGAAAAGTGATCGGTGACGCGCGGCAGGTTGGGGTGACGCAAACTGGCGAGCAGCGAGGCCTCGCGATGGAATTGGCGCTCGGCCTCCGGGTTGAGGTTGAGGTTCTCCTTGACCGCCACCCGGATGCTTAGCGTCTCATCGAAGGCCTGGTACACGGCGCCCATGCCGCCCTTCCCTAGCATGGCTTCGATGCGGTAACGCTGATGGAGGAACGAGCCGGGGGCGAAAGGCATGGGCGAATTGTAGAGGGATAACCAGGGACGGTCAACACGGGCCGCGCCAGGAAGGGCGACAGTTCCTGTCCACTCTGTGACGGATGTCGGTTGGGAGGCTGGGGCTGAGATGCTATAGTCCCCAGGAAGGGTGCCGGTGAGGGGATTCTCCATTTGCATGCCAAGGTCGAGTTCGTGAAGCGTTGCACAAGGGAGGTGCGGTGAGATGCCGCGACCAGCGCTCAAGCCCATGCGCAAGTACGTTTACGCCGGCGACGAATTGGCCGAGTCAGCGCCGGCGGATTTGATCGAGATTCTAGATCGGCATCGGGGCAAGGCGGACGCGCTGATCACTGTGCTGGAGGAGATCCAGGAGCACTACAGCTTTCTCCCCCAGCGTCATCTGCAGTACACCGCACAAGAACTGGGCTTCCCCCTCAGTCAGATCTATGGCATTGCCACCTTCTACAACCTGTTCAAGCTGAGCCCGCCGGGCCGCTACCAGGTCCGCATCTGCAAGGGAACCGCCTGCCACGTCGGCCAGTCCTCGGCAATCCTGGCGCATATCGAGGAAAAGCTCGGAATTGGCGAGGATGAGACGACCGAGGACGGGCTGATCACGCTGCAGACGCTGGCCTGTGTCGGGGCTTGCAGCCTGGCGCCGGTGATGGTGATCAACGAGCGGACCTACGGCCGGATGACACCCGAGAACGCCTGGGAAGTGCTGCGGCGGTTGCAGGGTGACATCCTGCTGCCTGAGGAGGCGTAGTCATGAAGGCCACCATTCGAGTGGGCGCCTCCACCTGCGGCATGGCGGCCGGCGCCGGGGCGACGCTGGCCGCGATCGAGGGCTATGTCAAGCGGCGCCAGATCCCGGCGGCGCTCTACCGCACCGGCTGCCTGGGCGCCTGCCATGGCGAACCGCTGGTCGAAATCGTCGTCGACGGCAACACCCATTTGTACGGCCCGGTCACCCCGGAGCGGGTGATGCCGATCATGGATCAGCACTTCGGTGCCGGGGGCCGCGGCATCTCGCCGGACTGGGTGCTCAGCCGGCGCGCCGATCATGCCGATTTCCCCTTCCTGGGCAAGCAGCAGAAGGTGACCACCCAGTTGTGTGGTGTGATCGATCCCACTTCGCTGGACGACTACATGGCGGCCGGAGGCTATCAGGCCTTCCGGGATGCGCTGCAAATGCCGCCGGAGAAGGTGATCGAGATTGTCAAGGACTCGCGCCTGCGCGGGCGCGGCGGCGCCGGTTTCCCCACGGGCACGAAATGGGAGATTACGCGCAAGCAGCTCGGGACGCCCAAGTACATCATCTGCAACGCCGACGAGGGCGATCCGGGCGCCTTCATGAATCGCACCATGCTTGAGGGGGACCCGCACCGCGTGCTCGAAGGGATGCTCATCGCCGCCTGGGCGATCGGCGCGCAGAAGGGATACATCTACGTGCGGGCGGAATACCCGCTGGCCGTGGCTGCGCTGCGTACGGCGGTGCGTCAGGCGGCCGAGGCCGGCATGACCGGCACCAACCTCCTGGGCAGCAGTATGGCGTTTGAGTTCATCATCAAGGAAGGCGCCGGCGCCTTCGTCTGCGGCGAGGAAACGGCCCTGATGCACTCCATCGAAGGCAAGCGCGGCGTGCCCCGCATGCGCCCGCCCTACCCCTCAGTGGCCGGGTTGTGGGGCTGCCCGACCAATATCAACAACGTCGAGACCTTCGCCAGCGTTCCGAGCATCATGCTCAACGGACCGGGATGGTTCTCTGACATTGGCACGGCGCGGAGCGGCGGCACCAAGGCCTTCGCCATGACCGGCGCGATCAAGCGCGCCGGATTGGTCGAGGTCTCGATCGGCATGACCCTCGGCGAGATCATCAACGGGATCGGCGATGGCTGCAAGGAAGGCCGTACGCTGAAGGCGGTGCAATTGGGCGGTCCGGCCGGCGGATGCGTCCCGGCGGAGCTGTTTGACACCGCCATCGACTATGAAGAGCTGCGCGCCACCGGAGCGATCATGGGATCGGGTGGGATGGTGGTGGTCGACAGTACCACCTGCATGGTCGACTTCGCCCGCTACTTCCTGGCCTTCACCCAGGACGAATCGTGCGGCAAGTGCGTCCCCTGCCGGGTCGGCACGCGCAAGATGCTCAGCCTGTTGGTGCGCATCTCGAGCGGGCTGGGCGAGGCGCGCGATCTCGACAAGCTGCGCGCCCTGTGTGAGACGGTCCGTGCCTCTTCGCTCTGTGGGCTGGGTATTAACGCCCCCAATCCATTGCTCACTTCCCTGCGCTACTTTGAGGAGGAGTTCCGTGCCCATGTGGAGGACAAGGTCTGCCCGGCCGGTGCCTGCCCGATGGACGGCATGGTGCCTGTCGCCGCCCTGCGCACCGGAGGGGCGTCATGATCACGCTGACCATTGACGAGCGCGCCCTCCAGGTGACGCCGGGCACCACGGTGTTGCAGGCCGCTCAGGCGGCCGGGATCTCCATCCCCAATCTATGCAACCACCCCGAGCTGCGGCCGAATGGCGGCTGCCGGCTGTGCATCGTGGAAGTCGAAGGCAAACCGGCGCCGGCGCCGAGCTGTGGCCTGATGTGTGACGAAGGCATGGTGGTCAGCACCCAGACCGAGCGGCTGCAGGAGATGCGGCGCGAGATTGTCGACCTGCTGCTCTCCGATCACCCGCTGCGCTGCGTCACCTGTGACAAGAGCGGCGGCTGCGACCTGCAGGCCCTTGCCTACGAGCTGGGTCTCTCTGAGAGCACGTACGACGTGGAAATCTCGCGCACGCTCTACCAGGATGACAATCCGATGTTTGTGCGCGACCACCAGTATTGCATCCTGTGCGGCAAGTGCGTGCGCGTGTGCGATGAGATTGTTGGCGCCTCGGCCATCGAGATGTCCGGACGAGGCTTCACCTGCCACGTGGCGACGCCCTTCGATTGGCCGATGGCTGATAGCACCTGCGTCTTCTGTGGGAACTGCGTGCAGGTTTGCCCGACGGCGGCGTTGATGCCGCGCAGCCGGATCGGGCAGGGTCGCGAGTGGGAGCTGACACACAAGGACACCGTATGCGGCTACTGCGGCGTCGGCTGCCGCATCGACTTCGCCCTGCGCGACAACGCCATCCTGTACGCGCAGGGCACACCCGAGGCACCGGTCAACGGCGAATTCCTGTGCGTCAAAGGGCGTTTCGGCTGGGACTACGCCGCCAGCCCCGATCGGCTGACCCGGCCGCTGATCCGGCGTGACCTGGCGCACCAGCTCGGCCTAACCTCGCAGCCGTGGGAGATGCCCGATACCTCCGTCCTGGACGCTCGGCTGGCCGAGGACGCCTTTCTTCCGGTCGAGTGGGACACGGCGCTTGACCTGGTGGCGGATCGGCTGGCCAGGACGGTCAAGGAACACGGGCCGGACGCCGTCGCCGGACTGACTTCGGCGCGCTGCACCAACGAGGACAACTACCTCTTCCAGAAACTGATGCGCGCCTCCCTCGGCACCAACAACATCGATCACTGCGCCCGGCTGTGCCATTCTTCCACGGTGACCGGTCTGGTCAACACGTTCGGCAGCGGCGCGATGACCAACGCCATCCGCGAGATCCGCCATGCGGATTGCATCCTGATCACCGGATCCAACACGGCCGAGTCACATCCGGTGATCAGCTACGAGGTGATCCGGGCGGTCAAGCGCGGCGCGACCTTGATCGTGATCGACCCGCGCCGCATTCCGTTGGTGCGTCACGCCTCGCTCTTCCTCCAGGTCACGCCGGGAGCCGACATCTATGTCTTTCTCTCGATGATGAATGTGATCCTGCGCAACGGCTGGGCCGACGCCGAGTTCATCGCCGGGCGCACCGAGGGCTTCGAGGAATTCGTCTCCGGCGTCGAGGACTTCCGGCCCCAGGTGGCGGCCCTGGCTTCAGGCGTTCCGGCGGAGTTGATCGAGAAGGCCGCCGAGATGTATGCCCTGGGCAAACGCCAGCAAGGCAACTCGGTGTATCCCGAGGCGCGCGGGCATTCGACAATCCTGTACGCCATGGGCGTGACCCAGCGCTCGATCGGCACCCAGGTCGTGATGTCGCTGGCGAACCTATCGATGATGTGCGGGCAGATCGGCAAACCGTCGACCGGGGTCAACCCCCTGCGCGGCCAATCCAATGTGCAGGGCGCCTGTGACCTGGGCGGATTGCCGAACTACCTGCCCGGGTACCAACTGGTGACCGACGACACCAAACGCAAGGACGTCGCCGCGGCCTGGGGCGTGGAGTCGCTGCCGGCCGAGGACGGCCTGACCGTGGTCGAGATGATGCGCGAGGCCGAGGCCGGCAACGTGCGGGCGATCTATGTCATGGGCGAGAATCCGATGCTTTCGGATCCGAACCTGTCGCACGTCGAACACAGCCTGCGCGCGCTGGATTTCCTGGTGGTGCAAGACATCTTCTTGAGTGAGACCGCCCAGCTGGCGCACGTCGTGCTGCCGGCGGCTTCCTGGCTGGAAAAGGACGGGACGAAGACCAACACCGAGCGCCGCGTACAACTGCTGCAGCCGGTCCTGCCTTCCCCCGGGGAGGCGCGGCCGGACTGGAAGATCATCTGCTCGCTCGGCCAGCGGCTGGACCAGGCGCTGGGCGTGGCCCGCGCCCCCGAGTTCTGGGACTTCGGGTCGAGTGCCGAGGTGCTCGACGAAGCCCGCCTGGTGACCCCGATCTACCGCGGCATCCGTCAGGCGCGCCTGGGAAAGCAGGGCCTGACCTGGCCCTGCCCGGCCGAGGATCACCCCGGAACGCCGATCCTGCACACCCAGGCCTTCTCGCGCGGCAAGGGTCACTTTGCCCCAATCGAAGCCCAATCGCCCGCCGAACTTCCGGATGATGACTACCCGTTGATCCTGACCACCGGCCGATCGCTCTACCACTACCACACCGGGACGATGACCCGCCGCAGCGAAGCACTCTCCTGGCGCGACCCGCGCGGCCACGCCGAAATTAATACTGCCGACGCTGCACGGCTCGGCATCCGGGACGCAGGCCCGGTTGTCATCGCCAGCCGGCGCGGCCAGGTGCGTACCCAGGCGCGTGTCGGCAACCGAGTGCCGCCGGGGGTTGTCTTCCTCGCCTTTCACTGGCGCGAGGCCCCGGCCAACCTGCTCACGCAGGACTTCGCTCTCGATCCGCAGGCGAAAATCCCGGAGTACAAGGTCTGCGCGGTCAAGCTGGAGGCGCCCAAGCGCGGCCGGGGCTGAGCCGCTCGATCCCCCGCCTCCCTGCGCCTCAAGAGCAATCGGGCGGCCGGCGCCTCGTCCTTGGCGCCGGCCGCCCTCTTTCGTGCCAGGAGCCCGCTTGCGCCCGGCGTCCGGCGCTTCCCACATCCCAGCCGAGCGTCGGGCTCATCCTCGCGGCGGCAGTGTCTGGGCTGACGATTGCGGAATGCGGACTTGTCTGATACAAATTCGGGCGGACTGGGATGATCAGGCGGGGCGGTGACGCCCTGCGGTGTTCTCGGTTCTCCCGAACATCTGCCGAAGCAGGACCTCGCCATCTGGTGACTTCCGCCGAGTTCGATCCGCAAGCCCTCCATGTGTGGCTGGCGCAGCAGCCCAGAGCCGATCGATCTCAGCTGCTGCCGATGCTGATCGAGGCCCAGCGCCAGTATGGATTCCTCAGTGAACCGGTGCTGACTGCGGTCAGCCGGGCCCTGCGCGTCCCTCTGGCCGAGATCCATGGCGTGGTTCGCTTCTACAGCCTGCTCTATGACCGGCCGACGGGCAGGACGATCGTGCGGGTCTGCACCAGCCCGCGCTGCGCCCAGGCCGGCGGTGAAGAAGTGCTGCGGGAGGTGTGCCGCCATCTGGGGGGGCAGCCGGGTGAACCGCTGGCCGACGGTGCTTTCGAGGTCGAAGAGGTCCCCTGCCTGTGTCTGTGTGATCACGCGCCAGCCGCCCTGCATGGGGATTTGCCTGTGGGTCACCTATCCCAGGTGGCCGCAGAAGTGTGGCTGGCTGAACCCCAGGAGATCGGCCTGGGGCACATCGGGGGACCGTTGCGTCGTCTGACAGCCCGCTGCCGAGAGGGCGGATCGGCGAGTCTGGCGGACTACCGTGCCGAAGGCGGATTCTCGGGGTTGGAGCACGCGCTCCGCAAGCTCACCCCCGCCGGGGTGATCGAGCAAATTACCGCTTCCGGGCTGGAGGGGCGCGGCGGCGCCGCCTTCCCGACAGGGCAGAAGTGGAAGTTGGCGGCTTCCTCGCCGGCCGACCGGCGCTTCGTGGTGTGTAACGGCGACGAGTCAGAGCCGGGGACATTCAAGGACCGGCTGCTGCTCGAAGGGGACCCCTGGGCCGTGCTGGAGGGGATGGCGCTCGCCGGATATGCCACCGGCGCGGCGCAGGGCTACCTGTATGTCCGCGGCGAGTACCCGCGCGCCCAACGCATCCTGAAAGCCGCCATCCGCGAAGCACAGCTAGCGGGTTACCTCGGGGAGAACATTCTGGGATCTGGTTTCCATTTCGACGTGGAGTTACGCTCGGGGGCCGGGGCATATATCTGCGGCGAAGAGACCGCCCTGCTCGAGTCGCTCGAGGGCAAGCGCGGCCTGCCTCGTCTGAAGCCTCCTTACCCGGTGACTCATGGACTGTTCGGCCGGCCCACCGCCATCAACAACGTCGAGACGTTGTGCGCTGCCGCGTGGATCCTGGCCCACGGCGCGGGCGCCTTCGCCGCCGTCGGCACACCCGATTCGCCCGGGACGAAGCTGTTCTGCCTGTCTGGGGATATCGCTCTGCCAGGAACGTATGAACTTGCATTCGGGACCACGATGCGCGAGCTGCTCGCCATGGCGGGAGGGGTGACGGGCGAACTGCAGGCGGTGTTGTTGGGCGGCGCCGCCGGCGCCTTCGCCGGGCCGGAGGTGCTCGAGCTCCCCCTCAGCTACGAGGGTTTCCGTCAGGCCGGACTGCCGCTCGGGTCGGGGGTGATCATGGTCTTGAACCACGAGCGCGACCTGCGGCAGACCTGCTGGCAGCTCTCCCGTTTCTTCGCCCATGAGTCCTGTGGTAAGTGCTTTCCTTGCCAGCTCGGCACACAGCGCCAGATGGAGATCATGCAGCGGGGGGTCAACGGCACGCTCACGCCAGGGGATCTCGAGGCGCTTGAGGATGTGGTCTACACCATGACGCACACTTCGATCTGTGGACTGGGGGTTACCGCCGGCTCGGCGATCCAATCGGCGCGCATCCGTTGGCCGGAGCTGTTCCGGCCGGGAGCCGGCTGACCGATGCGGCGCGACGACGAAGCGCTGGTCGGTCCGGGCGCGGTGCCCGCCCGCTGGGCGGAATTTCGCGGCGACTGGTCCGCCGTGGAGGCCGAGGTCATCCAGGAAGTTCTGCTGACGTTGTACGTCAACGGGCGCGAGCTGGCGAGCATCATGTGCTCGCCGCGCGATCAGGACTACCTGGCGCTGGGCTTCCTCAAGAACGAGGGACTGATCGGTGATCTGTCGGAGCTGCAGGCGCTCACCATCAGCCGCAATGGATGCTGTGTCGACGTTTGGCTGGACCACGCCGTGCTGTCACCGACGCGTGTGGTGATCACTTCTGGTTGCGGCGGTGGGATCACGTTTGATGATCCGGCTGTCGGGGTGGAGCCGTTGCGGGAGACGACGACGATCACACCGGCGCGGCTGTTCCAGCGCTTCAACGAACTCCATCTTCCAGACAGCCTGCATGCGCGCGCCAGGGGTGTGCACGCTGCCGGATTGACCGACGGCGAGCGGATTCTGGCGATGGCCGAGGATGTCGGTCGGCACAACACACTCGACAAGTTGCGAGGCGTGTGCCTGCTGCAGGGTATCCCCACCCGTGGGCGCATCCTGTTGGCGACGGGGCGGGTCTCCTCCGAAATGTTGCGCAAGGGCGCGCTGATGGGCTGCCCGATCATCGCCTCGCGCAACTCCCCCACTTCGATGTCGGTGGCGATGGCGGAGGCCTGGAACATCACCCTGGTCGGGTATGTGCGTCAGGGTTCGCTGCGCGCCTATGCCCACCCTGAGCGCCTCGGGGCAGATGGATCGATCCCCCTGCCAGGGCCGCTTCGACATGAGGCAGGGGACCTCCAGGCCAGGCAAGGCCGTAGCCAAGTATGACGGAGCACATCGAGCTGACGGTTGATGGGCGCCCCGTGACGGTGCAGGCCGGGGAAACGCTGCTCGAAGCGGCGCGGCAGGCGGGGGTGGAAGTCCCGGTGCTGTGCTACTTTGCCCATACGACGTCCAATGGCCTGTGCCGCATGTGCGTGGTCGAGGTCGAGGGCGCCCGCGGCCTGCAGGCAGCCTGCGTCACCCCCGCCCGGCCTGGGGCCGTCGTGCGCACCGACACGGCAGACGTCTTGCGCGTACGGCGGACCCTGCTGGAATTGCTCGCCTCTGCCGTCGATCTATCGGAGGCACCCGATCTGCAGCGCCTGATCGCCACCTACGGCGCCCGCCCGGAGCGGTTCGACTGGGGCGATCGGCGTCAGCCCGAGTTGATCGACGACAACCCGATGTACATCCGTGATTATGCCAAGTGCGTGCTGTGCTGGCGCTGCGTGCAGGTGTGTGCCGAAGACGCACAGTACACCTTCGCCATCGACTTTGCCGGCCGCGGCTTCCACACCCGCATTGCCACCTTCTTCGATCAGCCGATGACCTCGACGACATGTGTCTTCTGCGGTCAGTGCATCGGTGTGTGCCCGACCGGCGCATTGAAGGGGAGGCGCGAATACTTGATCAGCCAGGGTGTGGATCCGGATGAAACGCCGGCTGAGCCTCGGAAAGCCCGTCGGCGCGGGCGAAAGGACGCCCCGGCGGCGTCTTGAGGCGTGCGCGCCCCAGCCTAGTGGCTTCGAGGCGTTGTGGGCGGGGAACAAACCCCGGCACCTGCCAGCCAGCGCGATGCATCGCTTTGGATGGGCTGGCCCAGCTGGAGGTGTCGGGCGCCTCAGGCTGAGGCAGAAATCTCAAGATCCCACGCGGCGAGCGGGGCAAGCTGCGAGGCTGCGGTGAGGTCAAGCTGGAGCGGGGTGACCGAGACGCAGCCATTGCGCAGTGCCCAGAAATCCGTGCCTTCCTCTAGCACCCCGGTGGGGGCCTCGCCTCCGATCCAGTAGTACGGACGCTGACGAGGATCCGCCCGGCGAACGAGTGCATCGCGGTAGATGCGCAGGCCCAGCCGGGTCACCTGTACGCCGCGCATCTCTTCCAGCGGCAAGTAGGGCACGTTGAGGTTGAGCAAGACGCCTTTCGGCAGCCCCCGCTTGACCGTTTCGGCGACCAGGATTCGCGCAACCTGCGCTGCGGGAACGTAATCCAGTGGATCGGTGAATCCTTCAGGCGAGTCGACCGAAACTGCCACCCCGGGCAACCCAGCGATGGCCGCCTCCATGGCGGCGGTCACGGTTCCCGAGTAGGTGATGTCATGGCCGATATTGGCGTGGGGGTTGATGCCGGAGACGACGAAGTCGATCGGGCTAGGGAGCAGGCCAAGCACGGCCAGTGCAACGCAGTCGGAGGGTGCGCCGTCGGTGGTGTGCGCCGGCAGGCCATTCTGCAGGCGGGTGTCCCACACGCGCAGCGGTCGGTGCATGGTCTTGACGTGGCCGGAAGCCGACCAGTTGCGGTCCGGCGCCAGCACGGTCAGCTCGCCCAGTCCGTCCAGGGCCTCGGCCAGCGCCAGCAAACCGGGTGCGCCGATGCCGTCGTCGTTCGTAACCAGGATATGCATGGAAGGCTAAGCCTCGGGAGGCCGTATTGTACCTGAGCCGGCAGTCCTCTTGAATACCCGGGCCTGGGTGGATTACACTGCCATCCGAGAATCGAAGGTGCGGGTGGGTTCATGGCTGCAAGACGATTGAGGTCGCTTGTTGGGTGGGGTTGTCTGCCGGCCCTGCTCGCACTTTCCTGCAACTTGACCCCGCAGCCAACGCCGATGCCTGGCGCGCCGACGACGTCAGCGGGCGAAAGCTCGCAGGCGCTCAGCCTGGGTGAGCTGGCGCGCGCGGCCGTTCAACTGCAGGCGCTGGTCTCGCAAGCCGGTGCGCAGGCTGTCGTTTGGACCGGCTCGGGGACCTTGATCTCTGCGGATGGATTGATCCTGACCAACGCCCATGTGGTCGACAACCGCAGCGGCGAGTACGAGCAGCTCGGCGTCGCAGTGCTGGACCGCACCGACCGGGCGCCGCAGCTCAGCTATCTGGCGGAGGTCGCCGCTGTGGACTACGGACTCGACCTGGCCGTCGTGCGCATCGTCAGTGACCTGGATGGCGCTCACGCCCAGCTGCAGCTCCCGTTTGTTCAGCTTGGGGACTCCGACCAGGTGGAGATCGGGGATCGAATTCGCATTCTGGGCTATCCCGGGATCGGCGGCGATACCGTCACCTTCACCGAGGGTGCCATCAGCGGATTCACCAGCGAGCGCGGCATCGACGGACGGGCCTGGCTGAAGACTGACGCCACGATCACCGGGGGGAACAGCGGGGGCATGGGCCTCAACCAACAGGGCGAGCTGGTCGCCATCCCGACCACCCTGGGATCGGGTGCCGAAGACGGGGGGCTGGCCGATTGCCGCCAGCTGGTCGATACCAATCGCGATGGCGTGGTGGATTCCGAGGACACCTGCGTCCCGCTGGGGGGTTTCATCAACGCGCTGCGCCCGGTGGCGCTGGCAACACCCCTGATCCAAGCTGCCCGCCAGGGTGAGCGCTATGTGCAGGGTGACCTGCCCCCGGCTCAACAGGCGCAGGACCTCGATCTGACCCCCATCTCTCTGTCCAACATCGCGTTCTCCGAAGGGGTGGATGAGAACGACCAACCCCTGGGCTTGGGGTACGCCCTGCCCACCGGCGTGAATGAGGTCTGCGCCTTCTGGGATTATGCGGGTATGTCGGATGGGATGACGTGGTCCAGCTACTGGTTCATCGATGGGGTATTGAGTGAAGGGGGCAGCAGCTTCGAGGATGTGTGGACCGGTGGCGCAGCCGGCAACTGGTGGGTGTGCATCCACAATGAGACCGGCCTCCCGGACGGGCTGTACGAGTTCGTCCTGGAGGTGGATGGCGAGCCGATGGCCGATGACTCGATCTTTGTCGACGGCGACCGTCGGATGGTTGAGTTGGTCCTGGAGAACGGATTCGCCACCGATCTATGCTTCGCGTTCCTCTCGCCCAGTGCGGCTCAGAATTGGGGCCCGGACCGCTTGGGAGCGGAGGAAGTGGTCGGGCCGGGTGACCGGCGTGCGTTCCCTGTGGCCAATGGGGAGTACGACCTGCGGATTCTGGACTGCGATGGCGAACTGCTGACGGAGGCCTACGGCGTTGAGCTGAGCGACGATCTGGCTTACACCGTCGCCCCGGACTGACCGGGCCGTGAGCCCGGCCAACCTGCCGGGAGAGGGCGCCGGCTCCATGACGTCCACGTGAGCATGACGACGGCCCGCCTCAGGCTCGTTTCTGAGAGCAGGGGTGGAGAGGCGCCGGATCCCGTCGCACGCGGCGCCGCCCCACCGACTCGATCGTCGTCGCTTCTGGCTGGCGCTGGTTCCTTCTGGGACTTCCCTTGGATAGCGGTGCTTGAGTCGGCCTGGGCCGTATTCTCGGGGGCTGCATCCGACAAGCGTCTCCATGGCGCTGCACAGTGACTCCCCGAGGCGTGCTGCCCCGCCCAGGCCGGGCGGCTGCGCGCAGCCGGCCTGCGCAGTGCCGCCAGAGCAGGCACAGCGAAACGACAGGTCCGGAGTATGGCGCGCCGTATGAGCGATGGATGGGCTCGCCTGCCTCCCTGACGCGTGGCGGTGGCCAGGGTCTCAGATCCCTGGGATCCAGCGAGCGCGCGTTGACTAGCGGGTGTGCGGCGTGATATGATTCGTGTGCCGCGCGAGCAGCCCCTATCATTCTCGCTGGTGCGCGGCCCCGGTTTCATTATCTGTCATTATTGGAACTTGCACGATGGCGCGGGACCGGCCGGCGCGCTCTGGAATCGCCGTCCGGTGAGCCTGCGGACAGATACGGCAGTCCCACCAGGGGCGGATGCCTGAACCGGGTATCCGCCCCTGGTGCTTGTGTTCCTGGAAGGAAGGTCGATGTGAGCGGCGATTTCATCGTGCGCCTGATCGGAATGGTGGTCTTGGCCATCGGCGGGATCTACCTGGGAACGTACCTGGGTGAGTTCGCCGGCGGGCTAGCCGAGCTGTGGGCGGCGGTGTTCGGTCTTCTGGGCGCGCTGATCGGCCTGGTGGTCACCCCGTATCTCACCACGCGCCCGGTGCGGTCGATCCGGCGCTCGGTGGCGCAGCTTTCGTCTCAGGGGATGCTGGCTGGCCTGCTGGGGCTGATCGTCGGCCTGATCGTGGCAGCGTTGGTCTCGTTTCCGCTTTCGCTGCTCCCCTCGCCGTTTGGCGAGATCCTCCCGTTCATCAGTGCGCTGCTCTTCGGGTACCTGGGAGTCTCCATCTTCTACCTGCGGCAGCATGACATTATGGGACTGTTCCGCTTTCGCATCTCGTCGACCACCGACGAGGGGCGTGGCATGACGGCCGAGGGCCGCAGTGTGTTGCTGGACACGAGCGTCATCATCGATGGACGCATCGCGGACATTGCCCGCACAGGGTTCATCTGGGGGCCGATGCTGGTGCCATCCTTTGTCCTGCTCGAATTGCAGCACATCGCCGATTCGGCGGATAGCCTGCGCCGCCAGCGAGGGCGGCGCGGCCTGGACATCCTGAATCGTCTACAGAAGGACAGCTCGATCGCCTTCCGCATCACCGATGTCGACGTCGAAGGCGTGCGGGAGGTCGACGACAAATTGGTGATCCTGGCCAAGCAGTTGCGCAGCCCGATTCTGACCAATGACTACAACTTGAATCGGGTCGCGGAGCTGCAGGGCGTGACCGTACTGAACATTAACGAGCTGGCGAATGCCGTCAAGGTGGTCTACCTGCCAGGCGAGAGCCTCGATGTTGAGTTGATCCAGGAGGGCAAGGAAAGCGGGCAGGGTGTCGGCTACCTCGACGACGGCACGATGGTCGTGGTTGAGAACGGGCGGGAGTATATCGGCCGGACGGTGCCGGTGGCGGTAACCAAAGTCCTGCAGACGGCGGCCGGCCGGATGATCTTTGCCCGGCCCGACGGCGCCTAGCGCCTGGGGAAGGTGGCTGGCGATGACCCTGACGATCTACAACACCCTGACCCGCAAGAAAGAGGTCTTTGAGACGATCGAGCCCGGCAAGGTGCGCATGTACGTATGCGGGCCGACGGTCTACGATCGGGCGCATGTCGGCCATGCCATGTCGTCGGTGGTGTTTGACGTGATCCGCCGCTACCTGGAGTACCGCGGCTATCAGGTCCGGCACGTGATGAACTACACCGACGTGGAGGATAAGATCATTCGGCGCGCCCAGGAGCGCGGCGTGGATCCGGCCGAGCTTGCGCAGCAATACCTGCAGCAATACGACCGTCACCTGCGCGAGCTTAACGTCCTGCCGGCCACGCTGAACCCGCGCGCTTCGCAGGAGATCGAGCAGATCATCGCCATGGTTCAGGCGCTGCTGGAGCGCGGCTATGCCTATCCCGTCCAGGGGGACGTCTATTTCCGCGTGGCGCGCGATCCAGACTATGGGAAGCTGTCGCGGCGGAAGCTGGAGGATATGCGCGCCGGCGCCCGGCTCGAGGTCGATCCGCGCAAGGAGGATGCGGCGGATTTCGCTCTTTGGAAGGCCGCCAAGCCCGGCGAGCCAGCGTGGGACAGCCCCTGGGGGCGCGGCCGCCCCGGCTGGCATATCGAGTGCTCGGCAATGAACTTGCGCTACCTGGGCGAGCAAATCGACATCCACGGCGGTGGGAACGATCTGGTCTTCCCGCATCACGAGAACGAGATTGCCCAGACCGAGAGCCTGACCGAACGGCCCTTCGCTCGGTATTGGATCCACAATGGCATGCTGCAGCTGGGCGGCGAGAAGATGTCCAAGTCGCTCGGCAACCTGATCACCATCGACGAATTCCTCGAGCGGCATAGCTCGGACGTATTCCGCATGGCGGTGCTCAACTCGAGCTACCGCGGCCCGCTGACTTTCACCGAGGCCGTCCTGGAGCAGGCCGAGAGTGCCCTCGAGCGGCTGCATAGCGGGCTGCGGCCGGCGGCCGAGCCGGCCTTGGCTTCCTCGCCGGCCAGCCAGACGCTGGACATCAAGGTGCGAGAAGGGGTCGGCGGGTTTGAGGCCGCCATGGACGACGACTTCAACACTGCCGGCGCGCTCGCCCAGCTGTTCGAGCTGGTGCGGGCGATCCACCAGGCGCGCGACGCCGGAGCCGAGACGGCTGCGATTGGGGAGGCACAGTCTACTTTGCGGCGGCTGGCCGGTGTGTTGGGTTTGCGGCTGGAGCGAGCGGAGGCCGGTGTGTCCACGCTCGCCCCATTGGTGGAACTCCTGATCGAACTGCGCCAGGATCTGCGCAAGGCTGGCCAGTACCCGCTGGCTGACCGCATCCGAGAGCGGCTGACGGAGCTGGGTATCGTGCTTGAGGACGGCAAGCAGGGCACGACCTGGCGCATGGGCTGACCCGGGGTGAGTGGCGCACGCGAGTGGCTTGGCGGCCGCAATGCCGTGGCCGAGGTGATGCGCGCCGGCCGCCGCCAGGTGCGCCGGCTGTGTGTGCTGCAGACGGCCGAGCGCCGAGGCGTCCTTGACCAGTTGGTGCGGACGGCCCAGGCGGGGTCCGTGCCCATCGAGTTCGTGCCGCGGGCGATCCTCGACACGCTGAGCCCGCACCATCAGGGGGTTGCCGCCGAGGTCGATCCGTATCCCTACGTCGACCTGGACGAGATCTTCGGCCTGGCGGCGCAGCGCCAGGAGCCGCTGTTCATCCTGCTGCTGGACATGATCCAGGATCCGCAGAACCTGGGTAGCCTTCTGCGCAGCGCGGAGGCGGTTGGGGTGCATGGAGTGGTGATTCCGCCCCGCAGGTCGGCGGGAATCACCGAAGCCGTCGTACGGGCGTCCGCTGGCGCCTGCGAGCACATCCTGTTGGCGCACGGGAACCTGGTGCAGGCGATCGAGGCGATCCAGCGCCAAGGGGGCTGGGTGTATGGGCTGGAGGCCGGGCCGCAGGCCCTTCCCCTGGGCCAGGTGCGCCTGACCGGCGCCCTCGGCCTGGTGGTCGGCAACGAAGGCGAGGGCATGCGGCGGCTGGTTCGTCAGGCCTGCGACCACCTGGTGCAGCTGCCGATGCGGGGCCGGGTGGCTTCACTGAATGCCGCCGTCGCCGGCTCGGTGGCGCTGTACGCCGTGCTGGCGGCCAGGCAGGCAGCGGACCAGCCGCCGGGCCAGATTGACGCTCGCGGCGAAACCTGATACACTGCCCGGCCGGCGGAATCCCGTTCTGGTACAATGAAATCGCGCCGGCTGGTGGGGCGCGTTTTTCTCGTAGCGCCGACGTAGCTCAACGGGAGAGCAACCGCCTTGTAAGCGGTAGGTTACGGGTTCGATCCCCGTCGTCGGCTCTCGAGAGCGGCACCCTGGGGGATTTGGGTTCGACCCGGTGGGGGTGCGAGCGGAACGACCGGGAGACATGGGCGGTTACCCAAGTGGCCAAAGGGGGCTGACTGTAAATCAGCTGGCGGACGCCTTCGGAGGTTCGAATCCTTCACCGCCCACTG
>JBFYRF010000145.1:0-8145 GCA_041302385.1 Anaerolineales bacterium | reverse complement strand
TGGGTGCGATCCCGATGCAGGCCGAGGTGCGTGTGGCGGGCGACAGCGGTGAGCCGATCGTGCTTGCCCACCCGGAGAGCTCGGTGGCCAGAGCGCTGATATCGATCACGCAGCAGGTCGCAGCCCAGCTCAGCCTGCGGGCCATGCGCCAGCCGGGAACCATCCCCCTGGAGATGATCGACTGAGCAGCCGCTCTGCCCCGCAGAGCGTGTGCTCCGGGTAAGGAGGGAGCCGGCGGCCGACCGCTTGTGCTATGATCGACGCCGATACGGATGATCGCGTGGGTGAGGGATGATGCATAGTCCGGGCACCACCTCGCAGTTGGTGGCGCTGCGATTCCAGCCGCTGGGCAAGCTGTACTACTTCGATGCCGCGCATATTGAGGACCTGCGTCCAGGCGACCAGGTGATGGTCAGCACGTCACGCGGGCGCGAGATGGGCGAGATCGTTAGCTTCGTGGCCGACCCTGGCTCCCCGCCGGAGGGAAGCTGGAAGCCGATTGAGCGCCGCGCCAGCCCGCAGGAACACGTACTGCGTCGGCTGTGGCAGCGGCGAGAGCTGGAGGCCATGATCGAGGCGCGCGCCCAGGCGGCCGCGCTTGGCCTGCACAACATCAAAATCGCACGTGCCGAATTCTCGTACGACGGCTCGCGGCTGGTGTTGCTCTACAGCTCCGAGGGCGACGAGAAGGTCGAGCTCAAAGAGCTGCGCCGCGCCATGCAGCGCAGCTACCGCAAGGCGCAGATCGAGACCCGGCTGATCGGCCCACGCGATGTCGCCAAGATCTTGGGCGGAATGGGCGCCTGCGGGCTGGAAGAGCGCCGCTGCTCCCGCTTCCTGACGGAGTTCAGCCCGATCTCGATCAAGATGGCCAAGGCGCAGGGTATCTCGCTGAATCCCCAGGAGATCACCGGCATGTGTGGCCGGCTGCGCTGCTGCCTGGTTTATGAGTACGAACAGTACGCCGAGGCCCGCAAGCACTTGCCCAAGCGCAACAAACGGGTGATCACGCCCATGGGCGAGGCCAAGGTGCACGATGTCATTCCGCTGAAGGAGGCGGTGATCGTCGTGTTCGACGATGGCCGCCGGGCTGAGTTCCTCAAACATGAGATCCAGCCCTACGAGGAATTCAAGGCGCTGGAGGACAAGTCCAAGGCGCCGTGCGACAAGCATCAGAACGGCGGGTGCGATTGCGGCCGCGCCGAAGCTGGCTAGACAGACATGACGTCCACCCCGTCTTCCCCTTGCGTGCTTGTGGTGTTGGCCCATCCCGATGATCCTGAGTTCTTCTGCGGCGGCACTCTGGCGATGTGGGCACAGCAGGGAAGCCGGATCAGCTACTGCCTGCTCACCCGCGGCGACAAGGGCGACGACAACGGCAGCGACCCGGCTGGGCTGGCTGCCATCCGCGAGGGGGAACAGCGAGCAGCGGCGCAGGTGCTGGGCGTGAACGAGGTGGCGTTCCTCAACTACCCCGACGGCTATCTGGTACCTGACCTGGATCTGCGGCGAGAGGTGGTGAGGGCGATCCGCCGGGTGAGGCCTTCGGTGGTGGTCACCTGCGACCCCACCAACTTCTTCCCGAACGATCGCTACATCAATCATCCGGACCATCGTGCCGCCGGCCAGGTGACGCTGGACGCGGTGTTCCCGGCAGCCGGCTCGCGCATGTTCTTTCCCGAGCTGCTGGCGGAGGGCCTGGAGCCGCACAAGGTCTCCCAGGTCTATGTGGCCATGCCGCAGACGCCGAACACGGTGATCGACGTGACGGAGAGCTTCGAGCGCAAGGTTGAGGCGTTGTGTCAGCATGCCAGCCAGATCGGTGATGCCGACGCCCTGCGGATCCGTCTGAAGGATCGCATGCTGGATCCTTCCAGCTCGCCCGAGTTGCCTCGCTATGTTGAGCGCTTTCGCCGCATCGATCTGGCCTGAGCCTGCCCGCTGGATCACGGCCAGCTCAGGCTGGGGATGAGCGCTGTGCCCGGAGGGAACGGTCACGGCGATCTGCTGGTGTTCACCCAGCCGCCCCAGCGGGTGGTGTCGCTCGTGCCTTCGATGACCGAGAGCCTGTTCGACCTGGGCCTGGGGGAGGCGGTCGTTGGGGTCACCGACTACTGCCGGCCACCTGAAGCGCGCCCGAGCGTCGGGGGAACCCGGGCGCCAGACATCGAACGGATCCTGGCCCTGGCGCCGGAGCTGGTGATCGCCAACCAGGAGGAGAACGCGCGCCGCTCAGTTGAGCAGATGCGCTCGGCCGGCCTGAGGCTGTGGCTGACCTTCCCCAGGAGCACGGCGGACGCGATCCAGGTGCTGTGGACGGTGATCGAATTGTTCCGCGCCAGCCATGCCATCCCGCGCTTGAAGACGCTGGAGGTGACGCTGGAATGGGCTCGCCGCGCGGCTGAGGCGCAGCCGATGCCGCGCGTGTTCGTTCCCATCTGGACGGAGGAACTCGCCCCGGGTGGATGGTGGTGGATGAGCTTCAATCGCCACACCTATGCCCATGATGTGCTGGCTTGTTGCGGCGGTGAGAACGTGTGCGGCGCTCGTGAGCGACGCTATCCTCTGGAAGCTGATCTGGGCCTGGCTGCGGCCGAAATGCCGGGCGAACGCGACGTGCGCTATCCGAGGCTGCTCCCGGCGGAAGTCGTTTCCCTCCAGCCCGAGGTCATCCTCGTCCCGGACGAGCCACATCCGTTCAGCGAGTCGGACGTCGACCGGCTGAAGAACCTCTTGGCCGCCACCCCGGCGGTAGAGCACGGGAACGTCTTCCGTGTCCCTGGCGCGCTCCTCACCTGGCATGGAACGCGCCTGGCACTGGCGCTTTCCGAGCTGCCCGCGCTGCTGCGGCCGCCCGGGTGACTCGGCGCCAGCAGGGTAGCCTCGGGGACGCAACGGTTGCTTCGAGGCCAGGAGCGCACGCCCTGCCGCCGGCCCCCTGCCTCCGGCCAAGCGTTCGCCCCGCTCGCCGTCCTTCGCCACACGCGCTCCGAGCTGCGCCGGCAGGCTCCCGACTGCAGTGCCGTGCAGGGCGCTCAGGCGGATCTGAGTGGATTTCCGGCCCCTGAGGGGTCGTTGTTTCGTGGCGGCAGGCACACCGTGGCGCTTGCTGCCCGTCGTGCAGTCGACCCCCGCCAGGTCTTGACGGTCGTCTGGCGAACCCCTAGAATCCCCGCTGCGTCGAAGTGTGGAGGCTGAGGATGTTGCAGGGTTTGTGGAAGGTATTGATGACGACGCTCGTGGCGATGCTGATCGGGAGTCTATTTGGCCTGCTGATCGGTGTGCTGGTGGAGAACGTCATGCTGTGGGTCCTGCTGATGGCTGGAGCGGGCGCCATGATGGGCGTAGCCTTCGGATACGGCTTCCTGCCAGAGGCGTGAGCTCCATCGGTCTGCCTGCCGCCGGGCAGCCGGTGCCGACCATCCGGCGTAAGCGCAGCTGTGGCGGCGCACTTCAGCGCCGCCCTGGCCACTGGTTGACGAGAGACGGAGAGGATGAGCGCACCCAGGGCAACCTCGGGTCGGGAGGTCAGGCTGACCAGCCTGTCCTCCTGCGCCGGTTGAGCGTCCAAGCTAAGCGCTGAAGCGCTGGCGCAGGTGCTGCGCCCCATTCAGGAGACCTTCCGTCAAGTGGAGTTTCCTGACCTGGTGCTTGGCCTATCCACGCCGGACGATGCCGCCGTCTGGCGGCTCGACGATTCGAGGGCGCTGGTGTTGACGACGGATTTCTTCACGCCGGTTGTCGATGATGCTTACCAGTATGGGGCAATCGCCGCAGCCAATGCGCTCTCCGATCTGTATGCCATGGGCGCAACGCCCTTCCTGGCGCTGAACATCGCCGCCATGCCGGCGGACCTCGAAGCGGAGATCGTGCAGGAAATCCTGCGCGGCGGCGCGGAGAAGGTGCGCCAGGCAGGTGGCGTGGTTGCCGGTGGGCATACGATCCAGGACAAGGAGCCCAAGTACGGCCTGGTGGCCGCCGGCATGGTCACCTTGGCCTCGCTGATGAGCAAGGCGGGGGCGCGTCCCGGAGACGCCCTGGTTCTCACCAAGCCGCTCGGAACCGGGGTCACCACCACCGCGCTCAAGCGCGGGCTGGCGCGGCCGGAGGACGTCTCTGAGGCAGTCGAGTGGATGCAGGCGCTCAATCGAGAGGCCTCGCAGGTCGCCTTGCGCTACGCCGTTCACGGGGCGACCGATGTCACCGGATATGGCCTGCTGGGTCACGCCCACGAGATGGCGCGCACCTCCGGCGTTGGCCTCGAGCTGCACGCGCCGGACATCCCGTTGCTCTCGGGCGCACTGGGTTACTCCCAGGCTGGCATCTTCCCCGGGGGAACCCTCGACAATCACACCTACTTCGGCCCGGCGGTCGAGTTCGAGGCTGACCTGCCATTGCCCTGGCAGATGCTGCTCTTCGATGCGCAGACTTCGGGTGGGCTGCTGCTCTCGGTTCCACCTGATTCACTTCCGGCGCTGCTGGCATCGCTGCAGACGGCTGGCACGGGTGGATGGCAAATCGGCTGGGTCACTCCCGGGAGCGGAATCCGCGTGCTTCGGGCGCCTGTGCGCCCGGCATAAGCCGAGGAGGCAACTGCATGGCGAAGGTCACGATTATCGGTGCCGGTCAGACCGGAGCTACGACGGCTCACTGGCTGGCTGAACGGCAGCTGGCCGACCTGGTGTTGGTCGATGTCGTCGACGGGCTGCCTCAGGGGAAGGCGCTCGATCTGCTCGAGTCGCTGCCGATCGTTGGCTCCGACGTGCAGGTGGTGGGCGCCAACGACTACGCCGCCAGCGCCGGATCGGACATTGTGGTGATGACCGCCGGGTTGCCCCGCAAGCCGGGGATGAGCCGCGAGGATCTGCTTGCCGCCAATAGCGCCATCGTGCGCCAGGCCGTGACGAGCGCCCTGCAGCATTCCCCTCATGCGATCCTGATCATGCTGACCAACCCGCTGGATGCGATGGCGTACCTGGCGATGAAGGTGACCGGGTTGCCGCGCCAGCGGGTGATCGGCCAGGCCGGCATTCTGGACTCGGCCCGCATGCGGGCCTTTGTGGCCCAGGAGCTTGCAGTCAGTGTGCAGAACGTGAACTGCTATGTGCTCGGCGGCCATGGGGACGACATGGTGCCGCTAACCCGGCACTCGAACGTGGCCGGCGTTCCGCTCACCGAAGCCCTGCCTCCCGACCGTCTGGCTGCGATTGTCCAGCGGACGCGGGATGGCGGAGCGGAAATCGTCAAGCTGCTGAAGACCGGATCGGCGTTCTACGCTCCCGCGGCGGCGCTGGCGCAAATGGTGGATGCCATTCTGACGGACCGGCATCTGATTGTCCCGGCGTCGGTGTTCCTAGAAGGCGAATATGGCCAGCAGGGGATCTTCTTTGGCGTGCCGGTGCAGCTTGGACGTGGCGGGCTGGAGAAGGTGATCGAGTACCGGCTGCAGACCGACGAGCAGGCGGCGCTGGAGCAGTCGGCGGCGCGGGTGCGCGAAACGATCGAGGCTTTGGGCGCGATCGGCTGAGGTCGCGAGCGGCACCGGGGGCGCCGCCGCGCTGGGGGGCCGGCAGCCAGACCTCTCCACTGCACGACGCAACCGGAGGCCGTCAGGCCTCCGGTTTGATTCAACCTGTTGACAGGCCAAACGCTGTCGGACTGTGCAATCAGGGAGTGGGCGTGATTGCGCCGGTCGCTGCGCCCGACCAGGTGAACACACGCCGCACGCTTAGGGCGCCGGCCTCCGCGTAGAGCGGCTCGCCGGCGGCAGTCGTACCTGTTTCGCGCACCACGCCGACCCACCAGCGCAACACGTGGGGTGTGGCCTCGGAGGGCCTCATGCTGACGGGGACGAGGTACTTGGTATCGGTGACGTAGGCGATATCGCGCACGTTGCCAGTGCCGTCGGTGACGTCGTCAATGGTGACCTTGTAGCGCTCGTTCGGGCGGAGCTCGCCGACCGAAGCCCACTGCAGCGCCACGCTGTCATTGGCCAGGGTGAACGGCTCGCCGTCGCGCGGCAGGAGCAGATTGGGCGCCGGGTAGGGTGGCGGCGGGGTCGGTGTTGGGGAGGGGCCGGCGGTGGGCACCCGCTCGCAGAGCGGTATGATCAGCACCTGCCCGACGAACACCGTTTCGCTGGACATTCCATTGAAGTCCATGATCGCCTGCATCACGACATTGTAGTTCTGGGCAATGGCACCCAGCGTGTCGTTCGCCTGGACGGTGTAGGTGATCGTCTCGCAGGCAGCGCGGGTGGCTTCCTCGGCGGGCAGGGTTGAAGTTGGTGGCGGGAGTGGGGTAGGTGTCGGTTGCGGGATCAGGATCTTCTGCCCGAGAGAGAGCAAGCAGTCCGGCGTGAGATTGTTAATCTCGATGATCGAACGCACCGCGACCTGGAAGCGGAAGGCCAACCCGCCGCAGGTGTCATTGGCGACAACCGTATACTCCAGCGGCGGCAGGAGCGTCGGCGTGGGGACCGGAGTCTCGGTGAACGTCGGTGCAGGGGTGAGGGTGATGGTGGCGGTCGCCGAAGCGGTTGGCGTGGGCGTGCGCTGGCCGCCGACCCCGGTCAGGCGAGTGGCGACGAAAGTGATCGTCGCGGCCAGCAGGGCAAATACCGCCAGCAGGCCGAGCGCCAGGGGAAGCGACAGTGTGAGCTGCGAGCTGCGTCGGAAAGACTGACGGGTGGCGTCCTGCTTGAACTCCGTACCGCAAACTACGCAGCGCGTGGCGTTCGGGGCCAGCCGCGTGCCGCATGTGGGACAAACCCGGGAGGTGGTTGGGCCTTGATCTGCCATTCAGCGTGTGCCTCGGGTGGATGCGGGAGTCGGCATTATACCGCAGGACTCGTGCTCGGGTCGTGCTCAGGCGGCTGGAGCGCCGTCGAGGCCGAGGATCCCGGCGACGCTGCGCATATCGTGGATCACGTTATCGACGTGCTGCCACAGTTCGATGCCCAGATCGGCCGCGCCTGCCTCGATCTGGCTACGGTCGACGGCGGCGGCGAAGCGGGCGTCGCCCCACTTCTTGCGCAGCGACTTGGGGGTCAGGTCGAGCACCGAGCGTGATGGGCGCACGAGCGCAACGGCGGTGATCAAGCCGGTGAGTTCGTCGCACGCGTACAGGCATTTCTCCATGCGGCTCAAGCGCGGAACTCCAGTGTGTTCGGCGTGGCTGAGGATGCAGCGGACAATCTCCTCCGGCACGCCGCGCTGGCGCAGAATGGGCGCACCGTCCTGCGGGTGGTGCTCGAGTGTCGGGTGGATCTCCCAGTCGAAGTCGTGCAGCAGGCCGGCCATACCCCACAGTTCCGGATCCTCGCCGAAGCGCCGGGCATAGCCGCACATCGAGGCCTCGACCGCCAGCATGTGGTTCCTCAGGTTCCGGTTCAGGATGAACTCATCCAGGATGGCTAGAGCTTGGTCCCGGTCCATCGGTGCCCTGCGCTTGTCCGCTCAGCCGGCGAGGTTGGGCGGGGGCGGCGTCGGCCGCACGAGATAAGTCTCCACCACGGCTGCGAGCGTGGCCGGGATCTCGCGCAAGTTCCAATAGCCCTGCGCCCGGCTCGAGTAGGCGTGCAGATCGGCGGCGACTCCCTCGGCCTGGATGCCCAGGCCCTCGCAGATGGCCAGCGCCCGCGGCAGGTGAAAGCGCTGCGTGACCAACAACGCGCGTTCGATCCCGAAGACCGAGCTGGCACGCTGGCAGGAAGCGAAGGTCCGATCTCCTTCTCGGTCGAGGCGGATGGCATGCTCGGGGACGCCGAGAGAGAGCGCCAGGTCGCGCATGGCGGCCGGCTCATCGCGCCCGGCGGACAGCGCCGACCCCGTCAGCAGCAGGCTTTCGACGCGGCCCTGTAGGTAGAGGGCCGCAGCCGCTGCCACCCGGTCGGCCAGCACCAGCGACGGCGAGCCATCTCGCCGCAGGCCGGCGCCGAAGACGATCGCCACGGGCCGGCTGGGGGCAGACTCCGGCGTATGGATGCGTCCGCCATACAGGCGGACGACCATGGCCCGCGGCAAGGCGAGGGAGAGCGCGAGCGTCAAGAGGGCGATCACCGGCCAAATTCGCACGTCTGGTTTGCTCCCTATCGCGGCGGATTCTACCAGCCCCGGCCGGGTAGGAGTGACTTGACTCGGCTCG
>JBFYRF010000139.1:0-9794 GCA_041302385.1 Anaerolineales bacterium | reverse complement strand
GGAGGCGAATGCCGTAGAGCACGGTATTGCCCGGGCGAGGCCACTGCGCATCTGGTTCCTGCTGGATGTAATGAAGGACCGGGGGTCGCGGTCCATCTTCCTCTGGGCGGCGGCCGCCCTGCTGATCGGGATGCTGGTATACCACTGGCTTGAAGGCTGGAGCCTGTTCGAGGCGGTCTAATTCAGCGTGATCACCCTGGCGACGGAGGGCTACGGCGACCTTGTCCCAACCACACCGAGTGCCAAGCTATTCACGATCTTCTATGTGATCAACGGCGCCAGCATGCTGGTGGCGTTGTTGGACCGCCTGCGTGAAGTGCGGACACGCCGGTTTCAACAAGGTGGCATGAGCTCTGAGAGCCCTGAGCCCTAGTCAGGCACTGTCCGCGCTTGGGTCCGGCTGCTCTCGGGCAGATGGGTCAGGAAGGAGGACGCAGATTCCCGCACCCGAGCGTCGAATACGGTTTGTCTAAGCCATCCAATCCTTCGGAGTAGATGCAATGAGCACCAGGAGCAACACCAGCACCTCAGGTTGTCTGACGGGCGCCGTCGCCGGCTTCTCGCGCATGTTTATCCTTTTCGCCTGGATCGCCCGTCCACTTGCCTTTGATGCCGCCTTCGGCGGCTGGATCATGCCGTGCCTCGGGTTCATGTTCCTGCCGTTCACGACGCTGATGTACCTGATCCTCGTTCAAGGTGTCGGCCGGGTCGACGGGCTCGACTACCTGTGGCTGGGCCTGGCGGTTGTGCTGGACATCGCCAGCGTTGGCGCCGCCGGCGCCGCCAACCGCGACAAGCTTCCGGCGAGTGTGCCCGGCTCGACTGCGCCGCCGGCCGCCCCGCCGCCCGCCGCGGGGGCGTGACGGACTCGGACCACGCCGACCCGGCTCTCAGGGACTCCTTCGGAGGCCGCGCGCAAGAAGGAACCCGTGTTCTCGGAGCCTCCGCAGTAGATCCGCGCAACGGGCAGGCTCGATCGGAGCCTGCCCGTCCGGCTTGCCCTCGATTCCCGCCCTGGCGAGATGCTCAGCGGGACCGGTGTTCGCCTCCATCGGCCATCTCGGAGGCCGCGCCAGTGGGCTGGCCCGAGGCCGCCCCGGCACCTTGTTCGGCGGACTCGGCAACGGACATGGAGGCCCGGCGCTGAACGTAGACCTCCACGGCGTAGGCCACGGTGGGGAAGAAGCGGGTGTATACGTCTTCGGTCGCCCCGACCCGCCGCAAGCGCTCCCGCACCCCTCCCCGCACCTGAGCGTACATCACGTCGACCCCGCGCTCTCTCAGCTGGGCTGACAGCGCCTGCATTCCATCGATGGTCGTCAAGTCGAGATCCGGTGTGGCCCCCACATCAATCAGGAGGGCGTTCAAGCTCTCCAGTCGAGCGGTTACCTGCTCCCGGATCATGCGCGCCACATAGTTGACATTGAAGTAGTACAAGGGGGAATCGATGCGCAAGATCAACAGGCCGGGGACCTCAAGGCACTCGGGATGGCGCGCAAGATCGGCGAAGGCTCCACGCCTCTCCGGCATCTCGCCCAGGACCGCCAGGGTCGGCCGAGAGGCCGAGTAGAGCACGATGATCAACGAGAGCCAGACCGCCAGCGTCAGCCCGACAATGACATCGGCGAACAGGATGCCAACCAGGGCGGCTATGGCGAGCAGGAAATCCCGGCGCCGCTGAGCATAGAGCAGGCGCAGCGCCGGCACATTGACCAGGCCCAGAACGGAGTTGACGACCAGCGCCCCCAGGACGGCCTGGGGCACGTACGAAAACAGCGGGGCCAGAAACAGCAGCGTCAGCAGGATGAAGCTGGCAGAGATCAGACCGGTAAGCTGGGTCTTCCCGCCCGAGGCCTCGGCGGTGGCCGAGGTCGACATGCTTCCATCCACCGCGAATCCCTGGAAGAGGCTGGTCCCGATGTTGGCCACCCCCAGACCAATGAGCTCCTGGTCCGAGTTCAGATCGTAGTGATGCTTGAGGGCAAAGGAGCGGCCCATGCCGACGGTCTCGCCCATCGCAAGGAAGGCGATGGAGAAGGCCCCTGCCAGCAGGGCGGTGAAGTCGGCGAGACTGAATCGCGGGAATGTCATCTGAGGCAGGCCAGGCGGAACGCTGCCGACGACAGCCACCCCCTTGGCGTCCAGATCGAAGAGCGCCACGAGAAGCATGGAGGCAACCAGCACGACCGGGGCCGCCGGCACCTTGGGTAGGGAACGCTTGACCACGCGCAGCGCCACCAGGGCGCCGATGCCGAGCGCCACAGTTCGGGGAAGCGCCTCGTCCAGGCTCAGGAGAATTGCGATCGCCTGCTGGAAGAAGTTGCCCTCACCGGCCGGCACGCCGAGCATCTTCGGCACCTGGCCGACGATGATGACCAATGCCAGGCCGAAGACGAACCCGGTGACGATCGGCCGCGAGAGGAAGTCGGAGAGGAATCCCAGGTGGAAGATCCCGGCCAGCAGCAGGAGCAGGCCCATGACGAGGGCCAAGCCGGCGCTGAGCATCAGGAAGCGAGCCGGGTCTCCGCCGGCCATCGCAACGACGACCGAGTACGACAGGATTGCCACGGTGGAACTCGTCGTCACCTTGACGTGGCGTGATGAGGCGAACAGGCTGTAGAGCGCCAAGGAAATCATGGCCGCGTACAGGCCGTGCACTGCTGGCAAGCCCGCCATGGCGGCGTAGGCCATCGCCGTGGGGGTCAGCACGCCCCAGATCGTCACGGCCGAGATCAGATCGGGCTGCAGCCAGGCGCGATCGTACGTGCGCGCCCAGGTCAGGATCGGCACGGCGCGTTTGACCCCTGGCCAAGCCTTGGCGAAGGCCCGGGTCAACTTGGCTGACATGGTAGTCTTCTCTTGTTCGCTAGTCATCTGTCATTCCCTGCTGAAGAAGTTCAAGGGCAGCCTCCCCAGCCTATGCTGCTATGGTCCTGCAAGCAGATCCCCACCTGCACTTTGCAGCTGCGCTGCACACCTGCCCTGCCGTCTCGCACCGGCGTGCCGCCGGTTCTCGCGGCACGAACGGTGGCGGGCGGTGCCAGGGAGCGCAGGCCGTTCGCCCCGACGGGGTGCCGTCTCGCACCGGCGTGCCGCCGGTGCTTGCGGCACGAACGGTGCGCCCGCACCCCGCAAAGAGCTCGGGGCGCATAGAACGCGCGGGCGCCGGCCCGGACAGGGTGCAAGTGTCGGCCGAAGACCAGCCTCGGGATGACACCTCCGTGAGGTGGCCTCGGGATGACATCCCCCCTTGGGGATGTCATCCCGGCCAGAGAGTCAACACGCCTACTGAGCGGCAGGCGGCGGAGGCGGCGGGGCGACGGCTCCCGGAACCCCCTGCGGGATGCGGTCGCGGTTGGCTGCACCGGCAGCGCCAATGCTGGCCACATCGATAAACACAGCCAGGCCCAGCCACAGCCAATCCAGGCCCGAGATCGAACCCGGGCCATTGGTGACAAGAATCACGTACATCAACGTCGTGAACGGCAGGAACAGGATCCCAAGGCACGGAAGGATCCACGACCCGCTGAAGACGACGTCAAATGCAATCGGCCGGGCAATCCACGCGAAGATCAGGAAAAACCTCGAGAAACTGGCCAGGAACCCTGTCAAACAACCCGAACTGTTGCGTTGCATGTCGATTCTCCTCTTCTCAGATGATCGGATAGACGATGAAGATCTGTGCTCGCAACGGCCCCGCTTCACCTCCTAATGAGCGTTGGCGAGGCGGACCTCCAGGATGCACGTCCCGGAGATCCGCCTTCGCGATTCCCCCGCTCGGTCCATCCTCAGCCGGCCACACCGCCGGCGACGGCGTGGACCGCGGCGTGCGCATGTAGGTCATTCTCTGCTTCAGCGTGGGATGGCTTCAAGTCGATGACGACCTTCTTCACCGTCCCGGTGAAGGCATACGGTGTCTTGTCCTCGTACATGAGGTCGACCACGCCTCGGTTGTCCCGGCCGATATCCATGCCGGCGTAGGACGAGAAGGCGACCGCAACCGTGTGGTCGAGACGGCCATCGCCGATCTGCTGGTCGTTAGCCCACAGGGTCACTTTGCCCGGTGTGCCCGGTTTGGGCTCATCGGCCTCAAACAGCATCTTCACGCTCACGTCGCCGGCTGGGAGCGGTTTGCTCGAGACCTGTCGGTAGGTATCCACGCCGAGGAAGGAGTAGGAGTGGCGGAGCAACCCCTTCTTGTCGACCCACAGCGAGAAGCCTCCCATGAAGTCGCCGTTGGCTACGATGACCCCTTCGGCGCCACCCTTGGGAATGCTGAGCTCGGCCTCGATGGCATACGAGCGCCCATAGACCCGAGGCACCATGCCGCGCGAGATGTTCTGCACGTCGCCCATGAAGGTGAAGCGCGTGGTCGTCGGCAACGGCGGCAGAATCCCGAAGAAGATCGAGAAGCCGGCCAGGAGCGGCAGCGCCCGGTTGCGCTCGGCCTCCTTCCACCACAGATCGATCAGTTCCTTGAGCTTCTCCGGATTCTCCGAGGCCAGGTTTCTGGCCTGGGAGAAATCCTTGCTCAGATCGTAGAGCTCCCAGACGTCCTTGTCCGGGTCGTAGACCCCAGGTGCGAAGCGCTTCATCGTCGTGGGAGACATGTCCCACGGGGCCTTGTCGAGCCGCGTGCCGGCCCACCAGCCGTCCTTGTAGATGCCGCGGGCGCCAAGGACCTCGAAGTACTGCACGGTATGGCGTTCAGCTGCCTTGGCGTCGTCAAAGGTTGAAGCGAAGCTGGTGCCGTCCATCGGCTCCTGCTCGATCCCGTCGACGATCTTTGGCTCCGGGATGCCCGCGACCTCTAGGATCGTCAGGCCGACGTCGATGACGTGGGTGAACTGGGCACGAAGGGTCTTGTCCGGTTTGATCCGCTTCGGCCAGGCGACGACCATCGGATCGCGCGTTCCGCCCAGATGGCTGGCCATTTGTTTGCCCCATTGGAAGGGGGTGTTGTTGGCGTGCGCCCAGGCCGAGGCGAAATGCGGCGCGGAGTGCTCGCCGCCCATGCCTTCAAGACCGCCATACTGCTCGATCAGCTTCAATTGCTGTTCGGGCTCAAGCACCACACCGTTGAGGAAGGTCATCTCGTTGAACGAGCCGGTGATCGTGCCCTCCATGCTGGCGCCGTTGTCGCCCCAGATGTAGAAGATCAAGGTGTTGTCAAGGTCGCCCATCTCTTCGACGGCGTCGAGCAGACGGCCGACATTCCAGTCGGTGTTCTCGGAGAAGCCGGCGAAGACCTCCATCTGGCGGGCATAGAGCTTCTTCTCGGCGTCGTTGAGCGTGTCCCAGGCTGGGAATAGATCCGGCCGCTTCGTCAGTTCGGTGTCTGGGGGAATCACGCCAAGCTTCTTCTGGCGGGCAAAGACCTCCTCGCGGTACTTGTCCCATCCCTGGTCGAACTTGCCCTTGTACCGGTCGGCCCACTCTCTTTCCACATGGTGCGGCGCATGCGTGGCGCCCGTCGAGTAGTACATAAACCACGGCTTGGCCGTGTCCTGGGCGCGAATCTGGTGCAGCCACTCGACGGCCTTATCCGTCAGATCATCCGGGAAGTAGTAGAGCTTGCCGTCCTTGCCTTCCGGCACGCCCAGCGTCGAGTTGTCCTGCGTGATGATCGGGTCGTACTGGCCAGCGGCGCCGCTCAAGAAACCCCAGTAGTGGTCGAAACCCCACGACAGCGGCCAGTTGTTGAACGGCCCGGCCGCCCCCTGGACGTTGTCGGGCGTCATGTGCCACTTGCCGAAGCCGCCGGTGACGTAGCCGTTCTCCTGCAGGATGCGGGGCAGGGCCGTGCAGCTGCGGGGCCGTGCCGCCGTGTAGCCGGGGAACGGGCCGGGATACTCGGCGATCGAGCCCATGCCCACCCGATGCTGGTTGCGCCCGGTGAGCAGGGCGGCTCGAGTCGGGGAGCACAGGGCGATCACATGGAAACGGTTGTAGGCCAGCCCCATCTCCTGCACCCGCGTGAAGGTGGGAGTGCGGATCGCGCCGCCGAAGGATTCGGGACCCGCAAAACCGGCGTCGTCGATCAGGACGAGCAGCACATTGGGCGCGTCTTCGGGCGCCTTGGCATGCGGGATCATGAACCAGTCGGCGACCGAGTTGTCGAGAGTCCGACCGACCGTACCGCCGAAGCCTTTGTCGGGAATCGGCAGGACGCTGCGGTCGGGGTTGAACTTGCCTCCGGCCTCGGCGATGGCCTCCTTCAGGCCGCCCTCATCGATCTCCGCGACCGACTTGGCGGGCGATCCTGCCAGAGCCCGCTCTGCAGCCAGCTGGTCGTCTGCCGCAACGAGCGCCAGGATGACGGCCGATCCCGGCTTGAGCTTCTCGGCCAGCCCCTTCTCCAATCCGCTCTCGACCTTCTTCTTGGCCAGCTTGCCCAGCAACGCACCGCCCGCGGCGCCGACGACGGCCGCAGCCAGCAGGGGCGGCGCGAACAGGCCCACCAGCAAGCCCACGCCGCCGCCATAGCCCATGCCTTTCCGGCCGAGGTGATCGCCCGTCTCGCTGACACTCGCCCTGCCATCCTTGTCGTGCTGGGCGAGGACGATCCCATCGGTCCTCACCTTCTTCTCTTTGACGAGCTGCATCAGCCCGTCGAAGTCCTTCCTGGCCGCATCGATGTCCTGGTAGCCGGCCATGATGACGATGTTCTTCTGCGCTTCGCTCATTGCTTGCCTCCATCTCCGATTGGCGTTTGTGAACCATCCTCCAGGGGGAGGGTGGAAACTCGACTTGATCGCTGCGTCAGATGTGCCTCATCTCCAATCTGCCGGGGTTCCGCGCATCATCCTGCCTCAGCTGCGGTGGGTGCCGCCTTCGCCCGACGCGCGTTCCACATTGCCGCTGCGGCGGCCACGATGCTTCCGGCGACAGAAGCGACGGCAATGGCCGGAACGGCCTCGCGCTGGACCAGGATCCCGGCGAAGAAGATGGCGAAGAGCGGGGCACGCATGGTGGCGGCGAGCGCGCCGGCGATGGTTGCGGCCACGGCAACCGCCACCGGGATCTGCGGGAAGATCAGGTTCACAGCCAGCCCGAGGGCCACACCCACGAACATGATCGGGAACACGTAGCCGCCCTTCCATCCGCAGACCAGGATGACGCAGGTGATCAGCAATTTAATGCCCGCCAACGCCAGCAGCATCGGCACGCCGATCTCGGCGGCGCGATCGATGAGCTCTACCGTCTGCTCCTCACCGGAGAACAGGATCAAGGGAAACAGAGCCCCGGCGATGCCGAGGGCCAATCCGCCGAGCAGACCGCGCAGGACGAGGCGAGTCTTCATCGGCTGCACAGCCCGCTGCAAGAGCTGCAGCAGAACGAAGAAGACAACGCCCACCACCCCTCCGATGACGCCGAGCGGAACGGCCTGGAGCAGATCGAGGAAGCTGGGCACATAGTCCGGGAAGGAGTACAGGCTGCTGAAGAAGGAGCCGGTCAGCGCGACGAAGACCAGGGTTGCCGACGCGGCGGCAATCAGACTCGGGAACAACACCCAGAAGTAGAGGGTCGGCATTGCCCCACCTCCCTGGGCCGACTCAAGCGCCAGCAGCGCCCCCCCGACCGGGGAGGTGATGAACGCCCCTAGCAGTCCGCTGACGCCTGAGTAGCTCAGGGAGCGCGTCTCGCGTTCGTCGCCGTGCAGGCGATCGGCCAGCCAAGTCCCGATTCCTCCATTGGCGTCCGCCAGAGGAGCCTCCGGCCCCAGGCTGGCGCCGCTGACCAGGGACACGATCGCGGTGAGGACGATGCCGGGCGCATTCCGATAATCAAAGCGTCCCGTCCGGCCGAACTCGCGCATCACTTCGGCGAAGATTCCGCTATGGTCGCCGAAGACGCGCACCAGCAGTCCGACCACGAGACCGCCCAGACTGCAGATGAGGAGCGTCCAGGCCGGCGCGGGAAGCCCCGACGCCAAGGCGGCGCTCTCCCAGATCAGGGCAGTACCCTCGCCCACCAGGGCGACGAAGGCGAAGGTCACGAGCGCCGCGACGGCGCCGACCACGGTCGCCAAGACAAGGAGCCTCGCGTAGCCTCTCGGTCTCGCCTGGGTATCAATCATCGATGCTCCTCCTTGTTCGATGGCAGCAACGGCGGGGATCCCCCGCCTGCCCTCCGTCTCGAGTTGCACTTGCCCACCGGAGGTGGCGGCTGCCGGAGGAAATTGCCGCCAAGCCCCTGAGCCACTCGACGCGTACCCCACCGGGTATTGGACAGGCCGGCGGTCGGCTCAAGTGGCTGCCTCGAAGCAACAGCGAGCGCGTCATCGGTTGGGCTGCGAGCCCTTCCCTTTCGTCGGCTGCGAAATCCCGGGACTCATTCTCAGGATGCGGCCGGGATCGGCGCGAGCGGCAGTACCCCTGCACCGGCGGACAGCCGGGGGATCCATCCCGGCTGTCCGCCAAGTGAAAGCCGAGGGTCAGCTCGCCAGCAGCTTTGCCTTCGCAGCGGCGAACTCTTCGTCGGTCAGCACGCCGGTGGTGTGCAACTGCGCCAGCTGCTGCAGCTGCGTGTTCAGGTCCGCCTCGGCTGGAGCGGCCGCTGGGGTTGCTGCTGGCGCGGCTGCGGCGGCTGCCGCCTGGTCCGCTGCTGCCTGTTGAGAGGCGGCGTTGCTGGCCGCCGCGTGGGATACAACTGCCGCCCCGACAATCATCCGTCGTCGTCGTCGTCGCATCATCTTGGTACGCTCCTATTCGGTTGTGGCGCGCATCGTTGCGCGCCAAGAGAGAGCCGCGGTTCAGCCTGCGTCGCTCTGGGCCTCATCCAGTGCATCCTGGACGAGGATCGCCGGGATGAACTGATTGTCCACCATCCGGCCATTGGCGGCCTTGACGTCCTTGAAGAACTTGTCCGCCCACAGGTGCTCGATCAGCAACAGCCCGGCGGTCGTGTTGGGGCGGATCATCTCGCCGATCGCTTCAATATCGCCCGTGGTGAAGACGCCCTTGATCTGCGACTTGAGCGGGTCGATGAGGATGATCTCGGACGGCTCCATCTCAACCAGCTCGCGCGTGGTCACCTTGCCGTTCTTGTCCTTCATCACCGTCACCAGGTCGAGCACCCGGATCGTCTTCTTCTCGACGAGGTTCATCAGGTCGGACAGCAGATCGCCGCGGAACTTGTTGCCTTCGAACTCGAAGGCCAGGTATGACATCGGTCCTAACTCCATCGGATTCCTCCACCTCTTCTGAGTTGTGCCTAGCCCGTGAAACCCCCGCTGGTCTGAGGTTGGTTCCGTGGCCGACGAATGGCTCGGGCGGGCGCCGCCGGTCGATACCCGAAGACGACAGCCCACTACGGCGCCTGGCGCCGGCTCTCAATCCGCAGTTCCGGCCTGATCATCAATTATCGGTCCTCCTCCTCGTCTGCGGGGCTCCGCCATGCCGGCGGCGGATCCGTGGTCAAGCTGCGGCCCGGCGATTGCCCCAACGCCCGTCGCCAAGAGCACCCTCCAGGCCAGGCGGCCATCGAGCGTCCAGTTCCATCCCGCCGAACGGGCCTGAACGCCTTCGTTGTCTCGCAGTTCATCAACGACCCGGACCGGGGCGTCCCGGACCCCCGGGCCCGCCTGGGCCCGCCGGGCCCGGCCCAACTGGACCGCCAGGGCCACCGGGCCCTCCTGGACCGCCCGGCCTGCCAGGACCACCCGGTCCGCCTGGGCCCCCTGGTCCGCCCGGCCCGCCCGGCCCACCAGGGCCGCCAGGGCCCACGGGTCCAGGGCCGACCGGGCCAGGTCCCACAGGCCCACGGCGACGACGTGCAACGATTGACCGTGC
>JBFYRF010000124.1:0-13461 GCA_041302385.1 Anaerolineales bacterium | reverse complement strand
CCCGTTGGGGAGCGGGAAGGGGTGATGGGGGACACCAACTCCCTCAGGCGGAGCGGCTCACCCGGATGCAGTCCAGCCGCCCCTTAAGCCTCACGCCCCTTCCCAAATCCCCTCAACCTGTTGTTCGCCTCAACTGTTTGTCCCTATAATGGGACCAACCGATGCGCGAGGGGGGATGTACGCGCTCATCGGGTTCGCCTCCGCCTGGCTGGCAGGCATCGCCTGCGCCTCTATCCTGCAGCTGACCCTGCTCCAATGGCTGATCGTTGCCGCTGGCTGCGCAGGCTGTGCCCTTGCCTGTCGGCGCCAGCCGCCTCTTCGGCTGGTCTTTTCCGCCGGCGCCATGTTCTGCCTCGGCGGCTTGCGGATGAGCGCCGCGCAGCCCCGCCTCGCGCCCGACGTCCTTGCCTTCTATGCCGGCATCCAGCAGCCGGTCACGCTCCTGGGCGTAGTGTCCGCCTTTCCGGAGCAAGCCGTCTCGTGGACTACGCTGCGGGTCCGAGTGGAAAGTGTGCAGCTGGAAGGTGACCTCTCACCTCGGCCGGTGCGAGGACTCGCGGTGGTCTCCGCCGACCGCTCGGTTCGCTGGTCATACGGCGACCGGTTGCAGGCACGCGGGATTCTCCAAAGCCCCGATCCATCCGGAGAAGATCGCTACGCCGCCTACCTGGGCCGTCAGGGAGTCCAGGGATGGATGCCGCAGGCGAGCACGACCCGCCTGGCAACCCGCCAAGGCATGCCCCCCTTGCACTGGCTCGACGATCTGCGCCAAAGCGGTCTGCGCACAATCCAGCTTCTGTTCCCCCAGCCTGAGGCCGGCCTGCTCGCCGGCATCCTGCTCGGCGTGGAGAGCGGGATCTCCAACGCGGTCATGACCGCCTTCACCCGAACCAACACCAGCCACATCATCGCCATTTCCGGTTTCAACATCGCCATCATCAGCGCCATCTTCATCCAGGTCTTCGGCAGATTGCTCGGTGCCCGGCGCGGCGCCTGGGCCGCAGCCCTTGCCATCGCTGGGTACACCATTCTTGTCGGTGCCTCGGCCTCGGTCGTGCGCGCCGCCTGGATGGCTGGCCTGGCCCTGCTCGCTCGCTGGCTGGGCCGGACGACCGAGGCGTTGCTCAGCCTGATGGCCTCCGCCTTGCTGATGACGCTGATCCACCCGGCGACGCTCTACGACGTCGGCTTCCAACTCTCCTTCGCCGCCACCCTCGGCCTGATCCTGTACGGCGCTCCACTCCAGACGCGCGCAGATGGCTGGCTTGAGGCGCGGCTGCCGCGCGGCTGGGCAGGCGGTGTGGCCTCCCCACTGGTCGCCATGCTGGTCCTTACGATCGCAGCCCAGGTCACAACGCTCCCACTGACCATGTACTACTTCGAGCGGCTTTCGCTCGTATCGCTGCTCGCCAACGCCATGATCCTCCCCCTTCAGCCGGCGGTGATGATCTTGGGCGGCCTGGCCATGCTGCTGGGCATGCTGTGGCTCCCGGCCGGCCAGCCGGTAGCCTGGATCGCCTGGCCATTCCCTGCGCTCACCATCCGGGCGGTCGAGTTCTTCGCCACCTGGCCGGGGGCCTCAATTGCCTTGGGCCCGACCTCCCCCTGGGCGGTTCTGCTCTTCTATGTCCTGCTGCTTGGGGGCACAGCACTGGCCCGCCACAGTTGGGCGCCGCGCGCGGCCGAAGTCGCCTCATCGCTGGCGCGTGCCGCAGGACCGGCTGCAATCGCCATGTGCACCATCCTGGTGTGGAGGGCCGGCGTCGACCGTCCCAATGGGCGGTTGTCGATGACTGTGCTGGAGAGCGAAGGCGGTCAGGGGGTCCTGCTCACCTCACCCGGCGGCCGCTCATTGTTGATCGGTGGAGGTAGCGATGCGACCGCGCTGCGTGAAGCGGTCAGCCGCAGGTTGCCCCTGCTCCAACGCGGCCTGGATTGGCTGATCGTCGGGTCGTCGGATTCGGACTCGCTCGCCGGCCTGCACGGGATCTCCGAACACCTGCGCCTTGAGGCGGCACTGGTCTGCGGGGAACGCCGGCCTCAGGCGCTCGTCAACCTGCAGGCGGAGCTGGCAGCAACCGGGACCAGGATCGAACCTGCTGCCGCCGGACAGCGCTTCGACCTCGGAGGAGGGGCTTCCCTCGAAGTGCTGGAGGTCAGCGAGCACGGCTGCCTGCTCCTCGCCCGCAATGGCCAGGCGAGCTTCATGCTGGCGCCGGGCGCAGACCCAGACGCACTCCACGCGGTGTTGAAGGACTCACCTCTTCTGCCGGTGACAGCCTACGTCGCCGCTGGCAGCGGCCACCCTGCGGTCAATCCACCCGAGTGGCTCGAGGCGCTCTCCCCACGCATCGTGATTCTGGCCGGAGACCCAACCGTTGCCGCCGGCAACGCCGCGTTGCCGCAGTACGCAGCGGCACATGCAGCCCGTCTGCTGGACACACTGACCTACGGCTGGATCCGTCTGGAGACCGACGGCGAGCGGCTGTGGATCTGGACCGAGCGCCTCGTCCCGTGAGCGCCTCGCGGTCGCGCTCAGGTCAATAGAGCCTGGCCTCGCTCTCGATCTTACGCAGCACGGCAAGCACCAGTCCCGAGATCACCAGCAGTATCGAAGCCAGCGCCAGGGCGACCCCGAGATCCTGTTGGAAACCGATGAAGATCGCCAGCGGCATCGTCTGGGTTCGACCGGGCAGGTTTCCGGCGAACAGGATGGTGGCACCGAACTCACCCAGCGCCCGGGCCCAGCACAGCACCAGCCCGGCGAACAAGGCGCGTCCGGTCAGCGGGAACATGACATGGCGGAAGAGCTGCCACTGGCTGGCGCCTTCAGTGTAGGCGGCCTCCTCGAGCTGCGACTCCACGGTATTGAACCCGATTCGAGCCGCGCGGATGAAGAGCGGCGCCGCCACGAAGACCTGAGCCAGCACAACCGCCGCCGTCGTGAACGGCAGGCTAACGCCCAGCGGCGCCAACGCCGCACCCAGCAGGCTGCGTCGCCCGAACGCTGCCAGCAGGGCAATCCCGGCAACCGAGGGCGGCAGCACGATCGGGAGGTCCACCAGCACCTCGAGCAGCGTCCGCCCCCTGAACCGGTTGCGGGCCAGCAAATACGCCAACGGCATGCCCAGGACCAGTGCGACGGCAGTCGCCACCGTCGACGTCCATGCGCTCAGCCGCAACGCCGATTGGACCGTCGGATCCCGCAAGAAGTGAAACGGATCGGAGGTCAGCCCGCGCCAGAGGAGCATCAGGACTGGCACCCCGAGGAGCAACACCATCAGCCCGGCCAGCACGACGAAGAGCGGAACCGGCCTCCCCCGGGCTGTGGCCAGGGCACGGTCGGGGGAGGCGTCGGGATTGATGCGGGCCGAACTACGGCGGAGCAGGAAGGAACCCTCCCTTCTCAATCACCCGCTGTCCGTCCGCAGAAAGCACCAGCTCGACGAACTGGATCGCCGCATCGGGCTGTGGCGCTCCAGACAGAATCGCGATGGGATACCGGGCGCGGACATTGGCTTCCTCGGGGATCTCGAGCACCCGCAGCTCCGGCGCGGACCAGGCGTCGGAGCGGTAGACCCAGCCGGCGTCGGCTTCTCCCAGTTGCACCTTCGCCAACACCTGGCGGACGTTGTCCTCCTCTGAGACGACATTGGCCAGCACCTCCGACCCGAAGCTGGCCCCCAGGGTCGAGCTCAGGTTTTCCAGCACCTGGCGGGCATAATCCCCAGCCGGAACCCCCTCGGCGGCGATTACGACCTTGACCCCGGGATGGGCGAGATCAGCCAGGGTGCCGGCGACCGCCGCACTATCGGGGTGCACGACCACCACGAGGTCGTTGCCGGCAAAGACCCGAACGGCATCGCCGTCGACCAACCCCGACTCGGCCAAGGCCTGCATATCCTTCTCGCTGGCAAACGCGGCGACATCGGCGGCCGCCCCCTCTTCCATCTGGGTGCGCAGCGCAGACGAAGCCGCGAAATTGAAGACCACCTCGGTTTCGGGATGCGCCTCCTCGAAGGTCTCGCCAATCCTCTCGAAGACGTCCGTCAGTGAGGCGGCCGCAAACACGGTCAGGGTCGATGGCTCGCCGGGCGCCTGTGCAGACGGCAGGCAAGCCGAGAGGGCCGCCAGGATTACCACCGTGGCCAGCGCCCCCCCGACTCGAAGAGCCTTGGGCGAGCCTCGAGTTCCCGCCGTGCCCGCGCCTGCCCGCGAGGCCGGGGGGAGGGGTTCAGTTCGAATGTCGACGCAGGGGTGCGGATTTTGACGGATCAATGTGGGGTCCTCCTGGGTGCCTCCGCTCGATCAGCCGGCGGCAGTCGCCCAGCCAGGGGAGCACGGACGCCAGCTGTCGGATCCTCAGTTCCAGTGCCAGCTCACCGATGGAATCGGCAGCCCCGCCGGCCCTTTCCCCCTCCAGGCGCTGCAAGCCCTGCTCCACGGCCCGGGCCTGTTCCTCGATCAATGCAAGCGCAAGCTCCGAGCCGAGCCGGCTGGCGAAGTGCAGCCGGCTGAGAAAATCGATGCGGATGGCCCGCACGCTGCTCGCAGTCGGAGTATGCAGCCAGGCGCGGAGGCGGCGCCGACCCTTGGGGGTCAGGCGCAGCAGACGTCGGTCAGGAAGGTTCGGCTGTGGATGGGGCGTGCCGGCGATCCAGCCGCGCCCTTCCAGGCGTTTGAGCGTGGCGTAGACCTGCGATTGGCTGAGATGCCACAAGCTCCCGAGATCGCGGGTCAAGCGGCGATGAAGCTCGTAGCCATGGGCCGGATGCTCGTCCAGCAGACCGAGCAGGACGTTTTCTGGAGAGAGATCACTGGCGCGAGCGCTGGGCGAGGCCATGGATACTCACTGCGTGAGTATATCATGCTCGATTGGGCGACTGCCGGTTGAACCAGAACGGAGGCACGATTCCCTGCGGGCAGGCCCCGCCTTCAGCCCACCCCCTGGGCGCGTGTCTGGCAACCCCTGCCTCGAGGCCGGCGGGACCCCAACCCCTGGCTCCCCCTCCCGCGCAACGCAGGCGACCGGCCGCGGTGTCTGGATCCAAGCCCAGACGGTCAGGCAATCCCCGTCTCGAGGCCGGCGGGACCCAAACCCCTGGCTCCCCCTCCCGCGCAACACAGGCGACCGGCAAAGGCGGACGGCAAGGCATCGTCTCGCAAGCGATCCTCCTTTGGCGAGTGGGGGTTATTGGCCGCCGTACCGGGCAGCGAGGCTAGTGAACCAGGGCCGCTTGGTCCTTGATCGCCCCACGCGAGGTCAGAGCTTGGTCGGTGGCGGGGTCTCGCTCTGAAGGTGGATCGGTTCTCTCGAGGCGGATAGCGCAAACCTTGAAATCGGGGATCTTGGCCCGCGGGTCGAGGCGGTCGCTGGTCAACACGTTGGCGGCAGCCTCGACAAAATGGAAGGGGATGAAGGCCACGCCCTCCGGTGAGCGCTCGGTGACCATGGCCCGCAAGGCGATCGAGCCGCGGCGGGAGGTCGCCTGCAGCCAGTCGCCGGTGTGCGCGCCTAGCCGGGCGGCGTCCGCCGGGTGCACCTCAACCGTCGCCTCCGGCCAGATCTCGTCCAGCTTGGAGCGCCGGCTCATCGTGCCGCCATGCCAGTGGTACAGGACCCGGCCGGTGGAGAGCAGAAGAGGATACTCGGCATCCGGAAGCTCGCTCTCGGTCCCGTACTCCAGCGTCCAGAAGCGGCCGCGGCCGCGGGGGAAGCTCTCGGCGAACAGGTACGGCGTGCCGGGATGTTCCAGCGCAGGGCAGGGCCAGTGCACGCCGCCCTCGGCCTCCAATCGATCATAGGTGATGCCGGCAAAGTCCGGCGTGAGGCGGCGCATTTCCTCCCAGATCTGCGAGGGATGATCGTAGTCCCACCCGGCGCTCGGAGTCTGGCCGAGGGCAGCCTCCAGGCGACGGGCAAGGTCGCACAGGATCTGCCAGTCGGGGCGGCTTTCCCCCACTGCCGGGACGGCAGCCCGCACACGTTGCACCCGGCGGTCGGAGTTGGTGAAGGTGCCGTCCTTCTCGGCAAACGAGGTCGAGGGCAGGATGACATCGGCCAACCTGGCGGTCGTGGTCAGGAAGATGTCCTGGCAGACGACGAAGTCCAGCTGCTCCATCGCATGCCGGGCATGATTCAGGTTAGGTTCGCTGGTCAGCGGGTCTTCACCCATCACGTAGAACGCCCGCACGGCGCCCGACAGGGCTGCGTCCATCAGCTCGGTGATCATCAAGCCAGGCGTGGGATTGAGCCGCGGTCGCTGCCATGCCGCCGCGAACGAGGCGCGCACACCGGGATCGTCAACGCGCTGATAGGCGGTGAAGACGTACGGCAAAGCGCCGCTGTCGGAGCAGCCCTGGACGTTGTTCTGCCCGCGCAGCGGGTTCAGCCCCGTCCCCGGGCGGCCAATCTGACCGCATAGTAGCGCAAGGTTGGTGATGGCCAGCGTGTTGTCGGTGCCGTGGGTGCTCTGGCTGATCCCCATTCCCCAGTAGACGGCGGCGGCGCGCGCCCCGGCGTACAGGCGGGCCGCGGCACGGATGTCTTGCGCCCGCACGCCGCTGATCGCTTCCGCCCATTCCGGCGTGAAGGGCTCAAGCGATTCGGCGTACTCGGCGAAGCCCTCGGTTCGCGCCTGGATGAACGACGGGTTGTGCAGCTTCTCGCGCACGACAACATGCGCCATCGCCTGCCAGACGGCGACGTCCGTGCCCGGACGCTGGCGCAGCCACAGGCTGGCGAAGTCGGTCATCTCGATCTGGCGTGGGTCCATCACGATCAGCCGCGCCTGGTTGCGGCGCACGGCACGCTTGAGGAAGTTGGCGATCACCGGGTGGGTCTCGGTCGTGTTCGAACCGGTCACGATGAACAGGTCGAGGTGCTCCATCTCGGCGATCGAGTTGCTCATGGCGCTCGAACCGATCGCCAGCTGCAGGCCGGCCACGCTGCCGGCATGACACAGGCGTGAGCAATGATCGACGTTGTTGGTGCCGAGCACGGCACGCGTCAGCTTCTGCAGCAGGTAGTTGTCCTCGTTGGTCGCCTTGGCGCAGGCGAAGGTGGCGATCGAATCACCTCCTGACTGGCGCACGATGTCCGCCAGCCGCTCGGCAACCAGGTCGAGCGCCTCCTCCCACGTCGCCTGGCGCCAGACCGGCTCGGCCGAACGCGGTTGATCGGTGTTGGCTCGGATGAGTGGATGGGTGAGACGCGACGGGTGAGAGAGATAGTCCGTCCCGAACCGCCCCTTGACGCACAGCATGCCGTAGTTGGGGGCGGCCTCGAACGGCGCCTCCACGCGCAGGATCTTGTCCTCCCTGACATGCAGCTCAAGCTGGCAACCGACGCCGCAGAACGGACAGGTCGAACGAACGATCCGGTCAGGCTGAAGCATGCCTCTCCTCGTGCACTCCGCGAGGGCTCGCTCGCCCGGACACAATCCGGACGGTGTTCGTCGAGATTATAACCCGGCGCTTGTGCACCATCGATCGCCAGCGGGGGTCAGGAGATCAAGCATCGTCCGGCAAGGGCGCCGCATTTGCAGGACATCGGGGAAGGTTGCAGGGAGTCTTCAGATCCTCAACACAGCCGCGCGCTTTACGAGCAACCGTCGTTCCGGGTATAGTACAGTCGGCCTGCCTGCGGAGGTGCCCGATGGAGCGAATACGCCGAGACTTCTCGACGGTCACCCTGGTCATGATCCCCGTGGCGATCGCCCTCAACATCGCCGTCGGCCAACTGGTTGTGGCGCTCAAGCTGCCGCTGTACCTGGACTCGATCGGCACCATCCTGGTGGCGGTACTGGCCGGGCCGCTGGCCGGGCTGGTGACCGGCGTGCTTGCGAATCTCATCTGGACGCTGACCGGCCTGCAGCCCTTCGCCGCCGCCTTTGCCATCGTCGCCGGGATCATCGGGCTGATGGCCGGCCTGTTCGCCGGCTGGGGTTGGTTCAGGCGTGTCTGGCTGTGGCTGCTGGGTGGGGTGATCACCGGCATCGTGGCAGCCCTCGTGTCGGCGCCGATCTCCGCCTACCTGTTCGGCGGCGTGATGGGTTCCGGTCAGGACTTCCTGGTGGCGTTCTTCCGCGCCACTGGAGCCAGCGTGATCCAGGCCACCTTCGGTCAGGGCATCGTCGCCGATCCGCTCGACAAGTTGGTCAGCTTCCTGCTGGTGTGGCTCACCCTGCGCGCCCTGCCCTCACGCTTCCTGCAGCGCTTCCCGCGAGCGGAGAACGTCGCTGGCCGACCCGAGTAGCTTCGGCGCCTACCTGCCGCGCGCCAGCAGCCTGCATCGCCTGCATCCGCTCACCAAGCTGGCCATCGTGGGGTTGCTGCTGGCCGTGGCCTTCGCCGTGCCCTGGTGGGCCTGCTACCTGACGCTCGGCCTGCTCGTGTTGCCGCTGGCCGCTCTGGGACGGCTCTTCGGCCCTCTGACCCGCACGCTGTGGAAGCTTGTGCTTCCGTTCGCCGTCCCGATCCTGCTCATCCAGGGCTTCTTCTGGGGTGAGGGCGAAGTGCTGTTCACCCTCGGGCCGCTGTCGTTCTACCGGCTCGGGCTGATTTTCGCCGCGGCCTCGATCGGACGAATCGCCATGCTGGGCGGCTGTTTCCTGCTGCTCTCCATGACCACGCGGATCGACATGCTGATGAGGGCACTGGTCGAGCGCGGGCTTCCCAACCAGGCGTTGTACCTGGTCGTGACGACGCTGCAGCTGGTGCCGCGCTTTGAAGCACAGGCGCACCGCATCCAGGACGCACAGCGCGCCCGCGGCCTCGAGACTGAAGGGTCGATCGCTCGGAGGGCGCGCGCCCTCGTCCCGCTGATCGGCCCGCTGTTGCTGGCCAGCCTGATGGACGTCGAGGAGCGCGCCCTTGCCCTGGAGGCGCGAGGGTTCAGCCGTCGCGGACCACGCACCAGCCTGGTCACGCTGCGCGACACGCCCCTGCAGCGCTGGCTGCGGCTGGCGCTGTGGCTGCTGGCGGCAACCCTGATCCTCTACCGTCTGGTCAGCTGGATCACGCGATGATCGAGCTCGACGGCGTCACCTTCACCTACGCCGGCGAGGCCACGCCTACGCTGCAACAGTTGGACTTGAGGATCGGCGCGGGGGAGTTGTGGGCCGTGCTCGGCCCAACCGGCGCCGGCAAGAGCACCCTGTGCTCCTTGCTGGCCGGGTTCATCCCGCACTTCTATCGCGGCAGCCTGCGTGGCAAGGTGCGCGTCGCCGGGATCGACGTACCCGGCAGCAGCCTGGGCGAGATGAGCGAGCACGTCGGCTCGGTCTTCCAGAATCCATTCAACCAGGTTACCGGAGCCCGCTACACGGTGCGCGAGGAGATCGGCTTCGGCCTGGAGAACCTCGGCGTCCCTCGACCGGCAATGCTCGAACGAATCGAACGCAGCCTGGCGCTCACCGGGCTGTCGGAGTTGGCGGAACGCTCACCTTACGCCCTGTCCGGAGGGCAGCAGCAGCGCCTGGCGATCGCCTCGATATTGGCGCTGCGGCCGAAACTGATGATCCTTGACGAGCCAACCTCGCAACTCGATCCGGCAGGGACAGGCCAGGTGTTCACGCTGCTGCGCGACCTGGTGTCTGCCGGCGAGACGACGGTGGTCGTCGCCGAGCAGCGCCTGGAGTGGGTCGCCCGCGTCGCCGACCGCTGCCTGGTGCTCCAGTCGGGGACCAAGGCGGCGGAAGGGACCCCGTCCGACGTGCTGTCCAGCCCGGAGGCCGAGGGCTGGGGACTGTGCGAGAGCCGCTTCAGCCGCGCCGCGCGAGCGGCCGCCGCCCAGGGAATCACACCGCTACGCCCACAGCTCCCGCACACGCTGGATCAGGCGGTGGAGTACTTCCGGTGAACGTGCGCCTCGAGTCGCTCTCCTTCGGCTACCCCGGCGGCGCCCAGGCACTGCGCCAGGTCTCGCTCGAGGTGGCCAGCGGAAGCTGGCTGGCGCTGGTGGGCGAGAATGGCGCCGGCAAGACCACGCTGGCCAAGGTGATCTGCGGCCTGCTGCGGCCGGACACCGGCCGGGTGTGGGTGGGCGACTGGAACGCGCAGGAACACAGCGCGGCCCAACTGGCGCGCCGTATCACCTACGTCTTCCAGAATCCCGACGACCAGCTGTTCCAGCGAACCGTCCAGGCCGAGGTGTCCTTTGGACCGCGCAACCTCGGCCTCCCGCCATCCGAGATCGAAGAACGCCTGATCCAGACCCTCGAGGTGCTGCAGCTCGAAGGCCTGCGCTCGCGGCATCCCTACGACCTCACCCCGACCCAGCGCAAGTTCGTCGCCCTGGCCGCGGCCGACGCGATGCGCGCCCCGCTCATGATCCTCGACGAGCCGACGACGGGGCTGGACGGCCCCGCCCTGCGCCTGCTGGACGGGTATCTAGCGCGCAAGCGCCAGGAAGGCCGCACGCTGATTGCCATCTCCCATGACATGGACTTTGTTGCCGAGCAGTTCGAGCGCGTGGTTGTGATGGCGGAGGGGAAGGTCCTGGCCGACGCGCCGGCGGCCCAGGTCTTCGGCGCGTCGGATCTGCTCGCCGCCAGCCATCTGGAGGCGCCGCAGCTGGTGCGCCTGGCGGAGCGGCTACGTTGGCCGACGCGCCCACTGACCGTGGAAGCGTTCGTGGCGGACCTCGCCACCCGGCGCATGGCGGAGGCGCGGCGTTGATCCTCATCCTGGGCGACCTGCTGGTCGATCTCTCGCTGCGCATCGCCGGCTTCCCCGTGCGCGCCGAGGAGATGCAATTGCTCGAAGGCCTCGACCTTGGCCCTGGCGGCGCGGCGAACGTCGCCATCGTCGCCGCCCGCCTTGGCCTGGACGTCGGTTGTATGGGCGAGATCGGCGGCGATCTGTTCGGCCGAGTTCTGCTCGACGGCCTTCGGCAGGAGGCCATAGACACGGCGCGGGTGCACGTCAACCCGGCCGGACGCACACCGGTCGCCGGCGTGTTGGTGGACGCGGCCGGCGAGCCGGCCTATCTGGGATTCCCCGGCCAGCTGTCCCTCGGGCACCTGCTGCCGGCATGGCAGGCTGCCATCGCACAAGCGGAAGCGCTGTTCGCCGATGGCTGGATTGACTCGGCCGGCGGCGCCAGCCTGGTGCTGGAAGGGTTTGGGGCCGCGCGCGCGGCGGGCGTTCCGGTCTTCTTCGACCCCGGCCCGGGCAACCCGCGGCATCGGCGCGATTGGATACGCCAGGCCGCCGACCTGGCAACGGTCGTCCTGGGAACCGAGGCGCAGATCGCGGCGCTGTTCGACGGGCTCGAGGCACGCCAGGCCGCAGCGCGGCTGCTGGCCGGGAATGCACGCCTGGTGGTGATCAAGCGGGGTGCGCGCGGCAGTCTGCTTGTGCAGGAAGATCGCGCGCTTGAGGCGCCGGCCTTCCCGGTGCAATTGGTCGATGCCACCGGCGCCGGCGACAGCCTGGATGCAGCGATCTTGTTCGGGGTTCTGCGAGAGCTTCCGCTGCCGGACCTGGCCGACTTGGGGAACGCCGCCGGCGCGGCCAAGGTCGAGAAGTGGGGGACCGGCCATCACCTGCCGACGCTGGCCGAAATCCGCCAGGTCCTGATGGACAACGGCCGCGCCGCGGCGTATTTGCCCGAGTAATCCCGCTCCCGGCCTCCCCTTGCTCGACTGCCAGCGTTCCCACTCGAACAAGAACGGGACCCGGCCGATGGCCGGGTCCCTGAATTCGAGGCTGATGGGCCCGTTCGTGCGGTGTACCGCGACGGACCCGTCGAGGCTTGTCCCCCGCTGTGGGCTACTCGCCCGAGGCCGGCGGCAAAGAGCCGCCAGGCGTCAGGGTCGGCAGCGGCAGCAGGTACGGATTGTCATTCGGAACCAGCATCACCTGGATACCGGGGGCAATCCGCTGGATGTACTCGTAGTTCAACAGCGCCGGGTTGGTGCGCAGTGCGGCGCCCAGCAACTCGAGCGCCTTGGCCTGGGCTTCGGCCTCGATCAGGTTGGCCTTGGCCTTGCCCTCGGCGTCGATCACCAGCGCATCGGCGCGACCCTGGGCCGTCTGGCGGGCCTGCTCAGCTTCCTGCTTGCGCTGCTGGACGACAAACACCGCCTGCTGCGCCAGCTGTTCGGCGATCTGCTTCTGTTCGACCGAGGCGGCGTACTCATCCGAGAAGGCGATGTTGCGCAGGATGAAATCGACCAGCACAATCCCGTTGGCGGCGAACTGCCCGTCCAGCGTGTCCACGATTCCTTCAACGAGCTCCAACCGCTGGGACGTCACAATCTCCTCGACTCCATACTGCGCCGCTCCGTCACGCATCGCGCCTCGCGTGAGCGGCCGGATCATTTCGTCGGTGTAGCGATTCTGCCAGGCGATATGGACGTTGATCACCTGGTCGGGATCAATCGAGTAGATCACCGAGGCGTCGATCAGGACCTTCTGGCCATCCGAAGTGCGGGCCTCCACGCTGTCATCGCCGGAGATTTGGCCTTCTTCCGGAGCGATCGACATGGTGTAGGTCTGGCGCGAGATCGGGTAGACGACGACCGTCTCGGCAAAGGGCACGACCCAGTTCAGCCCTGGCAAGAGGACTTGATCGCGGTACCCCTTTTCAGCGAAGGCCGAGACCACCACGCCCCGCTCCTCCGGCTGGATGAACACCAGCCCGGCGCCCACGATCGTCAGCAGGATGGCGATGCCGACGATGGTCAGGACAACGGTGCCGGCGCGCCTCAGCGGCTGGCCGCGCCCGGCGCGCATGACCGAGATAAAAATCACCGCAATCGCCGCCAACCACGCCAGCGACGCCAGTAGTCGAACGACCTGTGCAACGTTCATTCAATCCTCCTGGAAAACTCAACGTTATACTGAAGTTTGAGACGATTATAGCAGGTGGCTTCCTGAAGCCGCCTGACGTTGCCCTGACCGGAACGCCATGCTAGCATGCGGCCCGTGCGTCGCATCCCGACAGAAGTCCACTCGCTCGGCCTGGACGCGTTCGGCGCCCCCGTTCTCCGCCTGCGCACGCCGCAGGCCTGGCACATCGACCCCGGCCAGGCTGTGCTGGCCGACCTTGGCGATAGCTGTGGCCTGCTCTCCCCGCTCTTCCCCTGCGAGGTCGCGCCCGGTCTCCTCTCGCTACCCATCGAGGCGGACAGCACCTTCAGGCCAGGAATGCCCCTCAGCCTGGCCGCGCCGATCGGCACCGGCTTCCGACCTCCGCCAGCTTCCCGGCGCTGGCTGTTGGCAAGCAGCGAAGCTGTCCCGCGCCGCCTGCTGCCGCTGCTCAAGCAGGGAATCGAGCGGGGCGTCGAGATCGTCTTTGCCGGCGAGCCGCCGGCTCACGGTCTCCCGCTTTCGATCGAGGTCGTGAGCCGCCTCGACCAGGGATTGGCCTGGTCGGACTACCTGGCGTTGGACACCTCCCGCCAGGCGCTCCCCTGCCTGCTTGCTTCGCTTGCAGGGATGGGCCTCGCCTCG
>JBFYRF010000103.1:0-3222 GCA_041302385.1 Anaerolineales bacterium | reverse complement strand
CGGGCGGTTAGCTCAGTTGGTTAGAGCGTTGCGTTGACATCGCAAAGGTCGTAGGTTCAAGTCCTATACCGCCCACCACAGCCGCCGGGCATACCCCGGCGGCTTCGGTTTGCGTCTGCGGTGCTGCTGGACGGGGTTGCACTTGCCCAAAGGTCCGGATCGGCAACACACGACCGGGCGGGAGTAGCGGCGCTCCCCTCGGGTCCATCAACCCCAGTGTGGCCCGGCCGGCGACAGCCCGCAGAGCACGATGGACTCGGGTACGGATGGAAATTGGCCTGGGACTCCGGCGGCTGGCGGGAAGGGCTGTTGGTCCGCCGCCAAGCTACTTGCTCTCCGAGTTTTCGCTACCTTTCGGCGTGCGAAGCATCGACCACAGCCTCAGCCCGACGATCTCCCCCTCGTGGACGACCTCGAAGCCCCGGCGGGTGTAGAAGGCGACGTTGGATTCGGTCTCGGTTTCCAGGTAGCAGGGGAGGTGATCCGTGTCCGCCCGCTGCACGGCCGTTGAGAGCAGGGTGCCGCCGATCCCCTGCCCTTGCCGCGCCGGCTCGACGCCGAGCGCCCACAGGTACCAGTGCGGCTGCGGCATGCGCTCCCGGCGGATGCGGTCGGTGGCTGAGACCATCTCCATGAACCGCTTCCGGCTGTCCGTTGGGAACTGCATCACTGCGCGCGGCAGCGCCAGGCCAGTGCGGATCATCTGCCACAGGCTGAGATCGGCGTTTCCGGGGGCGAGCCAGCAGGCAACTCCGGCGGTGTCCGGCGTGGTATCGACCCTGCCGTAGCGGCTGGAGGTGGTGATCAACGCCTTCCACAGGGCATCCAGGGCGCGCCGGCGGTCGCTAGGATCCGGGAGCAGCGTGCGGTAGATCGGGTCGTCCAGGAAGGCCAGCGCCAGCACGGCTACTGCCCGCGCCCGTTCGGCCGCAGGAAGGGCGATCACCTCGCTGGGAGGCGGGCTGGATGGGGAACTGGCAGAAGCAGTGGGGTCGGGCATGCGGTGACGCCTCTCGCAGGGTTGGGCGGGAGCTGCAGCCAAGTCGGGTGGGGCCGCCGGCTACCCCGGGACCCAGTCTAGCAGACTTGGCGGGTTGCCCATGCGTGGCCCCGGAAGCGGAATGTCAGCGCCGGTCAGGTGGAAGGCTGTCAGCTGGGTGAATCGGCCGCACAACCGCCGCAGCGGATGGGCGTATAGTAGACGTACGCGCCTGCCTTGGGGCGGGCGTTTTCGCAATCGTCCGATTGGGGTTGGCGATGGAAGCATCCAGCGAGAAGATCATTGATCTGCGCCAGGTCTTCAAGGCCTACGACACCGAAGCGGGCAGCGTGATGGTGCTCAAGGACCTCAACCTGCAGGTCGATCCGGGTGAGTTCGTCAGCATCGTTGGGCCGTCGGGGTCGGGCAAATCGACGCTGCTCAACATGATCACCGGCATCGATGCGCCCACGGACGGGGAGGTGCACGTCGCCGGCCACCCCATCCACGGGTTGAACGAGAACGATCTGGCGCGCTGGCGTGGCCGCCAGGTGGGGGTGGTCTTCCAGTTCTTCCAGTTGCTGCCGACGCTGACCGTGCTGGAGAACGTCATCCTGCCGATGGATTTCTGCAGCGTGTATGCGCGCGCCGAGCGCGAACAGCGGGCGATGCACTGGCTGGAGCGAGTCGGGATCCCCGAGCAGGCGCACAAGCTCCCCAGCCAGCTGAGCGGCGGCCAGCAGCAGCGGGCGGCGATCGCCCGGGCGCTGGCCAATGACCCGCCGCTGGTCGTGGCCGATGAACCGACCGGTAACCTGGATTCGAAAACGGCGCGTGAAGTCTTCGACCTGTTCGACGCCCTGGACAGCGAGGGCAAGACGATGGTTGTGGTGACGCACGACAAGGCGCTGAGCGAGCGGGCGGAGCGCGTGCTGCACCTTCTCGACGGGCGCATCTCGCGCGACGAGAACGGCAACGGAGCCTACACCCGGTGAGCGTGATCTGGCGCAAAGTCCTGCGCGACCTGTGGATCAACCGGCTGCGCACGCTGCTGGTGGTGCTGGCCACGACCGTTGGCGTGTTCGCCCTGGGGCTGGTCTTCGGGCTCTCGGGGCTGATGCGGGCGCGCATGACCGAGAGCCATCAGGCCAGCCGCTTCCCGAATGTAATTCTCTACACCGATCCCTTCGAGCAGGCATTCGTCGAGTCGATGCGTCAAGAGCGAGGCGTGGCCTCAGCCGAGGGCGAGGACTACAGCACGATGCGCTGGCGTCTGGCCGGGGATGAGACGTGGCGCGACGGGGTGTTGTATGCCAAACAGGACTACACCGAGCAGTCGGTCGATCTGTTCGAGTTACTCGACGGCTACTGGCCCGGGCACCACCAGGCCGCCACGAGCGCCAATGACGTAGTGGCCGTCGAGCGCCAGTCTTCGATCTACTTCGACATTCCGGCGGATGCCACGATCGAGATCGACGCCGCCGGCCGGGTCCGTCGCCTCCCGATCATAGGCCTCGTGCGCAACTCGCGCGTCTTCCCGCCGCAGTTCGGCGGGGATCCGGTCTTCTACACCACCCTGGAGACGGCGGCGCGCATCCACGGACGGGATGCAGGCTTCTCGATGCTGGCCTTGATCCTGGAGCCGCCCGAGAAGACCCGCCTGCCCTGGCAGGATGAGAAGGAGGCGGGGACCTACTACACCGAGCGCGTCGAGAAGCAAGGCTTCACGGTCTGGTACGCCGAGACCTTCGAGTCGGATGTGCACTGGTTCCAGTCATCGATGGATGGCGTCTTGCTGATCCTGAGCGTGTTGGGCCTGCTCTCGCTGGCCCTGAGCGGGTTCCTGATCGCCAACATCATGAACGCTACGGTCAGCCAGCAGGTCTGGCAGATCGGGGTGATGAAGGCCGTCGGGGCGACGCGGGCGCGTGTGCTTCGGGTCTATCTCGTGACGGCGCTGTTGTACGGCCTCTTCGCCTTGGTCTTCTCCGTACCCCTGGCAGCGGTAGTGGCCAAGGGTCTGGCCTCCCTGCTGCTGGGCCTGCTCAACATCCCGGTGGGTGCGATGCGCATCATCCCCCAGGCCGTGGTGCTGCAGCTGGTGATGGCGTTGGTGGTTCCGGTGGTGGCGGCGCTGATCCCGGCCTACAGCGGCTCGCGCATCCGCGTGGCGCGCGCCCTGAGCACCTACGGCATCGGGGGACGCTTCGGCTCGAACTGGCTGGACCGGCTGGTCGGCCGGG
>JBFYRF010000244.1:0-8202 GCA_041302385.1 Anaerolineales bacterium | reverse complement strand
CTGCAGCCCCTGTACTGGCTGAACCCGATGGTGCTGGTGGTGGAAGGCTTTCGCTGGGCGTTGTACGGAGGTTCGGAGATCGCGATCGGGTTGGCCTTGATCTCGGCCGGGATGGCCGTGCTGCTGCTGCTCACCGGCATGGTCATCTTCGGCCGGATGGAACGCACCTTCGCCGATACCGTGTAGCAGGCCATTGCCAGAGAAGCAACCGTGACCCGTCAACTACATTCCCCGTCCATCGAAAGCGAATTGGCCATCCAGGTCGAGGACCTCGGCAAGAGATACCAGCTTGGCGAGACGCTCGGTGGTTACGGAACCCTGCGGGATGCACTGGCGCGGACCGCTGGGCGTGCCAGGAGCAAGCTCTCGCCAAACTCCGGCGCTCCCGCCGAGCATCAAGCCGCCACAATCTGGGCGCTGCGCCATGTTTCCTTCAATGTTCACCGCGGACAGGTCCTGGGGATTATCGGACGGAATGGAGCCGGCAAGAGCACTCTGCTCAAGCTGCTTGCCCGAGTGACGGAGCCGACGGAAGGACAGGCGAGGGTCATGGGCCGGGTGGGTTCATTGCTGGAGGTCGGCACCGGATTCCATCCGGAGCTCAGCGGCCGAGAGAACATCTACCTGAATGGGGCGATCCTGGGGATGCCTCGTCGCGAGATCCAGACAAAGTTCGACGAAATCGTCGGGTTCGCTGAGATCTCCGAGTTCATCGACACTCCCGTGAAGCGCTACTCGAGCGGGATGTATCTGCGCCTGGCCTTCTCGGTCGCCGCTCACCTCGATCCGGAGATTCTTGTGGTCGATGAAGTGTTGGCCGTGGGAGACGCCGAGTTCCAGCGGAAATGCCTGGGCAAGATGGGGGATGTGGCGCGGCAGGGCAGGACCATCCTGTTTGTCAGCCACAACATGTCGGCGATCCAGCGGTTGACCGAAGAGTGCCTGGTCATCGATCGCGGCAATGTGGTGCTTCGAGCCAGGAGTGAGGAAGCGGTCGATTTCTATCTGACCGCCGGGCTGTCTCAGCATGGGGTCAAACGCTGGGAGGCGGAGACGAAGCCGGCGGCCGGTCCGTTCAGCCCGATGGTCTTGCAGGTGCTCGGCCCCGAGGGTCGGCCGGCCGATCGCGTGTCCGCCGTCATGCCGTTCCGCGTGGAATTCGAATACTCCCTGCGCGAGGCCGTCAGCGGCCTGAGAGTGGGGATCTATCTGACCACGTCCAAGGGCGAGCCGGTGTTCACCTCCTTTGACACCGATGACCCCGAGCGGTTTGTGCAGCTACCGGCGCGTCCGGCCGGCCGCTACCGCAGCACCTGTCAGATTCCCGGCACCTTCCTGAACGAGGGCCGGTTCGTCGTGGGCGTGAACGCCAGTTCCTTTCGCATTCGCTCGTACTTCACCGATGAGTACGCCCTGTCCTTTCAGGTCGATGGAACCGGCGCGCCGGGCACCCATTGGCCTGAGGCCAGGAGCGGGCCGGTACGGCCCGGCCTGACGTGGAGCGTCGAGCGGCTGGAGCCATGACGCCCTCCTCGCCCCGCAGGACGTTGAAACGCTGGGCGGGCCGGGCTCCGCTGGCGATGGAGCTCGACCAGCGGCTTCGCCCCGGTCCGGGTGCACATCCGGCGGGTTACGGCCTCGAACGGCTGCAGGCGGTCTTGCCGGCATGGCGCTCTGCGGTGATGGCGGCCCGCCCAGCGGGCCCGCCTGCCGGGAAGCTGCTGGTGATCGCCTCCTTGCGCTGGTGGGTCGAGTACTGCACGGCTGTCGGCCTGCTGCTCTCGGCAGCCGGATACGACGTGGACCTGGGCACATTTCCCTACCGCACCTGGACCGATCCAGCGGACGACTACGATGTCCGCCGGCAGAACGCATATCTGGGCCGCGTGCTGGGCAGCCTGAAAGGCGTGCTCAGGTGGCGTGACCTGAGCCGCCCGGATGGGGTGAAGATCGATGGTGGGTTGGTGGAGTCGCTGGAGCATCAAAGCCTGATCGACGTGCAGTACACGCTGCAGAAGGAAAGCCTGGACCTGCAGCCCGATACGCCGGAAGGACGGCTGTTCGCCCTGCGCCGTTCGCGGAACCTGGCTGCGGCGCGGTCTGTCCGCCCGTTGCTCGAGCGCGAGCACTATGATGCTGTGTTGATCCCGAACGGGAGCATCCTCGAATTTGGCGCCGTCTACCGAACGTCGCGGCAGATGGATGGCGTCGCCGTCACATTCGAGTTCGGTGAACAGCGTGAGCGGATGTGGATCGCCCACAATGCAGAAGCGATGCGGCTGGATACACGTGGGTTGTGGGCGGCGCGGGGCGAGGCAAGCCTTGCGCCGGATCAGGTGGACCGCCTCTCCGCCCTGAACCAGGCGCGCAGAGGTGCGGCGAGTTGGGGCACCTTCGCCCGCCGCTGGCAGGCGGGTCGGAGCCAGGGCGCCCTGGCGGCCGCCGCTCAGCTTGGCCTCGATCCGGAGCGTCCGATCGTGCTGCTGTGCACCAATGTGGTCGGGGATAGCCTGGCGCTCGATCGCCAGGTGTTCGGAGCGGGCATGGCGGCTTGGCTGAGCGAGACCGTGCGCTTCATGGCGGCTCATCCTCAGGCGCAGCTGGTCGTCCGGATCCACCCCGGGGAGATGCGCGGCGCCGGCCACCCTTCGGCTGAGATCGTGCGCGAGTCGCTGCCCGAGCAGCCAGCGCACGTCCTGGTCATCCCGCCCGACTCGGCCGTCAACACGTACGACCTGATCGAACTGGCCGATGTGGGGCTGGTGTATACGACGACGGTGGGCATGGAAATGGCGATGCAGGGGATTCCGGTGATTGTGGCCGGCAACACGCACTACCGGGGTAAGGGTTTCACGATTGACCCGCCGGACCTACCGGCCTACCTGCAAGCCCTGGCCAAGGCGTTGGCGGAGCGCACGCGGTTGCCCGAGCCCCAGGTCGAGCTTGCATGGCGATACGCCTACCGATTCTTCTTTGAGTATCCATTTGCCTTTCCGTGGCATCTGATCGGCTTCTGGGACGACGTAGCGGCGCGCCCCCTCCCGGAGGTCGTGCGGCCCGATCGTCTGGAGGCATATCGGCCGGCGCTGCAAGCGCTCGCCGGGCACCCCATCGACTGGAGCCAGCCGCGCTAGCCCATGAGCCTCACAGACACGAGCGCCATCAAGGATGAGGTGCGCCGGTTCTATGACCGGATCGGCTGGAGCCAGATCGGTGAGGGGGTCTATCAGAACGCCCGCTACGAGGATCTGCGGCCTGTCGCCCGCGAGTACATCCGGCACTGCCATGCGCGTGTGTCCCGCTGGCTGGACCCGACTGGCGATCTGCTGCTGGATGCCGGATCGGGTCCCATCCAGTACCCGGAGTATCTGGCGTACTCGCAAGGATTCAGGCGGCGTGTCTGCCTGGACATCTCGCGAACCGCACTTGTGGAAGCCCGCCAGCGGATTGGCGATCACGGCCTGTTTGTGATCGGCGACCTGGCTCGTCTGCCCTTTCGAGCTGCGGCTTTCGAGGGCGTTGTCTCCTTGCACGCAATTCACCACCTGCCTGCCGCTGAGCAGCAACAAGGTTTCTTCGGTCTGCTGCGCGTGCTCGCTCCTGGCCGCCGGGCCGTAGTCGTCTACAGCTGGGGGCGCAAGGCCCTGATGACGCGGCTGCTCGACCCATTGATCCTTGCCTCGTTTCGTCTGCAGCGGGCCTATGCGCGCCGGAGGCGTGGGGGAGCACAGAGCCAGCCGGCGCGCGATTCCGCCACGAATTCCCCTCCGACCAGGCACCCTCCTGCAGGGACGTTCACCTACAAACACGACTATGCGTGGGCGGTGCGTCAGTTGCAGGACCTTCCCCAACTCGAGATCCTCACCTGGCGCAGCGTGAGCACTTCCTTCTTAAGGGCTTTCATATTCCCCCAGCTCTTCGGGCGTCAGCTGCTGTGGGTCTTGTCGAAGCTGGAGGACGCGGCCCCGCGATTGTTCGGACGAATGGGCCAGCATCCAATGTTCTGCTTCATGGGGACAGAGAGGCAGGAGAGGCAATGAACTGGAGCGAGAAGGTTGTCCTGATCACGGGAGGCACGGGCTCGTTTGGACGGGAGTTCGTCCGCATTGTCCTGCATGAACTCCAGCCGGCGAAGCTGATCGTCTTCAGCCGTGACGAACTCAAGCAGCACGAGATGCGGGAGCAGGGCTTTCAGCATGAGCAGCTGCGCTACTTCATCGGCGATGTCCGGGATGAAGCCCGGCTCCGTCGGGCGATGAATGGGGTGGATATCGTCGTGCATGCCGCCGCCTTGAAGCAGGTCCCGGCATGCGAGTACAACCCGTTCGAGGCCATTCTGACCAACATCATCGGCGGCCGGAATGTGGTGGAGGCGGCGCTGGACTGCGGCGTGGAGAAGGTGATGGCCTTGAGCACCGACAAGGCGGTCAACCCCGTCAACCTGTACGGCGCCACCAAGCTGGCGGCGGAGAAGCTGGTCATCCAATCCAACGCCTATGCTGGCGGCACAGGAACCCGCTTCGCCTGTGTGCGCTACGGAAACGTCATCGGGAGTCGGGGAAGCGTCGTGCCGGTCTTCCTGCGCCAGCGCGAAAGCGGCAAGATCACGATCACCGACCAGCGCATGACCCGCTTCTGGCTGCCGCTGGAGCAAGGCGTCCGCTTCACGTTGCGTTGCATCGAACAGATGAAGGGCGGCGAGGTCTTCGTCCCCAAGATCCCGAGCATGAAGGTCACCGACCTGGCGAAAGCGATTGCCCCGGAGTGCGAGGTCGAGTACATCGGCATCCGCCCGGGAGAGAAGTTGCACGAGGTTCTGATTTCGGAGGATGAAGCCCGGCACACCGTGGAGCTCGAGGACATGTACGTGGTCGAGCCGGCCGAGGCCTTGTGGTTTGGACATGGCTGGCGTCAGCAGGGGCGAAGGCTCGCCCCGGAATTTCGCTACGCCAGCGACAGCAACCCGGAATGGCTGAGCGTGGATCAGATCCGGGAGATCATCGAGCAGCCTGCGGGGGCAGGAGCATAGCCGGCCCGATCGTGCGCCGCACCCGGCGGCCTCGGCTGCTGGTCACGGGCGCCAGCGGAATGCTGGGCGCCAACCTGGTCCTGGCAGCGCTCGACCGCTGTGAGGTGATGGCTCACGCCTACCCGCCCGCACTGCGGGAGATGGGGTTTACCAGCCTGGCCTCGGACCTGACCGTGGCCGGCGAGGTCGAGCGGCTGCTGCGGGAAACCCGGCCTGACTGGGTGGTTCATTGCGCGGCGCAGGCGGATGTCGATGCCTGCGAACGCGATCCGGAAAGCGCGTTGCGCCTCAACGCCGAACTGGCTGGCTCGGTAGCTCGGGCGGCGGCGCGCCGCGGGTCACGCCTGGTGCACATCTCAACGGATGCGGTGTTTGACGGAGTGAAGGGCAACTACCGCGAAACCGACGCGCCGGCGCCCGTCAACCAGTACGGCGTGAGCAAGCGGGCAGGCGAGGCGGCGGTGGCCGCGGCGCTTCCGCAGGCGTTGATTCTGCGCACCAACTTCTTCACCTGGCCTGCTCCGGGGAAGGTCGGGCTGGCGGGTTGGTTCCTCGAGCGGCTGGAGAGCGGCGAGCCTTGTCCGGGATTTGTCGACTCAAGCTTCAGCCCGCTATTGGGAAGCACACTGGCCGGGGTCGTGCTGGACCTGCTCGAGCTGGGCGTGAGCGGTGTGCTGCACGCCGCTGGAAGGACCTGCCTGTCCAAGTACGAGTTTGGCGTGCGATTGGCGCAAGCCTTCTCGCTCGAGCCCTCCATCATTCGCCCGGCGCAGAGTTCTACTGCCGGGTTGGCTGCCCGGCGCGGGCAGCAGCTCTGTCTGAACCCTGCCAGGCTTGAGCACGCGCTCGCACGCAGGATGCCGACCATCGTCGAAGAGCTGGGGCGGTTCGCGCAGGAGCGGGAAGCCGGCTTCCCGGCGGCGCTGGCGGCGATTCGCGGATGTCTGGTCGCCGGCGTGCCATGAAGGACCAATCCGGCCTGCCTGCTCCGTGCTGGAGCTCCAGGAGGGAGTTCGGCCTACATGAACAGGTGGATGCAGGAGGCGCGGCGTGCCAAGTGGCAGTCGACACTACTGGCCAGGCGGCTGGCGGAGTGCGGGCCGCGAGCTTGCGGGATCCTGTCCCTCGGCCTCGTCAGCTCGATGGCATAGATCGGTGCTCGCGCCTGGCAGGGGTCCGAGCGTGATTGATCCAACCCCGTGGGGTAGCACGTCCCTTGCCATTCGGAGGAGACCATGACCGAACTCTGTATCCAAGATCGGCGCATTGGTCAAGATCAACCGACCTACTTCATCGCCGATATCTCCGCCAATCACGATGGGGATCTGGGCCGGGCCAAAGCGTTGATAGCCCTGGCGGCGGAGTCGGGAGCCGATGCGGCCAAGTTCCAGAACTTTCGGGCGCCGGAGATCGTCAGCGACTATGGCTTCCGGAACCTGGACCGGCAGCTTTCGCATCAATCGGCATGGAAGAAGCCGGTCTTTGAGGTCTATCAGTCCGCTTCGATTCCGTTCGAGTGGACCCCGGTTCTCAAGCAGGAATGCGACCGGGCAGGGATCCACTACTTCTCCTCTCCCTACGATTTCGCCGCCGTGGATATGCTGGACCCATTTGTCCCCGCCCACAAGATCGGCTCGGGGGATATCACCTGGCTGGAGATCTTGCGTCACATCGCCGGGAAGGGGAAGCCGGTCATTCTGGCAACAGGCGCTTCGACGATCGGTGATGTGCAGCGGGCGGTCGATGTCATCCTGCTGCTCAATCCACAGCTCGTGCTGATGCAGTGCAATACCAACTACACGGCCAGCCTCGACAACTTCCGCCACATTCACCTGAACGTACTCCGGACCTACCGGGCGATGTATCCGGAGCTGATCCTCGGGCTGTCGGATCACACCCCGGGCCACGCCACGGTGCTTGGCGCGGTCACGCTCGGCGCTCGCGCCATTGAGAAGCACTTCACCGATGACACCCGTCGCCAGGGCCCGGATCACCCATTCTCGATGACCCCCCGCACCTGGCGCGAGATGGTGGATCGGACCCGAGAGCTCGAACTGGCCCTCGGCCGCCCGGATAAGCGCGTGGCCGAGAACGAGGCTGACACCGTGATCGTGCAGCGGCGATGCCTGCGGGCTGGCCGGGACCTGACCGCCGGCACGAAGCTCACCCGGGCGATGCTGTCTGTCCTGCGCCCGTCACCGGCGGATGCCATTCCGCCGTATCAGATCGAGGCCGTCCTTGGGAAACGGCTCCTGGTGGACCTTCCCCTCGGGAAGGCGCTGGAGTGGACGTACCTTGGGGATTGACGGCTGAGGGACGCAGCGACGAATGCGCGTCCTCTACCTTACCCAAGGCGTGACCGTCCATGATCGGCGATTCCTGGAGGCCATGCTCCTGGGCCAGCTCGACGTGGGCTTCATTCGGCTGGAGGCGCGGGACGGAGCGCTCCCACTTCCTGCCGGCGTGCTTGAGCTGTCGCCCACCGAGGCGGGCAACCCCTTTTTCCACGGCCGATTCCTGAGTCGGCGTCGCTGGCTGCGTGAGGCGGTGAGCAACTTTCGGCCGGATGTCGTACATGCCGGCCCGATCCAATCGGGTGCCTTTCTGGCGGCTGCCTCGGGCGTCGGGCCGCTGATCAGCATGTCCTGGGGGTCGGACGTGCTGCGCGACGCCGATCACCTTCAGGGAAGGATTCGGGCGCGCTGGGCCTTCGCCCGCAGCCAATTGCTCCTGTGTGACTGCCAGGCGGTCCGGCGACGAGCCATCCAGCTGGGGATGCCCGAGCAGAGGATCGTGGTGTTTCCGTGGGGTGCGGACCTGCGTCACTTCCGACCTCAGCCGGCGCGAGCCGCCTCCGCTGCTGACCGCCGCCAGCGTGTGGTGCTGGTGAGCGCCCGGTCGCTCGAGCCGATCTACGGTCCGGAGATTCTGCTCGAGGGGTTTCTGAGAGCGTGGCGCGCATTCCCAGGACTGATGCTGACCGTGTTAGGGGACGGAAGCCTGCGGCCAGAACTGCAAGCCCGAGTGCAGTCTGCAAGGGCGGAGAGCGCCGTCCGCTTTGAGGGCGCAGTCGAGGAACAACGGCTGGCCCGCTTCTTCGAGGCATCCGACTTGTATATCAGCGCCTCTCGCAGCGATGGCAGTTCGGTGACCCTGCTGCAAGCCATGGCCTG
>JBFYRF010000042.1:0-2729 GCA_041302385.1 Anaerolineales bacterium | reverse complement strand
GCTTGCGTCCAGATTCTCCAGCGCCTCCGCCGCCGTCGAATCGAAATCACTGATCGGTTCCGCATCCAGGATGACGCATTTCAGTCCGGGGCCGGCGTTGGCGACCAGGGACTCCAGGCGCTCGGTGAAGTAGGCGGCGTTGGCAAACACCAGCGGGGCGTCGAAGCGGTAGACGATCAGGCCCGGTTCGGTCAGCGTGGTTTCCTTGTCCGTGACGCCGCGATACACCGTGCCGCCGCCGACGTCCACATCGTCCAACAGCGCGTCATGCGGCCGCGAGATGTGATAGATCACGTTGACCAGCGACAGCATCACGGCGACGAGCACGCCCTGCAGGATGCCGACGGTGAGTACGCCAAAGGCGGTTACTACCGCCAGCCAGAACTCGACGGACCGCACCCGCCGCAAGAAGCGGAATGCCGGCACGTCGAGCAGCCCGAACGAAGCAACAATGATGATGGCGCCCAGCACCACCGTTGGTAGCGGCGCCAACAGCGGCGTGAAGAAGAGCAGGAAGATAATGGTGAGGGCAGCAGCGATCAGTCCAACCCACTGCGATTTGCCGCCCATCTGATCGGAGACCGCGGTGCGCGAGCCGCTGGTCGCGGCGGGAAACCCGGTCAGGAATCCGGCGCCGATGTTGGCGAAGCCAATGGCGACAAACTCCTGGTTGGCGTCGATCTTCTGGCCGTGTCGGGCGGCGAAGACGCGCGCGGTGAGAACCTCGTCGGCGTAGATCAGGATCGTCAGGGCAAGCGCAGCGGGCAGCAGGCTGAAGACATCCTGAGCTCCGACCGCTGGGAGCGTAAGCTGCGGCAGCCCGGCCGGCACCGCGCCGACGATGGCGACGCCCTTGGCTGCCCAGTTGAGCACGGTCGAAGCGACAATGGCGGCAACGACGACAATCAGCGGGCCGGGCAGGGCGCGATTCACGCGGCGCATGAGGATCAGCGCCGCCATAGAGACGAGGCCGATGACGAAGGTGAGCAGGTCCGTTTCGTCCAGACGGCTGATCAGTTCTACGACCTGCTGAAAGAACTGGTCGCTCTCGAGCTTGATGCCGAACATCTTGCCCAGCTGGCTGCCGATCACGATCAGCGTCGTTCCAAAGATGTAGCCGACCAGGATCGGTTTCGAGAGGAAATCGGTGATGAAACCCAGTCGCGCCACGCGGCCGAGCAGCGCCAGCAGGCCGACCAGGATGGCAGCCAGCGCGGCAAGTGCGGCGTAGCGCACTGGATCGCCGCCGGCCAGAGGGGCAACGGCAGCGGCGGTCATGATGGCGGTCGTCGCCTCGGGCCCCATGATCAACTGGCGGGAGGTGCCAAACAGCGCATACATCACCATGGCACCGAGGGCGACATACAGCCCGGCGACGGGCGTGACCCCGGCCAGCTCGCCGTAGGCCATGGCGGAGGGCACAATCACGGCAAAGACGGTGACCGCCACAACGAGTTCGGTGCGGAACACAGCGGGCGTCGCGGATTTGAAGAGGGCGAGACCGGGGATGAAGCGGGACATCCCGCTCGAGGGCTGGGTTGGCTTCATGATCGGTCCTCCGCGGTCCGTCCACCCCGCTCAATCTCTCTGTCCAGGCTGTCCACAATCGACGCCAGTCCGGCCTGGCGCTCGGGTGGTGCGGAGGGCAGGCTGGCCTGGATCAGGTCACGAACTGCAACTGCCCCGCTGCGCATCAGCTCCATGATCGCCGCATCGTCATACTGCGACGAGAGATAGTCGAGGACCGCCTCCGTTGGGCCGACAAAGACATCCTGCGGCCCGATCTTCTCCAGCGCGCCGGCCAGCTCGAGCATCTGCCGGACGGGCGTGATGACGCGCATCAGCATGAAGCGCACATTCCGAGTGTGAAGTTCCTCGCCCAGCTCGGCCAGCATGTCGGCGCTGGGCACGTCCAGGTCAGTTGTCGCCCCCAGGTCGAGCAGCACGGCTTTGACGGGCTCGGGGCTGGAAGCCATCTCGGCGAGGATCGCCTCGCGGAACCCCGCCGCATTGGCGAAGAACAAACCGTTGAGCGGCCGCACGACCAACAGGCCGGGCAGAGTCTGGTTCTCTGGATGACGTCGAATATCACTGAAGTCCAGCCGGTCCGGGATGCGGCCCAGCACCGCCAGCCTGGGGTGGCTGGCGCGCCAGACCAGGGCGAACAGCGAGACGATGACGGCGATGAGCAAGGCCTGCAGCGTCTCGAAGGTCAGCACGGCCAGGAGCGCCACAACCGCCAGGACGAAGTCGGTGCGGCGCACGTGTTGCAGGTGCTTCAGCTTGGCGACCTTGACCATGCCCGATACGGCGACAACGACGATCGCCCCCAGCGCAGCTTCTGGAAGAGCGTAGAACCACTGCGTGAAGAACAGGGCGACGACCACGGTGACCGCGGCGGCAATCACGCCGGACACCTGGCTGTGCGCGCCCGCCCGGTCGTTGGCCGCAGATCGGGACAGGCTGCCGCCCACCGCAAAGCCCTGGAAGAGCCCCGCACCGAAGTTGGCCGCGCCCAGGCCGATCAACTCCTGATTGGCATCCATCGGGTAGCGATGCGTCGAGGCGAAGCTGCGCGCCGGGCCGATCGCCTCGGCGAAGACGACCAGTGCCAGCCCCACCGCGCCGGGGAAGAGCAGCCACCAGTCTTGCAGCCCTATCGCCGGCCATTGGGGCGGCGCCAGCCCGGCAGGGATCTCGCCCACGACCTCCACGCCGCGCGCCTCCAG
>JBFYRF010000038.1:0-7202 GCA_041302385.1 Anaerolineales bacterium | reverse complement strand
CGCCCCCCAGGCCCCCTGGACCCCCGTGCCCTCCACCCCCGTAAGCGGCGGTTGGTGCTGACTCTCGTCCGGGTCTTCAGACCGCCGCACGAGTGCCGGATCGCTCGCTTGCAGCCCCGATTGAGCGCGTCCGTCGCGTGGGCCCCCTGGACCCCCGTGCCCTCCACCCCCGTAAGCGGCGGTTGGTGCTGACTCTCGTCCGGGTCTTCAGACCGCCGCACGAGTACGGAATCGATCAATGCCGCCGTGGAGAGATTGCAGGTGCAGACCGATACCCCTCCAGGGATAGAGCTGCGGCGGGCTGCTTCCGGGTGAGTAACACTCCAGTTGAGCGAGTGCCCGGGCGCGTCGTACGCCCAAATCGGTGGTTAAGCGGCGATTGATGGTCCCAATGGAGACCAGGCGTGCTCGCCGCTTGCGGGGGGTACGGGGGAGCCGGGCAGGGGTGAGGGGGGTTCCTCCCCCGCTGCAGGGGAGCGGGCAGAAGTGAGGGGGCGTGACATGCCCCGCCTGAGAAGCAAGGCGCGTGAGTGGATTCCCCTCGCAGGTCAGCAGGCGGCGCTCTGATACAGTTCGAGCAGCACGCCGCCGGTGCTCTCAGGATGGACAAAGGCCGCCAGCCGCCCTCCGGCGCCTGTGATGGGCTGCTCATGGATCAGGCGTACATTGTGCCGGCGCAGCTGCTCCAGCGCCGCCGAAAGGTTATCGACCTCCAGGCACAGGTGATGGATGCCGGGGCCACGCTTGGCCAGGTAGCGGGCGATGCCACTGTCGTCGGACGTCGGAAGCACCAGCTCGATCTCAGCATCGCCGATCGGCAGGAAGGCCACGCGTGACGCCTGCTCGGGGACGTCCTCGATGTTCTCGAGCTGCAGGCCAAGCGCGTCGCGCCAGAAGCGCAGCCCGGCCTCCAGATCCTGCACGACGATGGCGGCGTGGTGGATGCGTTGGATGGTGGTCATCACCTCTCCCGGAATCGATTCACAATGTGGCGGACGGCTGGTACTCGCCCCACAGCGTTCGCAGCCGGCCGCAGATCTCGCCCAGGGTCAGGTCGGCGTTCAGGCAGTCAATGAACACGGGGATCAGGTTGTCGCCGGCTTCGGCCGCCTGGGTCAACCGCTCGAGCATCGGCTGCGCGGCGGAGGCATCGCGTCGGGCGCGCAGCTCGGCAAGCCGCTGGCGCTGGCCTTGTTCGATCGCCGGGTCGATCCGGAGGCGCGGCAGCGACGCCGCCTGCTCGGAGGCATAGCGGTTGACTCCGACGACGACGCACTGGCCGGTCTCCAGCTCGCGCTGCGCCCGGTAGGCGGCTTCTTGGATCTCGCGCTGCATGAAGCCGCTCTCGACCGCCGCCAGCGCCCCGCCCATCTCGGCGATCCGCCGCAGGTAGTCCTGCGCCTGGCGTTCGACCGCATTCGTCAGTGCTTCAACGGCGTAGGCGCCGGCGAGCGGGTCAATCGTGTCGGCAACGCCGGTCTCGTGGGCCAGGATCTGCTGCGTGCGCAGGGCGACCTGGACCGCCTCTTCGGTGGGCAGGCTGAGCGCTTCGTCCATGCTGTTGGTGTGCAACGATTGCGTGCCGCCCAGCACGGCGGCCAGCGCCTGCAGCGTCACCCGGACGACATTGTTGACCGGCTGCTGGGCGGTGAGCGTCGAGCCACCGGTCTGGGTGTGGAAGCGCAGCCGCCACGAGCGCGAATCGCGGGCGCCGAACTCGTCGCGCATGATATGCGCCCACAGGCGGCGGGCGGCGCGGAACTTGGCCACCTCTTCCAGGAAGTGACTGTGGCTGGCAAAAAAGAAGGCCAGCTGAGGGGCGAAGTCGTCGACCGACAGCCCGGCGGTCAGCGCCGCCTGCGTGTAGGCGATGGCATTGGCCAGGGTGAAGGCGATCTCCTGGGCGGCGGTGGCGCCGGCCTCGCGGATGTGGTAGCCGGAGATCGAGATCGTGTTCCAGCGCGGCACATGGTCCTTGCAGTAGCGGAAGACGTCGGTCACCAGGCGCATGGCCGGTTGGGGCGGGTAGATGTACGTGCCGCGGGCGACGTACTCCTTGAGCACGTCGTTCTGAATCGTGCCGCGCAGCTTCGACAGCTCGAAGCCGCGCCGTTGTGCCACGGCGAGATACATCGCCAACAGCACAGCCGCCGGCGCGTTGATCGTCATGCTGGTCGATACCCGGTCGAGTGGCAGCCCGTCGAGCAGACGCTCCATGTCGTGCAGCGAGGAGATCGAGACCCCGACGCGGCCGACCTCGCCGATGGCCAGCGGATCATCCGCGTCGTAGCCGATCTGCGTCGGCAGGTCGAAGGCCACCGACAGGCCGGTCTGCCCCTGCTCGAGCAGATAGCGGAAGCGCCGATTGGTTTCCTCGGCGGTGGCAAAGCCGGCATACTGGCGCATCGTCCACATCCGCCCCCGGTACATCGTCGGTTGGACGCCGCGCGTGAAGGGATACTCGCCAGGGAAGCCCAGCTGGTCCAGGTAATCCGGGTCAGGATGAGCCGGCAGGTACAGCCGCTCGAGCTCGATGCCTGAGGAGGTGTGAAAGGCCTGCCGCCGCTCGGCCTGTTCCTGCAGAGCCGGCTCCAGAATCTCGGATTGCCAGCGGGCAAAGGCGTCCTTCAATTGATCACTCATCGGATGTCCTTGTCGTCCGGGGTGGAGGGATCCAGGGCTGCGGTCAGGCCATCACTCGCTCCAACCTCCGCGGGTCGGACCGGAGGCTGACCCGCAAAGTTGTCGAAGGTGGCGTCGCGAAAGGCCAGCTGGCGCGCCTGGCGGAGCCGGGAGAACAGCGTCCAGTAGCTGGCTGGCAGCCGGCGGTCCCAGCCCAGCCCGAGACGTCGGGCGACGTCCCGGACCGCCTCAAGCGATGGCGCCTCGATTTCGACGAAGGTACCGAACGGAAGCTCATCCAGCATGACCTCGGCCGAAGCCAGCTGATACACCGTGCGCCGCTTCTCATACGCCCAGACCGGCTGGTAACCGAGCCCGCCCAGCAAGGCGAGGGCAGCCTTGGGGTCCGAGACCTCGAACTCGATCTCCTGGCGGGCCTCCGGGACGTCGCTGGGAGCCTTGAAGGTCAGGCGGGCGGCATCGTCGAGGCGCAACCGCAGCACAAGCCCCTGCTGGGACAGGCGCCGCTGGTCATCATCGAAGCGCCAGTTGCGCTCCAGCACCTGGGCGTGGGCGACCTCAGCGCCGAGCAGGCTGAGGCGGCGGCGCAGCGCGTCCGGGTCCGACAAGTAGAACTTGGCTTCGATCTCCATGCCTGAGCTTTCGTCCGTGGTGGGCCGATCGCGGGCCCTCGGCGGCTTGGCGCCAGTCGGGCCGCGGCCTATTCGAGCGTCATCAGGATCTGGTTCTGTTCAACGCTGTCGCCCGCCTTGACCCGAAGCCGGGTGATCTTCCCGCTGCGCGCCGCCCTCAGCTCGTTCTGCATCTTCATCGACTCGAGGATGATCAGCAGCTCGCCCCTTTCCACCGTGCGGCCAGGCTCGACCAGCGTCGCCACAACCAGGCCGGGCATCGGCGCCTTGACATGGATCTCGCCCTTGGTGATCGGCTGCCCGGATGACGACTCGCGCAAGCGCTTGGTGCGCTCGTCCTCGACCGTTACCGGATACAGCCGTCCCTGCAACAACACCTGCAGCCCATCGTCCAGCGGGTTGACATAGGCTTCGTACGAGCGACCGTTGACCAGGAGCGAGTAGACCGGCTGCCCGGCGACCGGGTGGAAGTCGATGGTGAGCGGCTGTCCGTCGACGACGACTTCGCCTTCGAGGTTGACCTCGATCTCGTAGGTTCGATCATTGACGGTGGTGAGGTACTTCATCCCCCGGCCTGCCTAGCGCTGCATCCGCTCATAGCGGGAGACCCACTTCCAGTTGCTGGCGTCGCGCTCGCCACGCTGCACGATCTGCGAAGCCTGCTGGATCTCGCGGTGGGCGACGAGCGTCGCCAGGATGGCGGCGATCTCGGGGTAGCTGGCCTTGGACTCCTCGGCCTCCTCCATCGAGAAGCGCTCCTCGACGAAGCGGGTGTCGTAATGCCCGGCCAGGAAGCGGGTCAGGTCCATGATGCTCTGGTGGAAGGGGATGTTCGTCTTTACGCCCAGGATACGGTATTCCTCCAGGGCGCGGCGCATGCGCAGGATGGCCTCGCCGCGTGTCTCCCCCCAGCAGATCAGCTTGGAGATCAGCGAGTCATAGTAAGGTGAGACCTCGAAGCCCGGATACACGCCGGTGTCGACGCGCACGCCAGGTCCAGTCGGAGAGAGGACGTGGGTGAGCACGCCCGTCGAGGGCATGAAGTTGTTGTATGGATCCTCGGCATTGATGCGGCACTCGATGGCCCACCCGTTGAACTGGACATCGCTTTGGGCATAGCGCAGCTTGCGCCCGCGGGCAATTCGAATCTGCTCCTTGACGATGTCAATGCCGGTCACCATCTCGGTGACCGGGTGCTCGACCTGCAGCCGGGTGTTCATTTCCAGGAAGAAGAAGTTGTGGTCCTTGTCGACCAGAAACTCGATCGTCCCGGCGTTGAGGTACCCTACGGAAGCGGCGGCGGTGCAGGCCACCTGACCCATCCGGTAGCGCAACTCAGGCTCCATCGAAGGTGAGGGAGCCTCCTCGAGCAGCTTCTGGTGGCGTCGCTGCATCGAGCACTCGCGCTCGCCCAGGTGAATGATGTTGCCCTGGCTGTCGGCCATGATCTGGAACTCAATGTGCCGAGCGCCGGTGACCAGCTTCTCCAAGTAGACGCTGCCATCGCCGAAGGCGGCCTCCGCCTCGCGCCGGGCGGATTGGAGAAGGGCCGGCAGGTCCTCCATGGCCTGCACCTCGCGCATGCCCTTGCCGCCGCCGCCGGCGGTGGCCTTGATCAGCAGGGGGAAGCCGACCTGCGGGGCGACGGCCATGATCTCCTCGTCGCGCAGGCCGCCCTCGCCTTCGGTCCCCGGCACAACCGGCACGCCGGCCGCCGTCACCGTCGCCCGGGCGGTCGCCTTGTCGCCCATGGCAGCAATGGCGCTCGGCCGCGGGCCGATGAACACCAGCCCGGCTTCCTCCACCGCATGGGCGAAGTCGTCGCGTTCGGCCAGGAAGCCGTAACCCGGGGGGATGGCGCCGGCGCCGCACGCTCGGGCAATCTCGATGATGCGGTCGCCGCGCAGGTAGGACTCGCGCGCCGGCGCCGGGCCGAGCAGGTAGGCCTCGTCGGCATAGCGCGGGTGCAGGGCGGTGCGATCGACATCGGAGAACACGGCTACTGTCTCCAGGCCAAGCTCGCGGCAGGCGCGCAACACGCGCACGGCGATCTCGCCGCGGTTGGCGACCAGGACCTTGGTGAACATCTGCCGCTTTGGCATACGCTCAACCCCGCGCTCAGCGCCGCATGGCGCCGGACGCTGATGATTCTACCAATCCCGCCGATTGCGGGTCGATCGTAGGGCCAAGGAACTCGAGCAACCGGGCGTTGAACGGCTCGGGGATCTCGTGCATGGGGGTGTGTCGGACGCCGGGGATCAGCCACAGCTGGCTGCCATGGATCCCGCGGGCGATGCGCCGGGCGTGCTCGGGCGTGGCATGCTCGTCGAGCTCACCCTGGATCACCAGCGTCGGGCAGCGGATGCCGGCAAGCACCGGCTCCAGCGTCAGCTCCTCCAGCGCTGGATCGAGCCAGCGTTCAACCCAGGCCTGCGCCAGCGCGTCGGCCTTGGGGCCATGCTCGCGCCGCAGGCCTCCCTTGAGCGGCTGGGTATGGATCGCCTGCGCCAGGCTGCGCAGTCCATCCAGCGTGGCAGATTCCCGGTCGATGTGCGCCGCCACCAGCACCAGCCGTTCGACGCGCTCGGGATGCTCTGCGGCCAGCAGTATGGCCAGTGAGCCGCCGTCGCTGTGCCCGACAATGCAGACACGGTCGAGCCCCAGCTCATCCAGCAGGTGCACAGCCTCGCTGGCATCGTTGTGCAGGAAGTTCGGGGAAAATGCAGGACGCGCCTCGGAACGGCCATAGCCCCAGCGGTCGTAGGCCACCGTCCGCCAGCCGGCCGCGGTGAGGCTGGGAATCTGCTTCTGCCAGGCGCGCACCGATCCCAACCCGTGGTGCAGCAGCAGCACCGGCCGCCCGTCCGGCGGACCCTCGATCTGCCAGAACAGCCGGTGGCCGGCGATCTGCGCCAGCCCGGAGCGGCGGCCGTCAGAGAGGGATATTGCCATGCTTCTTGGAGGGGTTGGCATCGCGTTTGTTGGCGAGCATCTCCAGGGCGTTGATCAGCCGCGTGCGGGTGAGCCTCGGCTCGATCACATCGTCCAGGTAGCCGCGCGAGGCGGCGATGTACGGGTTGGCGAACTTCTGACGGTATTCCTCGACAAGCTGAGCCTTGCGTTCGTCAGGGTTTTTGGCCTCGGCCAGCTCCTTGCGGAAGATGATCTTGACCGCGCCTTCCGGCCCCATCACCGCCAGCTCGGCCGTTGGCCAGGCCAGATTGAGGTCGCCGCGGATGTGCTTGGACGACATCACGTCGTAGGCCCCGCCGTAGGCCTTACGCGTGATCACGGTGATCTTGGGGACGGTGGCCTCGCAGTAGGCAAACAGCAGCTTGGCGCCGTGGCGGATGATGCCGCCGTGCTCCTGCCCCGTGCCCGGCATGAAGCCCGGAACGTCGACGAAGGTGACGATCGGGATGTTGAACGAATCGCAGAAGCGGACGAAGCGCCCCGCCTTGTCGGAGGAGTTGATGTCGAGCACGCCGGCCAGGACGGCCGGCTGGTTGGCGACGATCCCGACGCTGTGCCCGCCGAGGCGGGCAAAGCCGACGACGATGTTGGGGGCATAGTGCTCATGCAGCTCAAAGAAGGCGCCGTTGTCCACGATCAAGCGGATCACGTCGCGCATTTCGTAGGGCTTGCTCGGATCGTCGGGAATGATGCTGTTCAGGGCGGCCTCGGTGCGCAGACGATCGTCGCCGGTCGCCAAGAATGCCGGGTCTTCCATATTGTTCTGCGGCAGGTAGGAGAGCAGCAGCCGGATCATGTACAGGCAGTCGGCATCGTTGTCGGCCACGTAGTGACAGACGCCGGAGGTCGAGGCGTGTACATCGGCGCCGCCGAGCTGCTCGAAGGTGACGTCCTCGTGGGTGACGGTCTTGACCACATCCGGGCCGGTGACGAACATGTACGATGAGTTGCGCA
>JBFYRF010000005.1:0-15165 GCA_041302385.1 Anaerolineales bacterium | reverse complement strand
GCAATCCGCGCCAGGCGATGGTCACCGGGCCATCCAGCGCATTCCGCCCCCTCAGGCCAACCTTCGTCGGCGAGATCAGTTGCACCCCGATGCACGCCAGCAGCAAGCTCAACGGCGCCCCGCCACAGGCGGCGTGCCGATCCCCCCGGCCCTCACCCGTCTCCGGATCATACGACTGGCACAATGCGTGATCTGTGCGCAGCGCCCGTACGATCGCATGCATCAGCCGCTCAAGGAGGGCAGCGGCCTGCTCTCCCCGACTGAGGTCCACCAGCGCCTCCCCCAGAATGGCGTTCCAAGCCATGCCCACTCCAGCCTCGCCCTTGGCCAACTGGGCCTGATACTCGCTGTCGCTCGCCGGCAGAAAGGGCAAGCCCTGCGGGCGCCAGAACCGCTCCGGCCGGAGCAGCTGGCCATCCAGCAGCGCCGTGACCTCCTCCGGGGCAGGCGCCTTCGCCCACAGCGGCAGCAGCATCGCCAGGTCGACGCGGCCCAGATCGGGCACCACCACCGAGGTCTGCACGCCGTCTGCCACGCCGCGAACCTGCAGGCGGGACAGGGCGCCAAATGCCTCCGGCGTGGTCGCGCATCCGGTCTCCCAGGACCAGCGCAGATCATTCACCCCCAGCCGCAAGGTCCGCTCGCGGCCAGCCACTGGACGACCCGTCAGCATGATCTCCAGGCCACGCGCCTCACTCTCCCGCCCCGACACCCGGACGACCAGGCGCGCAGGCTGGCGCAGCGTAACCTCCGGTTCAGTCCGGCCGTTGCCAACCAGCTTTGCGATCTCCGCCGCGTGCGGCGTGGTATGCAGGCTGTGGTCGATGCGTCGATAGATTTCTGACACCGGATCCCAGCACAGCGACAGACCCTTGAGCAGTCCGTGCTTGCGAGCCTCAATTGCCGGCACGTCCTGTGCGCCTCCGACGACCCGCGCCAGACAGGCCAGCGCTTCGGCCTCACCCAGCAGCAGGGCAGCCAGGTCCGGAGACTCCACCCAGCGCAACTCAGCGCACATGCCGGCGGCGTTCGCCTGGGAGAACACCGGGTGGGCCTCGTAGCCCGCCTGGAGCGGATGCTCCCACTCCGGGAAGCCATCCTGGTCGCGGTCCCGCGCGGCGTCAAACCAGCTCGAAAAAACCTCGGTCAGCCTCGGCAGAACCTCGGCGACGAAGGCCGCGTCCTCGGTTTGCCGGTAGATCTGCCAGGTCAACTGCGCCAGCATTGGGGCTGCCGCCATGCGCAGGCGCTGCCCCGCCAGCCCGGGCTTACCATCCACCGCCCCATCCGCGCCCTGAGTGGCCAGGGCATTGCGCACCACGCCCTGCGCCAGCTCGGGCGCCGCCGGCAGCACCTGCCGCGCCAGGTAGCAGGCGCCAGACATCTCCTGCCCACTCCAGCGCCAGTCATGATCGCTGCCGTCACCGCGAGGCGAATGACCATCGAGCCAGCTTCGGCGGAGCACCGGTGCAGGCGACGGCAGGTGGCGCGTCGGCCCAACAAAGCTGGACAACGCCGCCACCTGGGACAGGTGGACGGCCGCATCCCACTCCGGATGGCCGGTTTCAACCTGGACGATCCCTTCGGCCATGCGCTCGATGCGCGCAGCGACGGCGTCCAGCGGGAGCTGGGTCGCCGTGCGCGCCGCCTCGAAACCGCGCTCGGGATCAGTCATCCCCGCATGCGCCCACGTCCATCTGCGTGCCTCGCCGGGGGCGAGCGTGGCTGCCACATGCAGGCTGGGGAAGGTCGAGCGGAAGGCAGCCGCACCCCCGCTCAGGAAAATGACCGGCCGAAGTTCGGCCACGCGCCCCTCGAGCGCCACCACACCGAGGCGGGTGACCGGGCGCATCGGATCAGCGTCGGAACCGGGGAGCGTCGCCACGTGCAGGCGCAGGTCCAGCGCTAGCGAGCGCTCGGAGCGGGCCGTCAGGCAGATGCGCGAGACCAGCCGCCGCGAGTCGACCACCCAGTACTCTGCAGCCGCCTCCACTTCGGCCAGCGGCCAGAACGCCAGGCGGGCGTAGTTCGGCAGCGCCTGTTCGATGATCACCGGCCGGTGGAATGTAGCTGGATCGACGGCTACCCTGCCCTCCAGCGCGAAGGAGGGGAAGATGTGCATGCCACGAATCCGCCCACCGAAGCAGCTGGCGGCCGCCAGTCCGGCCAGCTTCGCACCGCGGAACTGCAGCTCCCAGATCTGGTCCTCGGCGTAGTCCGTCGCACCGAAGCGGACATCAGCCGCCAGGTTCAAGGTCCAGGGATCGTCGGCCGCCCATTGCCAACTGCGCATACCTGGATTGTACGGGGACGACGTGCTGGTGGCCAGCGCGCCCTGGCGGCCGCAGGCGTGCTAGAATCCGACCTCGGTGAGGAGGTCAACATGAGCTCAGACGATCTGACGCCGCGCGGCCGCTACTTCGAGGAGTTCACCGTTGGCCAGCGCATCACGACCCCCGGCCGCACGATCTGCGAGGCGGATGTCATCGCCTTCGCCGGCCTGTCGGGCGACTACATGGCCATTCACACCGACGCCGAGTATGCGCGCACCACCCTGTTTGGCCAGCGCGTGGCGCATGGGTTGCTCTGCATGTCGATCGTCAGCGGGCTTGCGGCGCGCACCGGCGTGCTCGAAGGAACTGTGCTCGCTTTTCGCGAGATTCAGGAATGGAAATTCAGCAAGCCCGTCCTGTTCGGGGACACGCTGCACGCCGTGCTGGCCGTTCAGGAGACCAAGCCCATGCCCCGTCTGGGCGGCGGGCAGGTCAGGCTCGAGGTCGACGTGCGCAATCAGGCGGGGGAGACGGTGATGAAGGGGGTGTGGTCGGTTCTGGTGCAGAGCCGTCCCGCCGCCTCCTGAAGCCGGGTCTGGCTTGCAGGCTTATCCCGGCTTAATCCCCAGCGGCTAGAATCTCGCCAATGACCGAAGCCTCCCGACCCTCTCCGCCCAGCAGCCCGGCCGGCTCCGACGAAGGATCGGCCTCCGCCTTCATCTCACCCCCGCCGGAGGACACGCAGCCGATTCCCCGGCTCGCGGCGCCGAGCGAGTCCAACCCGGCCCTCCCGCGCCGGGTGCCTCAGACCGACCGGGGCGCCACGACGGTCTCACCGGCGGCCTTCACCTCCGGGTCGGGGCCGGGGTCGACGGCTCCGCCGAGCGGGCCGCGAGGCGGCCTGCCGGCCGGCGGTTCGGGTTGCCTGGCGCGCATGGCGATCCTGGCGCTGTTCGCCGCGGTGGCAGGCGCCATCCTGCTGCTCAGCTTCGGGTTGCTGCAGTACTTCTCCTTGGCTTCCACGCTGCCCTCCGTTGATGACCTGCGCGCCAACGCTGCCCAGTTCGAGACCACCCGCATCTACGATCGCGCCGGCAACCTGCTGTACGAAATCCTCGATCCACAGGCCGGCCGCCGCACCTACGTCACGCTCGACGAGATCTCCCCGGCCATGCTCGCCGCCGTGCTGGCGACAGAGGACTCGCAGTTCTACAGCCACGCCGGCTTCGACCCGCTGGCGATCGGACGCGCCGTGTGGCAGAACCTGCAGGGCGGCGAGACCGTCTCCGGCGCCTCGACCATCACCCAGCAGATCGCCCGCAACCTGCTCTTTACGCCGGAAGAACGCTCGCAGCGTACGGCGATCCGCAAGATCCGCGAGATCCTGCTGGCGGCGGAGATCAACCGACGCTACGCCAAAGAAGAGATCCTTGAGCTGTACCTGAACCAGGTGTACTTCGGCAACCTGGCCTACGGCGTCGAGGCGGCCGCCCAGACTTACTTCGGCACAACAGCCGGCGCGCTGACGCTGCCGCAGGCCTCCTTCCTGGCCGGCTTGATCCAGGCGCCGGCGGTCTACGATATCTTCACCAACCGCGAGGCGGCCCTCGATCGCCACCGCCAGGTGCTCACGCTGATGGTTCTCACCAGCCAGGAGCAAGGCTGCATCGGAGTCAGCAACGCCGAGGAACCGGTATGCGTCTCGCCCGAGGAAGCCGGGGCGGCCGTTGCCCAGATCGAGACCTTTGCCTTCCGCCCGGCCGACATCCAGATCCGCTACCCGCATTGGGTCAACTTCATCCGCACCCAGCTCGAGCAGATGTACGATCCGCAGACCATCTACCGCTCTGGCTTCAACGTCTACACCACCCTCGACCCACAGCTGCAGGATCTGGCGCAGACGCTGGTGACGCAGCAGGTGACGGCTCTTGCCGACCGTCATGTCACCAACGGTGCCCTGGTCTCGCTCGACCCGCAGACCGGCGAGATCCTGGCCATGGTTGGCTCGGCGGACTTCAACAACGCCGAGATCGACGGACAGATCAACATGTCCGTCGCCCCGCGCCAGCCCGGATCGTCGATCAAGCCGCTGACCTACGCCCACGCCTTTGAACAGGGTTGGACGCCCGGCACGCTGATTTGGGACGTGCCCAGCGAGTTTCCCCCGTCGGGCAATCCGAGCGACCCGCGCCCGCCCTACGAACCGGAGAACTACGACGAGCGCTTTCACGGCCCGGTGACCGTGCGCAGCGCCCTGGCCAATTCCTACAACATCCCCGCCGTCAAGACGCTGGACTTCATCGGCATCTATGACGACCCGGCGACGCCGCAGGAAGAAGGCCTGGTCCCCTTCGCCCGGCGGATGGGAATCACGACGCTGAATCGGGATGACTACGGACTGTCGCTCACCCTGGGTGGGGGCGATGTCAGCCTGCTCGAACTCACCTCGGCCTTCTCGGTCTTTGCCAACCGCGGGGACCGGAACCCGCCAGTCTCGATCACACGCATCATCGACCACCAGGGCAATCTGGCTTTCGAGCACAAGCCGGCCGGACCGATGCCGGTCCTGCGGCCAGAGCATGCCTTCCTGATCACCTCGATCCTTTCGGACAACGACGCCCGGCGTCCGATGTTCGGCAGCGACTCCCTGCTGCGATTGCCGTTCCCCGCCGCTGCCAAGACCGGCACGACCAATGACTTCCGCGACAATTGGACGCTGGGCTACACGCCGCAGATCGCCACCGGCGTGTGGGTGGGTAATGCCGACTACACACCGATGCAGAACACCACCGGCCTTTCCGGTGCGGCGCCGATCTGGAACGCCTACATGAACGCGGCGGTGCCCTACATCAGCGGCGGCGAACCTGCTGGCTTCGAGCGCCCCGCCGGGATCATCGAGCGGACGATCTGCGCCCTCTCGGGCGCCGAGCCCTCCGAGTGGTGCCCGGACGATCGTATCGAGGTCTTTGCCGCCGATCAGCCGCCCCTGCCGAAGGAGCAGGACCTGTGGCAGGAACCCTGGGTCGACAGCTACACGCTGCTGCTGGCCTCCGGCGAGTGTCAGGACTTCGCCAGGCAGAAGCTGGGGTTGGACGTCGCCGATCCGTGGGCGCGCGAATGGCTTACCGAAGACGACGCTGGCAAGGAATGGGCGGAGGAACATGGATTCGAGGACAAGCCGGTGTTCTTCGTTCCGGGTGAGAGTTGCACGGACGACAGCCCGCGGCCGTTCATCGAGATCCTATCCCCGGTCGAAGGTGCGGTGGTTAACAGTGGCCCGCTCGAGGTCGTCGCTCGGATCGGCGCCACCGCACGCTTCCGCGACTGGGTGCTCGAGGTCGGCGAGGGTTACGAACCCAAGTCGTGGCCGGACTTGGCCCGCGGCGAGCAGCAATTGGAGCAGGCCGACCTGCTCTATGCGTGGGACATGGCTGGCGTCGGTAACGGACCGGTTACGCTGCGGCTGTCGGCACGCAGCAAGGATGGGGGCTTAGCCGAGCGGCGGGTGCACGTGTTCCTGAATCTTCCCGAGCCGACCCCGACTCCCATGCCGACACCGACGGCTACGCCTCTCCCCACAGCAACTGCAACTGCCACGCCGACTCCGACGCCCACTCCGACGGAGACCCCTTCGCCCTGAGCCAGGCCCGGCCGCAGGCCGCCTCCGGACGCCACACTCAGACCCGCACATGCAGCCGTGAGCCTGGAAGCAGGTGCTGGTCGATCGTGCCGCCTCGGGATGACCTCGCCGTGAGGAAGGTCATCCTGCGCCTTCCCTAGGTGTCATCCCGAGCGCCCGCCCCGCAGCGGAGGGGAAGCGAGGGATCGGTTTTCCCCCGGCGCCAACTCCTGACCGGACGTACGCAGGTCCCCTGCCAGGCACTGGCCGTGGAGCATGTCGACCCGAGGTGAGCAGTCCTTGTCAGACTGCCATAGGGGGCTCGCCGCGCGGGTCCTTTCTGCGGGCTCCCTGCCGTATACTGGCCTTGATGGACATCCCGTTTCCCGCCTCCGAGCGCGCCCACGCTCCCGGGCCATTGGGTCGGTTCATCCCCCCGCTCGAGCCGGGGATGACTACCCGCGCACTCGCCGATCTCAGCCTGCGCCCCGGCCTTGCCTTCGACCCCTTCGGCACCAGCCCGCGCCTGGTGGTCGAGGCTGCTCGAGCCGGATGGGCGGTGCTGGTAGCCTGCAACAACCCGATCACGCGCTTCGTGCTGGAGAGCACGCTGCAGCCGCCTTCGCAGCCCGAGCTGCAGGCGGTGCTTGCCCGGCTGGCCTCGAGCACGAAGGACCACCAGCGGCTCGAGCCGTTCCTGCTTGACTTATACGCCACCGAATGCCCGCAGTGTGCGGGCCAGGTCTCGGCTGAGTACTTCATCTGGGATCGGGATGCCGGCCGGATGGTTGCCAAGGGGCTGATCTGTCCGCACTGCAAGTATGCCGGGGAGGACGAGGCGAGCGATCTGGACCGCAGCCGGGCGGAGGTCTACACCCGGCGCGGCCTGCAGCAGGCGCTGGCGCTCGAGCAGGTGGCCCCGGCAGATGATCCAGACCGCGAGCACGCGGAGGCGGCGCTGAGTGTGTATCCGGCGCGTGCGCTATACGCGCTGGTGACGCTGATCACCAAGACCGAGCAGTTGGGGTTGAGGGGTGCGGAGGGTCAAGCCGGCAGGGCGCTGCTGTTGTCGGTGATGGACGCCGGGAATTCCCTTTGGGGGATGCCCGAGGGCCGCCTCCGGCCGCGCCAGCTTGTCGCCTCGCAACGCTACCGCGAGATCAACCTGTGGCGCGCCCTCGAGCAGGCCGTCGAGGAATGGGACCTTCCGGATCCGGGGCTGCAGGTCGCGGCCTGGGATCCACGGAACCCGCCGGTGCCGGGGGCAATCGCCCTGTTCGCCGGACCGGCGCGGTCGCTGTTCCGCGAGCTGAACGCTGCCCCGCCGGATCTGGTCTTGAGCGTGCCGCCGCGTCCCAACCAGGCCTACTGGACGCTCTCGGCGCTGTGGGCGGCCTGGTTGTGGGGTCGTGAGGAGGCGGCGGCCATCAAGGTCGCGCTACGCCGCCGCCGCTATGACTGGGCATGGCACCAGTCCGCCCTGCGCAGCGCGCTGAACGGTCTCGCTGCCGCGGTTCCACCCGGCACGCCGATGTTGGGGCTGGTGCCCGAGTGCGAACCGGGCTATCTCGCCGCGATCCTGGCCGCGCTGGATGCCGACGGCTTCCGGTTGACCGGTCGGGCGCTGCGTCTCGCCGAAGCGGAGGCCTGTTTGCGCTGGACGGCCGAGGCGGCTGGAACGCAGCCCCTGCTGCCGAGAGAACTGACGCCTCGGTTGTCACGCGAGATGGCCTCTCACCTCCAGATGCGCGGCGAGCCTGCCACCTTCTACTACATGCATGCCGCGGCGGTGTTCGCGCTTGCCGGCGACCGGCTGCTGGGCAGCCTGCCGGAGAGCGAAGAGGCGCCCGTGACCTCCATCGTCTATCAGTCGGTGGAGCGGGCACTGGCCGATCGGCGCATATTCTCCCACCTGAGCACGGGGAGCGAGCCAGAGAGCGGCTCCTACTGGCTGACCGAGCCGGCTGCGCAAGCCGAGGCGTTGTCCGACCAGGTCGAGGGGCTCGTGCTCGGTAAGCTGCGCCAGGACCGGCCGCTGACCGTCGCCGAAGTGGATGCCTGGGTGTGCGACCGGCTGACCGGGTTGCGCACGCCGGACCGGCGCTGGGTGTTGGCCTGCCTGCGGTCGTACGCGCAGGCGGACGAAACCAGCGGACGCTGGAGCCTGCGTCCTGAGGACAGGCCTGAGCCGCGTGCCCAGGACTGCGCCGAGATCCGCCGCCTGCTGTCCGAACTCGGCGTACGCCTGGGCTACTTTGCCTCGGAGGTAGAGGACCTCGGCGTCGAGTGGTTCAACCCGGACGCGCCGGGCCGACCGGCATTCGCCTTCCGGGTATGCGAGACCAGCCCACCCAGCGCGGCGTTGGCCTCCGGGATGCCGCTCACCTTCGTCATCCCCGGCGGACGCGCGGCGCTGCTGGCGGAGAAGGCCCGGCGTGACTTGCGGCTGCGCTACGCGGTGGAAGACGGCACGCGCGTGCTCAAGTTCCGGCACATTCGGCGGCTGGCGCAGGAGCTGACCTTGCGGCGTGAGAGCCTGCCCGAACGCCTGGCGCTCGATCCACTTGGCGAACAGGATCCGCAGCTACCGCTCTTGTGAGCGGAGCGCGCTCCCGGCTTCTGCCAACTCGACCTCCTCCCCGCCAATGTGCAGACAGCTCCAGGCGTGGGTGGTTCCGCTGGTTCACATGGCATCGGCGCGCGGGAACCTGCGCGGAAGTGTAGTGCTCTTCGGGTGCACGGTCTGCCGGACCAGGGTGGAGTTCCGTCAGCCACCTGGGAGCCGATCCTGAGGTGCTGCACGGAGTGCGCCGGGCGGGTTGTGGGATTGCTGCAACCCGGACTTCCACCTGGCTCCGAGCAAGTGCGGAGCTGATCAGGACGGGCTCCGGTCGGAGGCCACCGTCCGGGTTTGTGAGTCCGCCGGTCCCGCAGACAGGCTCAATGCGGTTCGAGGGGAGCACCTCGCGCCATGCAGAATCCGGCGCGAGAGCGTGCCGGGCCTCCAACCTTCGGCCTCAAGACGATTCGTGCTCCGGGCCGGCCAGCAGCCGCTGCAGATCGTCGTAGCTGTCCATCCAGGCCATCGCCCGCAGGAAGGCCGCCGGTGAGGGACTGCGCTCCCACAGCGCACGTACCGCGGCGCCTACCGGATCCTCGCCGGCGGCGCCCCCGGGCTCATCGGCATAGGCGCCGTGGAAGGCGAAGTACGCCTGGTTCAGGCGGCGCAGGTTGTAGCCCTGCCGGTTGAAATCCTGGCGCCGCTCTTCCATATACGCTTCCGCCTGCTCGATCTCGCCCTGTTCAAGCAGCCGGTCGACCGTCAGGCGCGTGTCCCGCATCTCTGCCCGGAAGTCGAACGCCGGCGGCGGCGCCGGTGCCGCCGCCCCCGAGGATGAGGGGGGTTCTGCCGGGGCCGGGGGCGGCGCCAGTTCGGGGTAGTAGAGCTGCAGCACCCTTCTCCCCACCAGCCCGCCCCACAGCGAAGCGGCCGTCTCGTTCATCGTGCGCGTTTCCGGCGTGGTGTCGTAGTTCAGGCCCAGCGGGCGCAGCGTCAGGTAGTTGTGCGCCCACTCATGGGCCACGACATCGACCAGCCAGGAGATGGCGCCCGACTCCATCACCATCGTCGGATAGGTCCCGATCCCCCCCACCGGGACCACCAGAGCCGAGGCGTTGAGCCCTTGCTCGACGCGCTGCTCGAGGGCGATCTGATCCGGAATGTCAACCCCGGCGTCGATCTTGATGTTGGCCTCCTGGCGAATCACGTTGCGCGGCGAGACGATCAGGGCCAGGGGCAGCTCGGTGAAGCGGAAGGCCACTGGTGGCCCGACCAGACCGCCGGCGTCGAGGCCCAGTTCGGCCAGCACCACGGCCACCTGTTCCTGCACGATCGACTCGACGAAGGGCTGGAAGGCCATCATCTCCTGCCGCAGCTGCTCGAGCTCGCTTTCGATCGCCTGCGTCTCGGGGTCGGAGACGGCTGGCGACCCGGCCAGGCGGACGGCCAGCTCGGTTTCCAGCCTCGAGGCCCGGTCGATCCTGCCGGCGTGGTCCCGCACCAGCCGGGCGCGGTCGTCCTCGGTCAGGTAGTCGGTCAACGCCAGGTTGCTGGCAGCCAGCTTGGCCGAGGCGGCTTTGGCCGTCCAGCCGGCGAAGTCGAACTCGATCGCCCGGGTGAACTGGCGCGCACGGTCGGACTGCTGACGCGCCCGCGGGACGCTCTGGGTGAGCAAGAACAGCGTACTCAGCGCGGCCAACACCAGCCAGGCACAGCCCGCCCAGGACCTCCGAGTTTGGCGCATGGGCGGATGATACCAGCCACCCCAGGCCGGCATCAGGGGCGGATGCTATAATCTCGCCTCCAGATTCGGGTAAGGAGCAGGCAGGCAGCGGATGAACTTCCTGGTGACAGGTGCGGCTGGGTTCCTCGGGTCGGCGCTGGCCAACCGGCTGGCGCGCGAAGGCCATCAGGTGCGCGGCCTCGACGACCTGTCGTCCGGCGACCCGGAGCGGCTCGACCCTGGCGTGCTGTTCAGCCGGGGTGACATCGCTGACCGCCCCAAGCTGTGGTCGATGCTGCAGGAAGTCGACTGCGTCTACCACCTGGCGGCGCGGGTGGTTGTCGCTGAGTCGGTGCGGTATCCACGTGAGTACAATGCCACCAACGTCGGTGGAACGGTCAGCGTGATGGAAGCCATGCGCGATGTCGGCGTCAAGCGCGTCGTGTTCGCCTCCTCCGGGGCCGTTTATGGCGACCAGCGCAGAGTCCCGCTCCCTGAGAGCCTGACGCCCGACCCGCGCTCCCCTTACGCTGTCTCCAAGCTGGCAGCGGAGTACTACGTACGCACGATCGGCGCGCTGTGGGGAATCGAAACCGTTGTCCTGCGCATCTTCAACGCCTACGGGCCCGGCCAACCGCTTCCCGCCGCCCATCCTCCGGTCGTGCCGCACTTCTTGCACCAGGCGATCCGCGGCGGCTCGATGGTGCTGCATGGAAACGGGGAGCAGACGCGCGACTTCGTCTACGCGGACGACGTTGTGGAAGCGATGGTGGCGGCGGCAACCGCGCCCTCGATCGACCGGCTGACGATCAACATTGGCAGCGGAGTCGAGACCAGCCTCAAGACACTCGCCCAGCAGGTGCTCGAGATCTCCAACAGCACCTCCGAGTGGATCTTGCGAGAGGATCAGGACCCGGGCCCGTCGCGCATGGCGGCCGACATTCGTCTGGCGCGCAGCAAGCTGGGCTACAAGCCGCACATCACGCTGCAGGAGGGCCTGCGGCGGATCCTCACCCGAGATCCGCGCTTCCAGCCATCGGCGCTCGCCGAGCCGGCGTGAGCCGGCGCTCCCCCTGCGCCTCGCGGGCGAGCTTCCAGCCCTGAGCCTCGCCCGAGTGCTCGTTCGCCAGCCTGGCCGAATGCTGGGCGCCGCTACCCCAAGCGCGTCACGTCGTGCACACCCGACTCCACCTGTCCGGCCGGGGTCAGGCGGATGAACTCGGCCCGCTGCCAGAGCGCTTCGATCGTCTCGGCACCGGCGTAGGACATCGCCGAGCGCAGCCCACCCACCAACTGCTGCACGATGTCGCTGACCGCGCCGCGATAGGGAACGACGGCCTCGATCCCTTCCGGCACCACACGTTCCCACTCGCCCGGATCCATGTCCCCGCCGCGCTCGAGCTGCAGGCGATCGATGTTCGCCGTCAGCGAGGCCATGCCGCGCACGATCTTGGCCTTCTGGCCGTCGCGGCTGACGGTCGCGCCTGGCGCCTCGTCGGTCCCGGCGAGCATTCCACCCAACATCACCGTGCTGGCGCCGGCCGCCAGCGCCTTGGCGAGGTCACCCGAGGTGCGGATACCGCCGTCGGCGATCAGCGGGATGCCCAGCGTGTGGGCGACCTCGGCGCACTCGAGCAGCGCCGTCAACTGCGGCACGCCGAAACCGGTCACCAGGCGGGTGATGCAGATCGAACCCGAGCCGACGCCGACCTTGACCGCCGAGGCGCCGGCGTGGGCCAGGTCGCGCACGCCCTCCGGCGTGGCGATGTTGCCGCCCACGATCGGCACCTGTGGCAGCGCACCTCGGACCTGGCGCACCATCTCCAGGCAGTTCTCAGAATGGCCGTGGGCCAGGTCGACCACAATCACATCCGCCCCGGCGTCGAGGCAGGCGCGGGCCCGGTCGAGGTCCGAGGCGCGCGCACCGATCGCCGCGCCGACGCGCAGGCGGCCCTTGGCATCCTTGGTCGCCTGCGGATAGCGCTCCAGCTTGACGATGTCCTGCGCCGTCACCAGTCCTGTCAGGCGACCGGCTTCATCGACCAGCGGAAGCTTCTCGAGGCGCTGTGCATGCAGCAGGCGACGCGCCTGGTCCAGGTCGATCCCCGCCGGCCCGGTGACCAGCCGCTCGAGCGGCGTCATCAACCCCGTGATCGGCAGGTCGTCGTCCGGTGCGAACAGCAGGTCGCGCCGGGTGAGAATTCCAGCCACGCGCTGCTCCCGGTCGACGATCACCAACCCGCCGATGCCTGACTCGGCCATCGCCCGCCGCGCCTCGCCAACGACGGCATCCAGTGCCAGCGTCACTGGCCGTTCGACAACATAGCCCTCGGAACGCTTGACCCGCGCCACCTGCGCCTGCTGCGCCTCGATGGTCATGAAGCGGTGGATCACCCCCAGGCCCCCGGCGCGAGCCATGGCAATCGCCATCTCGGCTTCGGTCACGGTGTCCATGTTGGCGCTCAGCAGGGGAACTTTGAGCACGATCTCCGGCGTCAGGCGGGTGTGGGTCGAGACCTGCGCCCGGTGGGTGATGCGCGAATGCCGCGGCACCAGCAGCACGTCGTCGAACGTCAAGCCGGGGTCGGGACGGATGCGCATGGGTCCACCTCATCGGGTCGATCCTGGGTCGCAACTGTGGCCAATCGAGTATACATCCCGGCCTCGTCCGCCGAGTGCCCGGCGGTACAATCATCGGCATGCCGCATCGCCTTCCCCGGGCCTTTTACGCTCGCCCCACACTCCAGGTCGCCCGCCAACTGCTGGGGCAGCGGCTGGTGCGGATTGAGCGCAGTGGGCAGCGAACGAGCGGCTGGATCGTCGAAGCCGAGGCCTATGTCGGCCAGGCTGATCTGGGCTGCCACGCCCACGTCGGCCGCACGCCGCGCAACGCCCCGATGTGGGGCCCCCCGGGGCACGCCTACGTCTACTTCACCTACGGCATGCACTGGATGCTCAACGTCGTCACGCAGGCCGACGGGTTCCCGGCGGCGGTGTTGCTGCGGGCGATCCTGCCAGCTGAAGGCAAGCGCCGCATGCAGCGGCGGCGCGGCGCCCGCCCGGCGCACGCCCTGACCGATGGCCCGGCCAAGCTGTGCCAGGCGCTGGCCGTCGATCGCCGGCTGGATGGCGCCGATCTATGCGCCCCGGCGGCGGTCCTGTTCATCGAACGCGGCCGGCAGATCCCTGATCGCCACGTCACGCGCGGGGCACGTGTGGGGTTAACTGGGGTGCCGGAGCCGTGGAAGAGCAAGCCCTGGCGCTTCCAGTTGACGGCAGCCGGAATTGACCAGATGGAGGATGCAAGCCATGGGACTACTGGAAGGGAAGACCGCGCTCATCTTCGGCGTCGCCAATGACCATTCGATCGCCTGGGGTATTGCCCAGGCCATGCACCAGCACGGCGCCCGCCTGGCGTTTTCGTACGCCGGCCAAGTGCTGGAGCGGCGTGTCCGGCCGCTGGCACAGTCCGTCGGATCGACCTTCATCGAACCGTGCGATGTCGCCAGCGACGAGCAGATCCAGGCGCTGTTCCAGCGCGCCGCCCAGGATCTGGGCCAGATCGACGTCCTGGTGCACTCGATCGCCTTTGCCGGACGCGAGGAGCTTTCCCGGCCCTACCTCGAGACCAGCCGCCAGGGCTTCCTGACCGCCATGGAGGTGAGCGTGTATTCGTTCACCGCGCTGGCGCGGGCCAGCGCGCCGCTGATGCCCGCTGGCGGCAGCATGTTGACGATGACCTACTACGGCAGCGACAAGGTGATGCCGAACTACAACGTGATGGGCGTGGCCAAAGCCGCCCTCGAGTCGTCCACTCGTTACCTCGCCTCCGATCTGGGGCCGCGCGGCATCCGGGTCAACGCCATCTCGGCCGGCCCGGTGCGCACCCTTTCCGCCGCCGGAGTCAGCGGCTTCAAGCGGCTGTACAAGCATTTTGCCGAGATCGCTCCGCTGCGGCGCAACGTCACTGCCGAGGATGTCGCCGGCACGGCCGTCTGGCTGGCCTCCGACATGGCCCGCGCCATCACCGGCGAGGTGATCTTCGTCGATTCGGGCTACAATATCCTTGGCATTCCGACCTCGGCTGAAGGCGAAGGATAGGCGCCCACCCCCAGACGCCGCATATGCTCGCCCGCCTCCAAGACACCTTCGTCCCTCGCCTCGCCGCCGCCGAGCTGCGCTTCCGGCGGCGGGTCACCCGGGCCGTGCTGATCACAGTGGCCGCCCTGCTCGGGCTGTGGCTCGTCGTCGACCTGTTCGCCTGGCTGGTGCTGCGCCCCACCACCGATCATGCCTATCCCTTCGACATGGCAGCGATCGCCGCGCTCAGCCTCGTGCTGTTGATCGCCAGGGCGCTGGAACAACGCCGTCGGGTGATCACCGCCGGCTACCTGCTGGCGACCAGCGCTTTCCTCTTTCCTCTGCTCAATACGCTGTTCGCGCCGCATGACCTGTACCTGGTCGGCCCGACCTACCTGTTCTCGGTATTGCTCGCCGGGGCGCTGGTTGGCGGGCCGGCGGCCTTTCTGTTCGCCGGCGCCTCGATCGTGGGCAACGCTGCAACCTGGCTCGCCCTACGCAGCCTGGCCGCCGGCTGGCCGCTGCCGCTTGACCCGGCAACCGGGGTGGTGTTCGTGCTGGCCAACGGCCTGGTGGCGCTGGCGGCGGCAGCCGCCATGAGTCTGCTCTCGTCGCATGCCCGCGAAAGCCTGGACATGCTCTCCTCCCAGGCGGAACAGATGGCGACCCTGGCCCACACCGATCCGCTGACCGGCCTGGCCAACCGCCGCCGGCTGATGGAGCAGTTCGAGCGGGAGTTCCGCCGCGCGCTGCGCTACGGCCGTCCGCTCAGTCTGGTCTATCTCGACTTGGACGGCTTCAAGACGATCAACGATCACTTCGGTCACATGTTCGGCGACGAAGTGCTGCAGGGCGTTGCCAAGTCGATGCTGGCCGTGCTCCGCGCCACGGACCTGCTGGCGCGCGTCGG
>JBFYRF010000317.1:0-7893 GCA_041302385.1 Anaerolineales bacterium | reverse complement strand
TCTTGGAGGCGATCGCCTCCCCGACCCCCGGGATCTCCTGCAGCCTGCCTGCGCTGGCCAGCGTGACAACCTGCTCGCTCGTCGAACGGATCGATTCGGCAGCGCGGCGATAGGCGTTCACCCGGTAGACGGCCTCGCCCTGGATCTCGAGCAAATCCGCGATCCGGTCGAAGACAGCGGCGACCACCCGGTTATCCATCGTCTCTCCTCAAGCTCCGGCCTGAATCGGGTGCGCCAGCGCGTTCATGGTTCCGAGGCAGCCAGTAACAGCGAGACCTTCCACCAGTTCCCGTCCCCCTGGAGCCCGACCCCGGCATAAGCATATTCGGTGGATAGCAGCACCGCCTGGTTGGCTGGCGTGCTGTCCCAGGCGCGCAAGGCGCTCGTTGGAAGCATTTCGAGCTCGCCCTGGCTGGCATATACCAGTTCGGCGACCGGTCCGCGGTAGCCGGTGTCCTCCATCAGCTGCCGGGCACTGGGCGAGGGGCCGGTCGGATCCTCATGGCCGAGGTACCTCCCCTCCGCCATCGCGTCTGCCCTGATCATCGCCAACGCCATCAAGGTCCCCGAAGCCGTCAACGGCGGCAGAGCGTCTCGCGCTCGCAGCGCGTTGACTGTGGTCACCACCTCGATGGCCGTGGGCAGGCTCTCCGCGTATGAGAGGGTCCGAGGCCGAGCGGCGTCAGCGGAGTCCGCCGCACCTGCAGCGGGCAGCACCGAGGCATCCGGCGGAGTTGTCCGAGTGCATGCTCCGATGAGCAGGCCAGCCAGCAGCAGACACAGGGCGCGTTGCAGAATTCGCCTCATCAGGGGGGATTATAGCCATGCTTGGCCCGAGGGTGCTCCATCGGCTTGCAGTAGGCGCAATGTCGCGATCTTGTGACGAATGACCGACCTGGCGGCTGCTCGAGAGGCCAGGCGGCGAAGGTGCCGCTATGCTATGCTATGGATACCTATTCCGCCGGCGGCATGCCCGTGACAGACCCCGAGTCGCTCCGCCCGATCATCGTCTACCTGGTGCGCCAGCACCCGTTGGAGAAGGGCAGCCCCCGTTCGCCCTTCCGCTGGTTGCACACGGAGAACGACTTCCGGCGGCAACTCGAAAAGCTGATCGGGCCGTTCGACGAGGCGCAGTTGAGCATGATCGTCGACGACCTGCCCGCCGGGCCGGGCTGGGACGTGCTGCTCGAGGCGTTAGGCGAAGAACGGGTGCGCATGGTGGTCACCCACCTGGCCCCGCTGACCTCCGGCCAGCGTCAGCAGCTGATCGGGGTATGCGCGGAAACGGGCGCCCAGCTGGTGACGCCTTCGGATGCCGGCCGCAATCGGCTCGGCACTGCACCCCTGCGCAGCCAGTAGCGTTCGTCGGCGCGCTGCTCGGAGCGGCGCCGCCGCGCCCCACAACCTTGGCCGCTCGAGGGCGACCCCGCATCCCCAGCCGCATCGGTCTCCTGTGTTCATCTGGGGTTTCTCGTCGGGTGATGGCTGGCGGACAGGAGGCAATAGCGCCCCAGTGGCGCTCTTGCCTCTTCACGGCGGCACCAAGTCGCAGGCGACCCTCTCAGCCCACGGCCGGGGCTGGCTTGGGGAGCAGGCCCAGTTGAGCCAGCAGGGCAAACCGGTCCGGCGATCCCCAGTGCTCGACCACCTTGCCACCCTCGAAACGACACAGGTCGAACACGGCGATCTCGAACGACTTGCCGTTCGGCGGACCCATGAACCCGCCCTGGTTGGTGCCGTGCGCCGTCATGCGCGCCCAGAGCTTGTCTCCGTCGGTGACCAGATCCTCGATGGTAAGATGAAGGTCGGGAAACGCCGTCCGCAGGGACTCGATGTCGCCTTCCAGCGTCTCGATCGAAGCCTGGAGCCCGAATTGGTGTTCTACGAAGTCGGGCCGGAAGTTCGCTCGCAATGCAGCGTAGTTGCCCTTGTTGAATGCCTCTTCGATCACTTCCCGAAAAGCCGCCTGGTTCTCAACCGATGACATTGCCCTCTCCTTGTGTTTGCAGTCCGCGGTGTGCCCGGGCAAGCCGCCGACCGTCCCCCCCGGCCTGCTTGTGGCTCCTATTCGCTACAGCCGTACTGCATTGAATATGACTATACTAGACCCATAAGGTCCGAATGTCAAGCGCCGGATGAGCAGATCCCAACCCCGCAAGCGCAGCTACGACTCGACCCGCCGGCGCGCCCAGGCGCAAGCAACGCGCCTGCGGATCCTGGCCGCTGCGCATGCGCTGTTCACCGAGCGCGGGTATTCCGGCACAACCATCGAGGCAATCGCTCAGCACGCCCGTGTCGCCCCGGAGACGGTGTTCTCAGCCTTCGGCAGCAAGCGCGCCTTGCTCAAGAGCGTGATCGGGATGGCGGTAGGGGGCGACGAACAGGCGACCCCCCTGCTCTTGCGCCCAGGACCGCAGGCCGTGCTGGACGAACCCGAGCCGGCGCGCAAGCTGGAGCTATTCGCCCAGGACATTGCAGACATCCTCGAGCGTGTCAGCCCGTTGTTCGACGTCATGCGCATTGCCGCCAAGACTGAGGCGGAGATCGATGCGTTGCTGCAGGAAATCCTCGACGAGCGGATGCTCACCCTGGGGAGATTCGTTCGGAGCCTGGCTTCCAGTCATCCGTTGAGGGAAGGGATGACTCAGGCCCAGGCAAGCGAGACCGTCTGGCTGGTGACCAGCCCCGAGATCTACCGGCTTCTGACCACGGACCGCGGTTGGTCCAAGACTCGCTACGCTCGCTGGCTGGTGGAGACACTCGCCAGGCTGCTGCTTCCGTGACTCGAACACCCCGTCGCCCGGTTTCTGGCCAGGTCGATCGGCCTGTGCTGGCGTTCGTGCGGGCCCCGATCCGTGGATTGCCGCATGCCCGGCAAGGGTTTCTCCAAAGACGCACGCGTCTACCGTCGAGAAGTGAGCACCCTGGCGGTGCATCGCCCGCTGGCGAGTGCGCGGGGGAGACCCTGCAACCGGACCCTTGCACCGCTGGCTGAGAAGGCGGTTGTGCGCCACCGGTCTCCCCTCGACCAGGTCGCTACGCATGCCCCGCCGCGCGGACAGTGCTTGCACACCTGGCCTCACTCCCCAAGTCCCAGCGCCAGCAATGGATACGGGATCTGCGCCGAGAGGGAGCGCAGCTGGTGATGCCTTCCGATGCCGGCCGCAACCCGCCGGGCGCGGCACCTTTGGGCGGCCTCGAGCCCTCGTCGCCGCTCCGTCCTGCCCCGACCTGGCGGACTGTTCGCCGGCAAGAAACCCGCCGGCGGAACCAATCAGAAGCCCTGAACCTTGGTGTCCGTCGGTTGTAGGATGATCCGGCCTCAGCCGGCAATTCGCCGCCGCCGCCCCCGGCCGGCGCACATTTCGGCCGGAGCAGCCCCGGCGGCAGACGCGGCCGGACCCGGATGGTAGAATCACGGGTCGACCCGATGAACGAGTTCAAGCTTCACGCCCCCTACCGTGCCACCGGGGATCAGCCCGAGGCGATCGAGCAGCTCGTCGCCGGGCTCAGTCGCGGCGACCGCCACCAAGTCCTGCTGGGTGCCACCGGCACCGGCAAGACCTTCACCATCGCCAACGTCATCGACCGCACGCAGCGCCCCACCCTGATCCTGGCGCACAACAAGACCCTGGCGGCACAGCTGTACGCCGAGTTCAAGGATTTCTTTCCGGAGAACGCGGTCGAGTACTTCGTCTCCTACTACGACTATTACCAGCCCGAAGCCTACGTCCCGCGCCACGATCTGTACATCGAGAAAGAGACCGACATCAACGAGGACATTGAGCGCCTGCGGCTTTCGGCCACTACCTCGGTGGTCTCGCGACGGGACGTGATCGTGGTGGCCTCGGTCTCCTGCATCTACGGCATCGGCAGCCCGGAGGCCTACGGGCGGGTGGTGATCAATCTCGACAAGGGCCGCACGTACCGCCGGGCGGCCGTGCTGCGGCAGCTGGTGGAGAGCCAGTACGAGCGCAACGACGTCGACCTGCACAGCGGAACTTTCCGCGTGCGCGGGGACACCCTGGAGATCATCCCGGCCTACGATGAGTTCGGCCTGCGCATCAGCTTCTTCGGCGACGAGGTCGAGCACATCCGCCGCTTCGATCCGGTGACCGGCGAGATCCTGGCCAGTCCCGACACCGTCGCCATCTATCCCGCCAAGCACTTCATCACCGAGACCGAGAAGCTGCAGTCCGCCCTGGGGGCGATCGAGGCCGAACTGGCGACGCAGGTTGAAGGCATGAAGAGCGCCGGCAGGCTGCTCGAAGCCCAACGGCTGGAACAGCGCACCAACTACGACCTCGAAATGCTGCGCGAGGTCGGCTACTGCTCTGGAATCGAGAACTACTCACGCCACCTCGACCAGCGGCCCGGCGGCTCGCCCCCCTGGGTGCTGGTGGACTACTTTCCCCCGGACTACCTGATGGTGATCGATGAGAGCCACATGACGATCCCCCAGGTGCGCGGCATGTACGGCGGTGACCGGTCGCGCAAGGAGACGCTGGTGGAATACGGATTCCGCCTGCCGTCCGCCCTCGACAACCGCCCGCTGTCTTTCGACGAGTTCGAGCAGCGCACCGGCCAGGTGATCTACACCACCGCCACGCCCGGGCCCTATGAACTGGAGCGCGCCAGCCAGGTCGTCGAGCAAATCATCCGGCCGACCGGGCTGGTAGATCCCGAGGTCGAGGTCCGGCCGGTCAAGGGGCAGATCGACGACCTGGTGGGAGAGATCCGGCGGCGGGTCGAGGCCGGGCAGCGGGCCCTGGTCACCACGCTGACCAAGCGCATGGCCGAGGATCTGGCGGACTACCTGCAGGAGATCGGCGTCAAGGTGCACTACCTGCACTCGGAGATCGACACGCTCGAGCGGGTCTCGATCCTGCGCGACCTGCGCCTGGGTGTGTACGATGTCGTGGTGGGGATCAACCTGCTGCGCGAGGGTTTGGACCTGCCGGAAGTCTCACTGGTGGCCATCCTGGACGCCGACAAGGAGGGCTTCCTGCGTTCGGACACGGCGCTGATCCAGACCATCGGGCGCGCCGCCCGTCATGTCTCCGGCAGGGTGATCATGTACGCCGACAAAGTAACCGAGTCGATGCAGCGTGCCATCGAAGAAACCGAGCGCCGGCGCGCCAAACAGGTGGCATTCAATCAGGAGCACGGGATCGAGCCGGCCTCGATCATCAAGGCCGTGCGCGACATCACCGATCAAGTCGCCCTCCACGCTGCAGCCGAGACCAAGGGAGAGTATCACCCCTTGCGGCCGGTCGACCTGCCCAAGGAGGAGCTTGCCCGTCTGATCAAGGAGCTGGAGAAGAAGATGCGCGCCGCGGCCGAAGGACTCGAGTTCGAGCAGGCGGCGGCGCTGCGCGATCAAATCTTCGAACTGCGCGAGACGCTGGCAGAGAAAGAGGAAGTGCCGCCCTGGAGGCGCGCCCGGGCGCTCGCCGGGGAGCGTTAGCGAGCGGTGGCGCTGGCCGCCCGCGGCAGCCGGACCCTCAGCTCGGCGCCGCCCTGCGGGCGATTGCCCGCCTCGATCTGCCCCCCGTGCAGCTCCACCAGATTGCGGGCGATCGCCAGCCCCAGCCCGGTGCCGCCCTCGGCACGGGCGCGCGAGCGATCGGCGCGGTAGAAGCGCTCAAAGACGAACGGCAGCGCCTCCTGCGGGATGCCCTCGCCGTCATCCATCACCCGGATCTCCACCCAACCAGCGTCAAGCTCGCTCAACCGCACGATCACTTCGCCGGCAGGCCGGGCGTAACGCACGGCGTTGGCCAGCAGGTTCCCCAGCAGCTGCTCGAGCCGAATCGGATCGGCCTCGACGATCAGGTCCTGCGCCGAGGACTCGAGCTGCAGCGAGACGGCCTGCGAGGCGGCCTGGGCGGCGTGCCCTTCAATCACCCGCGTGGCCAGCGCCCGCAGGTCGGTCGGGGTCCGGTCGAGGCGCAGCTGCCGGGCATCGGTCAGCGCCAGTGTCCCCAGGTCATCCACCAGCCGGTTGAGCACCAGCGTCTGGTCCAAGACGGATTGCATCGAGTCGCGCGAGGCGGGATAGACCCCGTCGGCGATGCCCTCCAACCGGGCGCGCATCACCGCCAACGGCGTGCGCAGCTCGTGCGCCACATCGGCCGTCATCTCGCGCCGCAGATGCTCGGCGCGCTCGAGGCTGCTCGCCATCTGGTTGAACGACAGCGAGAGCTCGCCCAGTTCATCGCGGCTGCGCTTGGCCACCCGGCGCGTCAGGTCCCCGCCGGCGATCGCTCGCGCCGCCGACGTCAGATCCCGGATCGGGCGCAGGATCGATCCGGCCAGCAGGCCGCCAAGCACAACGGCCAGCGAGCCGGACACGATGGCGGCCATCCACAGCGCCTGACGCACCCGGCCGAGGAATTCCTGCTCCGCCGGGCTCGCCCCCACGGGACCCGGCACAATGAAGCCGACGGTCGCGCCGTCGATCACTACCGGCACGGCGCCGGCGCGCTGGCCTGACCCGAAGGCCTGGCCGAGCGAGGCGCGCGGCCCGGCGACGGCGACGCCGGACGCGTCCAGCAGCACGATGCCTCTGCCCGTCATCCCGCCACCCATCATCCCCATGTGGTCGCCCGGGGCACCCAGCAGCCGCTGCGCGCCGTCCCAGCTGCCGCGATCCTGATAGTAGGCCGTCAGGAGATCGACGAGCGCACCTGAACCGGACTCGCCGCCGCGCAGCATGTAGCCCTGAAATTCCCGCGCCGCGGCCTGGGCCGCGACGATCGAGAGCGTGGCGAGGGCGGCGGTGGTCGTAAGCGCCATCGCCAGCAGAATCTTGACCGCCACACTGGTGTGAAAAGTGAGTCTCTGTTCAGGCTTCGGCAAATCGATACCCTACCCCGAAGACGGTCTGCACGTAGCGCGGCTGGCGCGGATCCGGCTCGAGTTTGGATCGCAGATTCTTGATGTGCGCATCGATCGTGCGCTCGTACCCGGCGAAGGCTCCGCCTTCCAGAGCGTCGAGCAACTGCACGCGGCTGAACACTCGCCCCGGCTCCGAGGCGAGCGTGGCCAACAGCGTGAACTCCGATGGAGTGAGCATGATCTCCTGGCCATCCCGGCGCACCTGATGGCGCGGCAAGTCGATCTCCAGCCCGGCGTGCCGGATCGACTGCTGCACGACGGGCTCGCCGTAGCTCCGCCGCAGCACCGCCTTCACCCGGGCGACGACCTCACGCGGCGAAAACGGCTTGGTGACATAGTCATCGGCGCCGATCTCCAGGCCGACCAGGCGGTCCGTCTCCTCGATGCGCGCAGTCAGCATGATGATCGGGGTATTGCCTGCCCGGCGGATCTCGCGAGCGACTTCGAGACCATCCATTTTGGGCAAGTTCAGGTCGAGCAACACCAGGTCTGGCTGCCGGTGCTGGAAGATCGACAGGCCGGATACGCCATCCGAGGCGGTCTCAACATGGTAGTGCGCTGCCTCGAAGTAGTCGCGTAGAATGCCGGCCAGCTCCAGTTCATCTTCGATGATCAGAATGCTCTTGGGCATGATTCGATTATACGCTTCGCATCTCGCCCGGCATTGCCGCCCGCGGGTGGATTGCGGGCGGTTGGATGCAGCTGCAGCGGGCCGGGTGACGCAACCGACTCTAGCTCCGGCGTGTGAAGAGCGGGTGAAGACCATGCGTTCGGGCGGCAGCCTCGGCCACCAACCTGAACGGGTTCGCCCGGCCTGTGGGTGCTCCCGGTCTCTTCGACCGCACCGCCAAGCCCACAGAGTCTCTTCACAGTCCCTGCGCACGAGTCGCACACGCGACGGGCAGAATCATGACGGCTCGCCGGGGAAAATTCTATCCAACCCGGCTGCTGGTGCCGCCGGCGGCGCCGAGAGAATACTGCCCTTCCATGGCC
>JBFYRF010000298.1:0-5808 GCA_041302385.1 Anaerolineales bacterium | reverse complement strand
GTTTGGCTGTAGAATCAGTCTCAGGCGCGATTGACGCGCACGTCACCTGAGGGGAGTAGGCAATGGGCGATCCGTTTGGCAAAGTCACTTCAACCAGTGATCTGATCGGGAAGATCCGCGGTTTCCTGGCCGGTTTTGTCGGTTACGTTGAGCGGGAAAACCGACGGGAAGCTGACAAGGTCCTGCGCGAGACCGTTGCTCAGCGCTACGAGGAGCAGTGGGCGCGAATATCGGAGCTGCAGAAGCAGCTGGTGAACGAGGGCCAGCTGGAGCTCGTCGATGATCTGGAGGCGGCCGCCATCAAGCTGCGCGCCTTCATCGACCGAGTCCGACGTGCCACGTACGGCTATGCCGGCTTCTTCGATGCGGTGCGGATCAACGAGCCGGAGTTGACCAAGGTCTACGAGTATGACCTGGTGCTACTGGAGGACGTCGGGAAGGTCACCGGCGCAGTCGACAACGTCGCCGCCTCGATCGGATCGGATGGGCTTCCGGCTGCAATCCGGAACCTGACGGTCATCTGCCAGGATGTGATCGACGCCTTCAATCGGCGGGACGAGGTCATCCTGAGCGTCTAGCGGGTGAGCAGCCCGGAAGGAGAAAGCGGACATGGCTAGAGTCTTTGATGTTGTCGAGTATCCCAACGAAATGAAGGACGAGATCGTTCACCGCATCCCGGAACAGGGGGCGGGCGATTTCCGCATCGGCAGCCAGGTGATCGTGCGCGAAAGCCAGACGGCGGCTTTCTACCGAGACGGCAAGGCGCTGGATGTCTTCGGCCCCGGCCGGCACACGATCACCACGGCCAACATCCCGGTGCTGATCGACTTCATTGGCAAGGCATTCAACGACCGCTCGCCATTCACGGCCGAGGTCTACTTCGTCTCGATGCGGGAATTCGTCGATCAGAAGTGGGGCACGCCTCAGCCGATCATTGTGCGCAATCCCGGGATGGCCCTCGGCGTAGCCCTGCTGCAGGGCTACGGCACGTATGGCTACCAGGTCTCCGATCCCCAGCAGTTCGTTACCCAGGTGGTGGGCGTGAATGGCGCCTACCGCACTGGCGACATCCAGGCCCGCCTGCGCTCGATGCTGCTGTCGAAGCTGCAGGATCTACTGGGCGAGACCACGGCCGCCAAGAACGTGCCGGAGCTGATTGCGCTGGTGGAGGAGATCGGCGCCGGGGTGCGCGCAAAGGCCCAGGATGATTTTAAGGCGTTGGGCCTGACGCTGAAGGCCTTCTATGTGGAGAGCCTCAAGCCCTCCGATCGCTCGGCCGAGGAGCTGCGGGCGATGGGTATGCTCGACGTGGCGACCTACACGCAACTGCAGGCGGCGGATGCCATGCGCGACGCAGCCAACAATCCGCAGGGGGGTGCCGGTCTGACGGCTGGCATTGGCGCCGGGATGGGGATTGGCAATGTGCTGACCGGCTCCCTGCAGCAGGGAGCCGCGGGTGGAGCCGCCGCGGCAGGCGGCGCGGCCAGTACCCCCTCGGTGATGACGCCCTCGGAAGCGGCAGCTTATCTCAAGGTGTCCGAGGAGGACGTCGTCGCGGCGATCAAGGGCGGTACGCTCAAGGCGAAGCAGATCGGCAATGCCTACCGCATCAGCAAGGACGCACTGGATGAGTTCCTGAAGGCCTAGCGGTCCACTTGCACGAGAGGGCGCGGGGCCCGGGCATGTGCCCGGGCCCCGCATTTCTTCTATCGTGCAGCGTCCAACCCCAACCGGTCCGCGAGCTGCGCCAGCTGCGCTTCGCTCAAGGCTGCACGCCTGGGGAGGCGGCGTATGGCTTCCTTGGCCTTCTTGGCGTGAAAGGCGGGTATCGGGCTGGAGTCGGCGTGCACCACGGCACGCGGATGCATGAACAGCAGCAGCGGCTCGACCGGGATCTCGGCCGCCTCGGGCAGGCGCTTGTGCAGCGCCTTGGCCATTGCCTCGGCATCGGCCAGCGCCAGGGTTTCGACGCTGCGGATCGTGCGGGTTCCGCCGCGTCGCAGGCCGCGCCTGGTGGTGGTCCGCTCCCAGCGCCCATCGCGATAGCGAATCTCCCCATCCTCGGTGCGCAGGATCAGGGCAAAGGCCCCGCCCGGGGTGAAGAGCGCATGCGGCGTCGCCAACTCGTAGTGGATCAGGGCGTAGCGGCCATCCAGGCCCTTAAGGATCTCGTCGGCGAGTTCGTCAAGACGCGGTCGACGCGACCAGCGCGCCATGAATGCCGTGCCAAACTGCACGGCCATCAACCCGGCCAAAGCCGGCAGTAGCGCCAGGCTGCTCGAGTTGGGGTAACGAGAGACGACAAACATCCCGGCCACGACGATGGCCAGGCCGCCATACGTGAGGATCTTGCCCAATCGGGCGTTGCGGGTGATGCGCCGCTCGTTAGCCAAGCGCTTCATCAGACCTCCATTTCGCGCAGCACCAGGCAGGCATTCTGCCCGCCCAGCCCAAAGGAGTTGGATAGCGCTGCGCGGACGCGTGCGGGCCGGGCCTGGCCGGGGACGTAGTCCAGGTCGCAGGCGGGATCCGGGGTTTCGTAATTGACCGTCGGATGGATCACCTGCTTTTGCAGCGTCAGCGCACACACGGCAGCCTCAACCGCTCCGGCGGCGCCCATGGAGTGCCCCAGCATGGACTTGGTGGAGGAGATCGGGATCTGGTAGGCGCGCGGTCCGAAGAGCTGCTTGATGGCCAGCGTCTCGATCGCATCGTTGGCCGGAGTGGACGTGCCGTGGGCGTTGATGTAGTCGATCCCCTCGATGCCCATCGAGGCCGACTCAAGCGCCCAACGCATGGTGCGGATGGCGCCCGTTGCCGCCGGATCTGGGGCGGCGATGTGATAGGCGTCGCCCGAGTTGGCATGACCGGCGACCTCGGCATAGATCCGTGCGCCGCGCGCCACGGCATGGTCCAGGTTCTCCAAGATCAGGATGGCAGCTCCCTCCGAGAGCAGGAAGCCCTCGCGCCGGGCGTCGAACGGGCGCGAGGCCTGCTCCGGCTGGTCGTTGAAGCTGGTTGGCAGGGCGCGCATTGCCGCAAAGCCAATGAAGACGAAATCGGTCAGCACGGCATCGACGCCGCCGGCGATCACCACATCCGCAATGCCCTGGAAGATCTGTTCGGCGCCTTCGCCGACGGATTGGGTTCCGGTGGCGCAGGCGGTGGTCACGGTGCGGTTCGGTCCGTGAGCGCCGAATTCCCTGGTGACGTGGAAGGCCGGCATGTTGGGCAGGGTCGAGGCCAGCAGGAAGGGATTGGTGCGTGCCAGTCCTTCGACACGCGTCGTATGAATGCCCTCATCCACGCGCTCGATGCCGCCGATGGCTGTGCCAATGCAGATGGCAACCCGCTCGGGATCCGCCAGGGGGAGGGGCAGGGCGGCGTCGGCGACAGCGCGGTGCGCGGCCACCAGCGCCATTTGCGAAGCGCGCGACATTCTCCGGGCTTCCTTGGCGGGTATAAACTCCTCGGGACTGAAGCCGTCGATCTCGCCGCCGATCTGACAGGGAATGCCCTGGGGATCGAAGGCCTGGATGCGGCGAATGCCGGAGCGGCCGTCAAGCAGGCCCTGCCAGACCTCGTCCAGGTGGCTGCCCAGTGGGGTCACCAGGCCGATGCCGGTGACCACCGCCCGCGCCACGCGGCAGTCCCTGCGCGTCATGGCTGCGCCTCCGCTTCGCCCGGGGTGAGGCGCGCCTGGATGGCCTGGCGCATGGCCGGCAGCAGTCCTGACTCGACCGCCTGGCGAGCGACGCGCAGAGCATTGACGAGGGCGTGGGCGTCCGAGCGGCCATGGCCGACGAACACCAGGCCGTCGACGCCGAGCAGCGGTCCGGCGCCATACTCGGCAGGATCGAGCAAGGCACTCACCTTGCGGAAGGCGGGGCGGGCGAGCAAGCCGCCCAGGGATGTCGCCACGCCGGCGCGGATGCTGCTCCGGATCAGGTCAATCAGGAAAGAGGACACGGCTTCGCTGGTCTTGAGCATCACATTTCCGGAGAAGCCATCGGTCACCAGTACGTCGGCCTTGCCCGACAGAAACTCCTTGGGTTCCAGGTTGCCGACGAAACGCAAGCCAGACGCTTGCATCAGCGGGTAGGTCTCCTTGACGAGCAGGTTGCCCTTGGATGATTCCTCGCCGTTGGATAGCAGACCGACGCGGGGCTCGGGGATTTCCAGAATGTGCTGCGCATACAAGCTGCCGAAGATGGCAAACTGCACGAGATACTCGGGCCGGCAATCGGCGTTGGCGCCGATGTCGGTGAGGATGGCGCGCCCGGAACGGACCGGGAAGACCGTGGCCAGGGCGGGCCGGCGCACGCCACGGATCCGTCCCAGGCGGAACAACGCCGTTGCCATCGCTCCCCCGGTGTTGCCCGCAGTGACAAAGGCCTCGGCTTGCCCCTGCTTGAGCAGGTCGATGCCGACCGCCATCGAGGAGCGCGGCTTGTCACGGGCGGCGTCCGCCGGGTGGTCGGTCATCTCGAGGACCTCAGGCGCATCCACCAGGTGGACGGTTTCCGGGCCGGCGCCGCGCGCCGCAAGGGCCGGCAGCAAGCGTTCTGCCGGGCCGACCAGGGTGACCGGATCGCCCCAGCGCGCGTGCGCCTGCAGGCAGGCTTCGAGCTCCGGTTCCGGATGGTTGTCACTCCCCATGGCGTCGAGCACAATGCGTGTCATCTGCCGCCTCACGCGAGCCCTCGGGTTGACAGCGAGTCCGCGGGGGCTATAATACCGCACGTCCTTGCGAATTGCGCTGGTGCTGGAACTGGCAGACAGGCATGGTTGAGGGCCATGTGCCGAAAGGCGTGGGGGTTCAACTCCCCCCCAGCGCACACATCGCCGCCCATCGGGCGGCGATGCCGTTCGTCTGCCAGAGCCACGCGATGGCTAGAGCAGGACCTTGCTCAAGAAGAGTTTGGTGCGCTCTTCGACGGGCGCACTGAAGATCTGTTCCGGCGGGCCGATCTCCACGATCAGCCCCTCGTCCATGAAGATGGCCCGCTTGGCGGCCGCTCGGGCGAAGCCGATCTCGTGCGAGACAACCACCATGGTCATGCCTTCGACCGCCAGCGCCAGCATCACGTCGAGCACCTCTTTGATCATTTCGGGGTCAAGGGCACTGGTAGGTTCGTCAAAGAGCATGATCTTGGGATTCATGGCGAGGGCGCGGGCGATCGCCACCCGCTGTTGCTGGCCGCCCGAGAGCTGCAGCGGGTAGGCATCGGCCTTCTCCGGGATCCCTACCTTGGCGAGAAGCTCCATGGCTGTCGCGCGCGCCGACTCGGATGACCTGTGCCGCACGACCTTCTGGGCCAGCTCGATGTTCTGGAGCGCGGTCAGGTGGGGAAACAGATTGAACTGCTGGAACACCATCCCGACCTCGGTGCGGACGGCGTTAATGTTCTTGGCGTTGTCGAGCGAGATTCCGTCGACGATGATGTGGCCAGAGTCGTACTCCTCCAGGCGATTGATGCAACGCAGCATGGTGGACTTGCCTGAACCGGACGGCCCGATGACCACCACCACCTCGCCGATGTCAACTTCCAGGCTGACGCCCCGCAGGGCCTCGATGTGCCCGAACCTCTTGTGAACGTTGTCGATTTGGATGATGGGGTCCATCGGCCCTTACCTCTCGACTTGCATCCGCCGTTCGCTCCAGGCAACGAGGCGCGATGCGAACAGGGTCATGATCAGATACAGCAGGCCGACCATCGTCCAGGTTTCGATTGGCATGTAGGTGGCGGCCATGAACTCCCGGCCACGGCGAGTGAGTTCGGTGACGGCGACGACGCTGGCCAGCGA
>JBFYRF010000279.1:0-3996 GCA_041302385.1 Anaerolineales bacterium | reverse complement strand
CCTTGGCGGCCAGGTGCTCGTAGAGCCCCTTGTTGCCCGGGGGCAGTTGCACAAGCTCGGCAATCAGCCCGTAGCGAAACAGGCCGATGGCCTGACGGTGATCGGTATCGGGATCGTTCATGGGAGCGGGTCTCCGTGCGACGCAGGCCCAATGCCTGCAAACGCGACCCTACGCCGCCACCCGCGGCGGGTCCGGTCCCATTGGTTGTTGGTAGGCACCCCCGCACCCGCTCCCCCGCGGACACCGGGGGCGGAATCCGAGTGGAGTGGACATGTTCGCCAGGAAGGGCTCCCCGATTGGCCGCAATGCCACCAGCACCTCAAGCACACCGAGGCAGGTGGCGAATGCCGCCAGCGTGGCAGGACAGGGGAAGCGGTCGGGCAACAGCCCTTTGAGCGCATGCAGCGCGGCATGGACGGTTTGCACCCGCCGGCGCGCCCAGCGCAGCACCCCAGGCAGCTCGATGTCGGGGCGCAGGTTCCGGCAGGCCGCCTCCAGGCTTGGCGCCTGCTCGACGGCGCGTACCACGGCCTCGACCTCCACCAAGGTGCCAGGTAGGCGCGCCGCCAGACAGTCCGGCAGCAGACTGAAGGTGCGATGCCCCGTCCGACAGTACCAGCGGGCGATCTGGGTCCCGAGCGGGGTGACGCGCCCGTAGGTACCATGGCGGGCAAAGCCGCAGCCCCCTTTCGGATGCAGCGGACAGCGCGGCAGACTTGCCTTCTGCCAGGCACCTTGGCTAACGTACTCCTCGCCGGTCAGCTCACACGCATAACGTAGTTGCACCGGCCACTGGCCCGCACGGCGGCTACCGTGGCGGGCCTTCTTTTGTTCTGAGGTCCCGCTATTTTGCTCCACCGCAGGGGCCCCCCGCCCGCCGGTGGCGTACCTGAGAAGCCTGGGGCAAACCCCTGCCCGCTTTGCCTCACCCCAACCGCCCCTCCACCGGTGGCGCAGTGCTAACCAAAAGAGGCGGTGAAACGCGGATCAGAGTGAGGGATAACACGGGGTCTCGCCTGCTGTTCCAGGGCTACGGCGTCTCTGAGCGGGCGGCATCAATCCACGCAGGACTGCTCGGTAATGACGCCTTGTGGGTGCTGGACGAGGTCCATCTGGCGCAGCCTCTGCTCCAGACCCTGGGGGCGGCGCGCAACCTGGGCGCGGATATCCGCATCCTCCCGATGTCGGCGACCTGGACGGGCAGCAACACGCACGGACTGACCGGTGCCGACTACGCGGTCCCGACGCTCGCGGCGCGGCTCACCAACCCCAAACCTGCGACCCTGGTGAAACTCTCCGGGGAGGAAGACCTGGAGATGGAGTTGGTCAAGCAGGCGCGGCGCCTGCGGGCGGCAGGGTCGAAGGTGGTCGCCGTCGTGTGCAACCGTGTGGCGACTGCGCGCAGTGTGCACACCCTGCTGAGCCTGGAGGGTGAGTCGGTGCTGCTCACGGGGCGCAGCCGCCCTGCCGACAAGGACGACCTGCTCGCCGAATACCTGCCCCGACTGGAGGCGGGGAGCCGAGCGCAAGGGCGCGTGCCGCTCTTTGTCGTGGCGACGCAGACCATTGAGGTCGGCGCCGACCTGGACTTCGATGGGCTCGTTTCCGAGTGCGCGCCGCTGTCCGCCCTGCGGCAACGGGCGGGTCGCCTCAACCGGCTGGGCGAGCTGGCGACCGCGCCGATGGTGGTGGTCTACCAGCCACGCAAGGACGACAGGGTCTACGCCAAGGGCGCGGCGCTCACGTGGAAGTGGCTGACCAAGGTCGGGACCCGCAATGCCTTGGACTTTGCTCCGCAGGCGCTGGGCGCGCTGATGACGGCGACCCCGCCAAACGAAGAGGATGCGCCGCGCGCGCCACTGTTGCTGCGCTCGCACCTGGAGGTGCTGGCGAGCGGCACGGCACGGGTGGACCTCACCCCTTGGCTCCACGGTTTCGAGCACGGGTCGCCCGATGTCTACCTGTGCTGGCGTGCCGACTGGGGCGTGAAGAGTGTCGAGGCGGCGCCGCCCCGACGGGATGAGCTGCTCGCGGTGCCGCTGTGGGCGGCGAAACAGTGGAGCGCAGAAATCGCCGACGCCGAGGGCGCGGGCGCGGGCGGCGAATGGGGTTACCGCAAGGCGCTTACTGTGCTGCGCTGGGACGGCGAGCAGGCTGAAGCGGCGGCGCTCCAGGATGCGCGGGCGGGCGACACGCTGGTGTTGCCGTGCTCCGCCGGTGGTTGCGACCGCTACGGCTGGGCTCCCAACAGCACGGCACCGGTGCGTGATGTGGGCGACGACCACCGCCGGGTGCGGCTGCACCCTGCCGTCTATCCCGACCTGGCAGATGACATCGCCGCCCTGCTCGGCGCCGAGGACACGACCGCCAAGGACTGGCGGCAACTCGCCGCGCGGGTGGGACTTGATGTTCCATGGCAAGTGCTGCCGGTGCCGGATGGCGTCGTGGTGTTGGACCGTGGGCGTTGGGACAGCCGCAGGGCGTATCGCGCCGTGTCTCTGGCGGACCATAGCAGGGATGTCGGCGCGGAGGCTGAGCGTTTGGGGCGGGCGCTCGGGTGCGTCCACACGGACGTGCTGCGCGACGCAGGGCTCAAGCACGACGCGGGCAAGGCGGACCCGAGGTGGCAGGCGATGGTCGGGGCGACGCCCGGTGACCCGCTTGCCAAGGGACCCGGTGGCGGCAACCCCTGGCTGTCGCTGCCGCGCGGATGGCGCCATGAGATGGCGTCGGTGGCACGCCTCCCCGAAAGCACGGGCGACCTGGCGCGCTACCTGGTCGGCACGCATCACGGGCATGGACACCCTCTGTTTCCCGCCGCGCCCGAGACGGACCTGTGGCGTGCGACGGGCGACTGGGCGGGGATGCGCGCCCGGTTGCTGCGGACCCACGGGCACTGGGGGCTGGCGCTGCTGGAAGCGGTGGTGCGGCTCGCTGATTGGCGGGTCAGCGAGGCGGAGCAGGCGAGCGTCGGTCCTGCCCCTCCAGCGGCGGCGCAAACGCAGGGGAATCGGCTATGAGACTGACAGGACTTCGACCCGAGAACCCGGTGGCAATGATGGCGGCGTATGGCGCGCTGCGCCTGCTGCCGGAGGCTCGTCTGCGGTGGGCTACCGGGGCGCCCGAATTGGACTGGAGCGGCGACAGCATCCTGGCGCTCGCGGCGCAATTCCCCCAGCGGAGGGCGGCGCCTGAGGTGACGGAGCTGGACGATCCGCGTGAGAAGGGTATCGGTGGCGATGCTGGCTTTATCCGGCTTGCTGCGGCAATCCCCCACGAATGGCTGAGTGCATACGCGGCTCAGACGGCAGACGGCATCCAAGGGACTGGGCTCATCGCCTATGCCGGCAACCATAAGTTCGTTGCCGCCGCGAGGGGAGTCATGGACGCGCTTGCGGCTTGCGATGTCGCCGACAAGGTGCGCGAAGCGCTGATTGGACCCTGGCGCTACGAGGACAGTCACGTCGCATTTGGGTGGGACGCCACGGCCCGGCAAGACTCCGCTGTGATGCCACAGGCACCCAACCCCAAGACCAAGCCCTGCGTCCTGGGTGCCAACTGGCTTGCCTGGGAGAGCCTGCCGTTATGGCAGATGGTTGACGGGGAAACGGTGGGCGTGACACGCGCCAGCAAAGTAACGACCAAGACCTGGCGCTATCCAACCTGTGCCGAGTGGCTGAGTTGGGACGGACTCAAGGCGCTGGTGTTGAGTGTCGGGGCGATGTCGGAGCGCGACCGCAGGGCGTTGGGCGTGTGCCTATGGGAGACAGCCATCGTCGGACGGAGCGAGGGCGGTGAATTTGGCACCGCGCGAACCGTAAGCGATGTCCAAAGGAGAGGGGTCTCGCGCGTAGAGCAAGTGCCTGATGTGCTTATTGTTTAAGCAGGGGCGTCGCGATGACGGGCAGACGTGTGATGGGAGCAGTCGGAGGTTCGCGCGGGCGCGTACGTTCAGAGCGCGAGAATCAAGGAGTTGGAGAAGTAGAGTAATTCCC
>JBFYRF010000261.1:0-15109 GCA_041302385.1 Anaerolineales bacterium | reverse complement strand
GTGCGCGGCGAGGGGATCCAGGGTCTCTTGGCTGGGCTGCTCTTGGGTCTTGGTTTCTGGCTGCTTGGGTCTCCCTACGCCGCGCTCCTGGCAATGATTGGGGCCCTGGCTTCGCTGATTCCGATGGTTGGGGTGGCCCTGGCGGTCCTTCCTGTCCTCGTGCTGGGGTTGCTGACCAGCGTGCAGCTCAGCCTGACAACAACGATCTATGCCCTGGTCGTCCTGATTTCCCTGGGCCTGTGGGTCAGGCCGCGACTGTACAGCCGCCGATGGGATAACCCGATTCTGACGCTGGTCCTGCTGATCGCCCTGGCAGACGCGTTTGGACTTGTCGGCATCATCCTTGCGCCGCCTTTGTCGGCTGTGTGCCAGATTCTGTGGAGCCGCCTGGTCAGCCACCGCGCCATTCCCGGCGCCGCCTTCTTGATGTCGGATCTCAAGGAGCGGCAGGTGCGCCTGCGCGACTCCGTAGGGGCGATGGGAGGTGCTCCTTTGCCATTGGTGACCGGCAGCTTGGAACGGCTCGCCCACCTGATGGAGAAGGCCGAGCCGCTTCTGAGAGCGGATCTGCCCTCTGAGCCTCCCCCATGATCGCCGTTTCCGTCGGCACCAGCATGGCGGATGGCGGCACCGCGGCTGCCGCCACCCGCAGAAGCCTTACGCGTAACTTGCCAGCGGGCCGTTCTGGGCGCAGGCGCGCTCCAATCGCATGACCAGGACCTGACAACGCCGCTCTGGACTCCCGACATTGGCCTCAACCGCGTCGGGGTGGATTCGCCATACGCCAGCGGCGGCGCCCTACACTCTGGCGGATCCTCCTCGGACTCCCTGCCACCAGCTGAGGATTGTCCACGGGTGAACTCCGGGTAGGTACTGCAATGATGCTTGCGGTGGCCGTGGAGTCGGCGGCTGTTCTCCAGCGCGACCGTGCGGTCCAAGGGCCATTCCGGCTCCCTTCCCCAAGTGGGCAGCGCAATCAGTTCTGGGACGGGCTACGCTTGAGCCGCGCTTGTCCCTCCGCCTAGCCTCAGGCACAGGACCCAGATGTTCCCCGCCCCACCCCGCCGCCCGTCGCCAATGCCTCCACCCGCCTTACAGGGGTCAGAGAGTCGGGGCGCATCTCCGCGCTCGTTTCCGCCCTCAGGCGTCCGCGAGTTCCCCCACTTGGCGGAGAGGGACACTCCCCCTCCGATGGATGCGATCGGCGTGCACCTCACCTAGGATGGGGTTATGCCCCGTGCAAGAGATGTGGCATGCCGGTTCCGCGTCTTGGGATCGGCAGGCATCACCTTGGCGGTAGCATCCGATCCATGCACCGGGCAAATCGCTCCAAGGGAGGAATCCCATGCTTACTTGGATCATCGTCATCCTGCTCGTCCTGTGGCTGCTCGGGTTCTTTGGCCCGAGATTCAGCTCCAGCATCCCGCGCTCGGGCAACCTGATCCACATTCTGATTGTCATCGTGGTCATCCTGGTTGTCTTGAAGCTGCTGGGACTCGTCTAGACGGAACTCCCGCCGCCAGCCCGGATCAGCGACCGTCCAGGCTTGGTATCCGCAAGACCCTGGCGAGGGCGGCCATGCTGGCCGTCAGACTCTGACCGCGAAGCGGCAGGACAGAGGGATTTCCCCGTTGCTGTGAGAACGGGGTCCCTTGGCATCTTCCCAGGGGGACAGTCCAGGAAGAGAAGATGCTGGCGGCATCCTCCCCCGGTTCAGAAAGGTGGCGACTGCAGCCATGATGCTATGAACTCGAGCAACCAGAACCACCGTGCCATTCTAGAGCGCATCGCCCACCGGGCCATGCTGGAGCGTGGCCTGCTCCCCGACTTCTCCTCCGATGCGCTCGCTGAGCTTCAGCGACTTCAATTGCCTCAGGACAAGGTCGGCAAACCAGCCGACGGGCCACTTCAGATTCGCGATCTGCGGAGCCTGGTCTGGGCCTCCATTGACAATGATGATTCGCGCGACCTGGATCAGCTTACCGTCGCCGAGGGGATGCCGGAAGGCAAGGTAAGGCTCTTTGTGGCCGTGGCGGACGTGGATTCCTTGGTGCCGCGCGGCTCTGCCATCGACGAGCATGCCCGCCACAACACCACCTCGGTCTACACCGCAGGCGGGATCTTTCCTATGCTGCCCGATAGGCTCTCGACCGATCTCACCTCGCTGAATCTCGACGAGCCACGACTGTCGATCGTGGTTGAGATGGTGATCGACGCCAGTGGATCTCTCCAGGATTCCGACGTCTATCGAGCCCGAGTCACCAACCATGCCAAGCTCGCCTACGACCGCGTCGCCGCCTGGCTGGACGGGAGCGCCGACCCGCCGGAGGCCCTGACCGCCGTGACGGGTCTGGCGGAGAACGTCCGACTCCAGGACCGGACCGCCCAGCGGATGAAGGCTCTTCGGCACACTCAGGGGGCACTCAGCCTGGAGACCATTGAAGCCAGACCTGTATTCGACGGCGATCAACTCCGCGCCCTGGACATGGATGAGAAGAACCGCGCCAAGCAGCTGATTGAGGACTTCATGGTCGCCGCCAACGGCGTGACCGCCCGATTCCTTTCAGCCAGAGGCTTCACCTCGATCCGTCGCGTCGTGCGCACGCCAAGGCGTTGGGACCGGATTGTCGCCATTGCCGCGGAACGCAAGGTCGCTCTTCCCGATCGTCCCGATTCGAGAGCGCTGGAGGAGTTTCTGATCAAGCGGAAGGCCGCCGATCCACTGCGCTTTCCCGACCTTTCTCTAGCCGTGATCAAGCTGCTGGGTTCGGGCGAATACGTAGCTGAGCTTCCTGGAGGGAATGCCCCGGGACACTTCGGCCTGGCCGTCAAAGACTACGCCCACTCCACGGCGCCCAATCGGCGCTACCCTGACCTGCTGACCCAGCGCTTGTTGAAAGCCGCCATCGACGGAGAGCCCGCGCCCTACAGCAAGGATGAGCTGGATGCTCTGGCCGCTCACTGTACCGAGGCAGAAGATGAAGCCACCAAGGTTGAACGCAAGGTGGCGAAGTCCGCCGCTGCACTTCTGCTCGAACCGCGAATCGGCGAGCAGTTCGACTCAATCGTCACGGGCGCTTCTGAGAAGGGCACGTGGGTGCGGCTGCTCAGTGTGCCGGTCGAGGGGAAGCTTGTCCACGGGTTCGAGGGAGCGGATGTCGGCGATCGGATTCACGTGCGATTGCTCTCCGTCGATGTGCAGCGAGGGTTCATCGATTTCACGAGAGTCAGTCTATCGAAGCTTCAAGGATAGGAATCTTGCAGCCGCTGTCCACCTGGGCAAAGGAGACGCGTGTGAAGAATCAAGCAGGCCTGTGGATCGACCACCGAAGGGCCGTGATTGTGGTTGTTAGCGAAGAAGGGGAGGATGTCCAGGAAATCCTCTCCGGAATGGAGGCGCACGTTCGCTTTTCGGGTGGGCCGGGAACCGATGACGGCTCAGCCGAGGACATGCGGGATCGGCGATTTGAGAGCCACCTCAACGCTTACTACGATAGAGTCATCGCTGCTGTTCGTGGCGCAGACTCGATTCAGATCTTCGGCCCTGGCGAGGCCAAGGGCGAACTGAGAAAGCGCCTTGAGGGGGAAGGTCTCGCAGATCATGTTCTTGCGTTAGAAACCGCGGACAAGATGACCGATCGCCAGATTGCCGCCAAAGTCCGAGAGCGCTTTCTGAGCTAGAAGGAGCTGGCAGAGCCCAGAAGATCCCATCGGTATGTGGCGGAAAAAGAGCGGGATCACGAGGTGCGTATGAGCGACAAGCGGCAGATCACAACGGAGGAAGCTCGTTCAATTGGAGCGCGGCTTGGGGTCGACTGGGCACAAGTCGACCTGGAACAACTGCGGCGAGGGCTCGAGGTGGAACTCGAGCACGGCGCCAGGGATCCGGAAACTGACGTGACGCACGATGACCTGATCCTCACCGGGAAGATCGCCTGGGCGCACCTGAAAGAGATCCGGGACTACTACACGAGGTTGGATCAGCTCGAGGCCGAGGCTGGGGCCGAAGGCTAGGAGGGTGCGGGATCAGCTCCGCCCGTCGATCGCCCATCCCTGACCTCTCCCCCGGATCCTTGCCCCGTGGGCACTACCTGCAACGGACCGGGCGCAGAGCACCCCGCAGCACGGCGGGAGGGGAGGACCTCTCCGCCTGCAACGGGTAAGGCTCCGCCAGTGGCCGGGAGAGAGGCGTTTGAGGTGGCGAGGCGGGCGCTGGCTTCTCCGTGCCCTGCTTGAGGGGTTCAACTCTCCATAATGCCTTCTCAGTCCCCGGCCCCAGACGTGGGAATTGGAGGAGCGGCCGAACGGGCCAAGGCTGTTGGGGAGCGATGATCGGGGACAACAAGCTCATGGCAGTGAGGGGTACAAGCACGGTGGGCGAGGCTCTGAAGCGGACCGTGGCCGGAGGAATACTGGAGCGGAGTTTGGCTGTGAGTACACGAAAGCATGGCACGGGCATCTCGCCCGGGATTCGCTTCAGGTCACCCACCTCGATGTCGCCTGCACCGTGGTTTGGCTGGGTCGCAAACCATTCTGTGGCCGCCAGACGGCAGTCCTTCCACGCGACTGCCGCTGGGCGCCGCGTTGATGGCCGGGCGCAAACCATGGCCAAGCCGAGAGTGCAGGGTTGGTCAGACGGCCAAGCGGCCTCGAGCCTTGTGGCTTGGCGGCTCGGGCTGCACTCAGCCCATTCTTGCGCTTCTCGGGAGGCCAGGCACCACTGGATTTTCGCCCGCCGACCGAGTCGGGTCCTATGGCCTCCCGAAGGACATCGGGACGATGTGCGGCTGGGGCAGGCAGCGTGTTGCTTGGCGGCGAGCCGGGACGCACCCTCGGTACGGGACGGGCCTACACGGTGAATGGCATCTTGCTAACCCTTCGGGAAGGCTCGAGAATCGGTAGGGGAAATCACATTAGCGGAAAGGAGTAGCGCGCCTCCTCGACAGTGAACGCAGGGAGGCTATCCCGCGCAGACATCGGATGAAGACAGAAAAGGATCACCCACTGGGGCTGCTGGCGCTCCCCCTCCTGGACTGGCGCGCCTATTTCGTCGCCGGGCTTGTTGCCGGCCTAACGACGCTGCTGATCAGCCTCACACTGTCCGCCGTGGTGCTAGGCGATCCAGGCTTTATTCTCCGAATCACCGCCTCCCTGGTGCTCGGGCCTGAGGTCATTCCCGTGACGCATGGAACCTCGCCACTGAGCCTCTTCACAGGTTTGCTGCTCCATTTCGCTCTCTCATTCACCTACGCACTTCTGATTGTGGTGGTCATTCACCGCTGGGGATTGGTCGTGGGGTTCGTGGGAGGGGCGCTGATTGGGCTGGCTTTGTACGTGATCGACATCTACGCCGTGAGCGCCTTCTTCCCCTGGATCTATCCGCTTCGGAACTGGCTGCTCCTGGTGACACACATGATCCTTGGAGGTTTGGTCGGCGTGGTCTACGAGCTCCTCGACAAGTACGATATTCCCTTCCCCGTCTCTAACGCTTAGGAGGCGATCCCCATGTACAAGAGTTCGAATCTTCGCCAGCGCGTGACCCCCAGATCTCCAGCCTTGTCAGGCGGCTGCATTCGGATTGGCCTTGCGCTGGTGCTGGTGGCCATTGCGGTTGTCTCGTTCCTCGGATCCAAGCAATTCAATCCAGTGACGGGCGAGGACCAGTACGTCAGCATGACCCAAGATCAAGAGATCGCCATGGGCCTGCAGGCCGCGCCGGAAATGGAGGCCCAGTTTGGCGGCCTCGAGCCCAACCCGGACTACACCACTGTGGTCGGAGAAATCGGGCAGACCCTCGCACAGGGCCGAATTGCTGATTCGTCCGGTTACCCATTTGAGTTTCACGTGCTGGCTGACCCGCAAACCGTGAACGCCTTCGCTTTGCCAGGCGGTCAGGTGTTTGTTACGCGTGCCCTGATCGATCGCCTGGAGACGGAGGGTCAGTTAGCGGCTGTCCTGGGGCATGAAATCGTGCATGTCTTGGCGCGACATAGCTCTGAGCAGATTGCGCAGATGGAGCTTACCGAAGGGATAACGGGTGCGGTGATCGTCGCCAGCTACGACCCCGAGAACCCCAGCAGCCAGCAGGCCGCCCAAATGGCCGTATTGGTGGGCCAGCTGGTCAACATGAAATTCGGGCGCAATGATGAACTCGAAGCTGACGCCCTGGGGGTGCAGATCATGGCCGACGCGGGGTATGACCCGCGCGCAATGATCGACCTCATGCAGATCCTGGCCGAAGGCAATGCCGCCGGGCCGCCCGAATTCTTCAGCACCCACCCTAATCCTGACAATCGGATCCTTCGGATTGAGGAGGCAATTCAATTGCTCTATCCCGAGGGCGTTCCTGCAGGGCTCATTCCCTAGGAGCCCGAGCACCCTGTAGACGAGGACCGCGACAACGAGGGATGGCGTCGGGCGCCTCGCGGCCTCGAGCCTTGGCCTGGCGCCAAGGCAGGCTACACCTGCCCTTCCCGCCGGAGACCCCGTTCAGGCCGGGGCGATCCGGTCAGGTCGATGTGCGGGCTTGGTACCGCTGTTGCGCGGCGGCTAAAAGCTGGGCACGCCAGCCGCGAGCGAAGCGAGCCGGCTCGAACCGCCTGTTGGCCGCTCGTTACCCGCCGCCGGTCGCTAGGCCAGATTCGACCGCGATCGCGTCTTCGCGACTGCGCGCAACCACGGTCCGATTGCCGGGATGCCGCGCGCCATCGAACGCGGCCCGTAGCACGAACACCCGGCCCTTGTGCTTCACGATCGAGATGCTTGTGAGCGGGATGGTCATCGATCGGGGATCGCCGCGGAGTGCTTTGAACAGCAAGTACATCCCACCCACGAGCACTCCAACGAGCACGCCCCCAAGGATGGGCGCCCCATAGGCCATAAGGAGTTCCTCCGTGCGGGCAGGGCAGGACAACCCGGGCTCCCTGAGCGATATTTGACCTGAGAACGACAGCGCACCCGCGACCACGGGCAATACCACGGAGGCGACGATGAAGCACAGGAGGACAGCGCGGTAGTGGCGTATGGATCGCGCGACTAAGGTTACCGATTCGGGGCCGATGCCTGATTCAGCCTGTCCCAGGTATGAGCGCGGCCGATTGACCGTCACCCCAAGTGCGTCCGTAGCTTTCGAGTTCATCTCCGACCGCTTTGGATCCGTCATCCCTCTCGGTGGGGCTAACCAATGGTTGTTCATCCCCTCTAGGGAGCGATTCGTGGACTGCAATGGCTGCCTTCGCACCCCCGGGAACGATTAGACGGCAGGCCGGATGGGTTTGCCTCTGCATAGCCCAGCCGACCATGGTCCAGCCGAGGGCCAGTTCGAGCGCAAGCTTGGCCTGCTGCATTGCGTACGCTGCTCCAGCCCCAGGCGTTGTATGTCCTCCGTCCCACCTGGGACTTGCTGTCTGGCCTGCATGCCTGAGGGAGAGGCCCCTCGCGCGGCGCAGGCACAGTCCGGCACGCCTCATCACACCAGAAAGCAAAACGCCCACCATCGGCGCGTGGGCGTGGATCCTTGGGGATCCCTGTTGGCAAGAGCCTGCCTTCCTCTCTGGGCACCACCACCCAGCGAACTGACGGCCTGGTGGTTTCAGGATTTGGGCTTGCCGGACGGTCTCAATCCTGCCTCACGATCCTGCAACCGAGGCGGGTTCAGCGTGCGGGCGAGCTCCAGCAGGTTCTCGACCCTCCCAGGGATCTCTGCCGTTCCATCCACCACAAGCACCTCGGCCCCAGGCCAACGCTGTCGCGCCGCTGGAAGAAGACGGGGGCGCACCACCACCAGCCCCAGGCGAAAGCGACCACCATCCACCGCCCGCATGCCCCCTGTCATCCCCTCTCCAGATTCGAACTCCAGCGGTCCCAGCTCGTCGACCACCAGCAGGTCGCACCCGCTTGCCTCGGCCAGGAGCCGATTGCACCACGCGATCGTCTCGGCATCAAAGCACCAGCCAGGCGTCGCCGGCCCTGCCAGGGGAGTGCCCGCCCCAGCGCGCTCGGCCAGGCGCCGCGTGTGGCCAGTCCGCAGATCGAGGGCATCGATGGCCACCTTCTGGTTCCCCAGCCAGACGCCGGGCGAGAGCACACCGCCGACGTCCCACCTGTGTTCACGCAAACGCGCGGCGGCGGCCCCGCAGGTCTGCGTCTTGCCGCCCTGCATCTCGCCCGTCACGAGCACGCGCACCGGGCAGGGTGGGATCACAACATCGCCTCGAGACGCACAAGGGACACGCCATCGACCATCAGGACACGGATGGCCACACCGTAGGTCTGACTGAGAGTCTCGGAGGTCAGCACCGTCTCGGTCCGACCCGAAGCCACCACTCGCCCCTCTCGCATGAGCAGCACTTGCTGGGCAACACCCTGGACCATGTCCGGCTCATGCGTAGTGAACACGACGGTCACACCGGCCACCGACAGCTGGCGTATCACTCCAAGGATGCGCCCTTTGTTGCTGAGATCGAGGTGGGCCAGGGGCTCATCCATCAGCAGCAGCCGTGCCTGCTGAGCCAGTGCCCGCGCCAGCACCACCATCTGCCGCTCGCCCCCGCTGAGCTCAAGCATCGATCGGTGTCTGAGAGCCAGCAGTCCAAGCTGATTCAGTGACTCCACGGCCAGCCTGCGATCAGACGGAGTGGGAAGTTCGAGCATGCCGAGGTGCGGAGCACGACCCATGAGCACGTATTCCTCGACGCTGTACTCGAAGGCCACGTGCTCGAACTGGGGGACCAGGCCCACCACGCGGCTGATCTGGCTGCGGGGCCGGGCGCTCAGGTCTTGCCCCTCCAAATACAACTGGCCTGACTGGGGTCTCAGGATCCCATTCAGCAGATGCAGGAGGGTGGTCTTTCCGGCTCCATTCGGGCCGAGGATGGCCAGCACCTCACCCTCTCCAAGGCGAAGGCTCACGCCATCCACGGCGGGCTCGGATGCGCCGTCAAAGGCGAAGCGCAAATCCTTCGCATGCAGCAGATCGGTCTTGCTCATGGCCTGAGCCGTACTCCGGTGTGCATCATCAGGAGCGCAAATCCCAGTGCTCCAATGAAGGAGGTGAGAATCCCAAGGGGAATCTCCCCACCCAAGAGGGTGCGCGCCGCCGTGTCACACACCAGTACAAAGATCCCGCCCAACAGGACAGCCGCCGGGAGAGCGTGCGCCGCGTCGGCGCCAAAGAGCCGGCGGGCCACATGGGGGATGATCAGCCCCACCCACCCTACGATGCCACCCACGGCTGTGACCGCCGCCACGGCAACCACGGCGCCAAGCAGCACCAGGGATCGCTCCCGGCGCAGGCGCGAGCCTAGCGAGATGGCAGACTCATCGCTCAAGGTCAGCAGGTTCATCCGCCAGCGCATCGCCCAGGCGAGGACCAAGCTCAATGCGACGGGGGGCAGCAGGAAGACCGTCTCGCGCCAGGTGACGCCCCACAGGCCTCCCAACAGCCAGAATGTGAGCTCAGGCAGTTCGCTGAGCGGATCCGCCGCGTACTTCAGCATCCCGACTCCTGCGCCAAAGAGGGCGGAGACGGCAATGCCCGCCAGGATGAGCCGGAGCACCCAGCCTCCGTAGCGGATCCGGCGCGCCAGGAGAAACGACAAGGAGAGCCCGAGCAGGGCGAACACCGCCGCCGAGATCTCGGTCATCAGGGGCGAGGCCTGAAGCGCCAGGATCGAAAGCGCGGCCCCCAGCGCAGCTCCCTGGGAGACGCCCAACAAGCCTGGCTCCACCAGGGGATTGCGGAACACCATCTGGAAGATCAGGCCGGCGGCTGCCAAGGTTGACCCCATCATGATGGCGGCGAGAATGCGAGGCAGGCGCAGGGAGAGGACCAGGCGCTGCGCCAGTTCGTCATTTGCCAAGAGGGCCGGGGGAGTCCAGTAAGGCGCTGGGTATCGTCCGAGGAAGAGCGATGCCCCGGCGAGGAGGATCAGGCTCAGCAGAAGAAGGGCCAGCCCGCTTCGCCTGCCTGCCCCCCGCACCCGCTGACTTGACTCATGGTCAAGGCGCATAGTCTCCATTCAGCAAGGGCAGGACTTCGGTCTCAAACACTGCTGGATCCAGGCGATAAAGCTCCTCATAGAAGGTCCGCATTGCGGACTGCGCGTCGAAGGGGAAAGAGCCTTCGGGCAACAACCGATTCGCCAGCCATTCCAGGCCCAGAATCCAGCGAGGGTCAGGTTGATCCCAGCTGACGAAATCGCCGGGGAAACCGAGCAGGTGGCCTTCACGCACGGCCCTCAGAGCCGCCCAGTTGCCATCTGCCCGCAAGGCTTCTGTTGCCAGAGCGGGGTCCTCACCGTAGTTAACGACGAAGACATAGTCTGGGTCCCAGGCTGCGATTTGTTCAAAATCGACGACGGTCCAACCGCTGCCGGCCGCATCGAGCCACACCGGCTCCCCGCCGGCCAGCTCGACCAGCATCGTCTGCAGCCATTCCGCCGGTGGCACGTTCACGGCGACCTCTCCGCCCCGATCGGTGTACTGCAGCAGGAGTACACGGGGACGATCCTCTGCTGGCACGCTGGCGGTGGCCCGAGAAACGAGATCGAGCCGGTCCTGGTAGAAGACAAGCACTTCCTCTGCCCGCCCCGGATCACCAAAGACCGCTCCCAGAACCCGTACGTCGCGGAAGAACTGCTCCGGGGTTTCCAGGTCCAGATAGAGGGTGGTCAGATCAAGAGCCTCCAGAGGCGCGCCCACGCTTCCGGCCAGGTAGCTCTTGAGCAGCACGACCTCCGGATTGGCTGAGGCAATCGCTTCAGCTGACGCATCTCGCTCGAGCTGGATCGTTTCGGCGAATGCCGTGTCAACCAAAGGCATCATGGATGTGCCGCGCTGGGTGCGCTGCTCCATGGCTACCACGCGAGCGTCGGCTTGATCAAAGAAGTAGGCCGCATGCAGGATGAGTTGGGCGGCGCGCCCGGCGATCACCACCCGCTCAGGCAACTCATCCAGCACGATTTCCCGCCCCAGCGCATCGGTCAGCACGGCCGCCGGCGGCGCATCCGCCGCGACTGTGGCGGCGGGTTCCTGGCTGGTCGCCGACCCGTTATCCAGTGTCGGCGTCGTCGTCGCCAGCCCAACCGCCGGCCGACAAGCCCCCAGGACTAGCAAGGAGACTGAGACCCAGAGCACTCTGTGTTTCATGATCACCTTTCCCTAGCATGAGGCGGCAATGATGGGACCAGCCCGAACTCGGTCTGGACGTTCTCCATCCAGGCCAGCACGGTGTCCAGTTGACGGATACGGAGGTCCGACGCCAGACGGTTCAGCTTGCCGGCCTCCGCCGAATCGGACGCCAGCTGCTTGAACCCGGATAGGCCATCCTGGAGAGCCTGTCGCTGGGCGTCGAAGAGCCGGGTGGCGGTCGCCCGATCGTGCGCCAGAGCGAATTCGAGACGCGTGAGAAAGGCCACCCGCAGCGCGCGCACACTCATCGGAGTCGGTCGCTCGAGCCATCGGCGGAACCGCGCCCGGCCCCGGCGCGTGATGTTGTAGAACCGCCTCGGCGGACCGGCCGATGAAGTCCGCTCTTCGGCGGCAATCTCCCCGCGCGTTTCCAGGCGGCGGAGGATGGCGTAGAGCTGATTCTGAGGAATGTGCCACAACGCACGGAACTCGGACTGCAAGCGACGGTCCAGATCATAGCCATGGCCCGGTTGCTGGAGCAGCAAACCCAGAACGACGTACTCCGGTTCCAGAGTGCTTGCCCTGGGTGGGTTATTGTGCATGTCCGGTACTCACTCAATGAGTATAGCACGCCGCTGAGGATCCAGCGAGGATGTTCGTCCGCAATTGCCGTGAGAAGCGGCCGCTGCCGGCCGAACGGCCGGACGGCAGCGTTTCGTTCAGCTCAAACGGGGAGAGAGTGGCGAGGCTTGGATCCGGCTCGCTGCAGCGAGTCCTCACATGGGGAGACGGGGAGGCATCATGTCACATCCCATGCCCGGCTGTACCGTCACGTGTGCAGTTAGGCATCTCGGGATCTTCCGTTCCCTGCCCCCAGAAGACGGTCAAGGGCCCGGGCCCGCAAGGCGACGCCGAAGAGCGAGACCCCTATACGGAATCCGGCCGAAGGCGAGCAAGGGTCTGAGGCGCCGGTGCCCGGTTCTGTAGACCCCTGATCATGGTTTCCCTGGCCCGCCGGCCACAGCGATCAACGTCCTGGGCAGCCCTAGTGCGCAAGCTTCAACTCATGCCCCGCAGGCCAGGGCGGGTCGCGGAGCATCCCATTGTCGCTTCCTCACTGAAAGCATGAGAACACCCCGGCGCCTCCGGCCCCGGGGCTTGTCTTTCCGGGTAGCGGCTCAGGCGACGCCAGGGAACGGTAGGGAGTGACTGCCGGTGAGAGCGCGTGGAAGGCGACTCGCCTGCCTCGGGAATTCCCCGGTCCTCGATACCGTCCAACCCACCGTGCCCGCTAGAAGCCGTACACGTTGATTGCCCAGACGCGGCATTCGTGGGTTACGGGCGATTCTCCCGGCTCATTACCACCCGGCTCACGCCCTCCACCTGTTGGAAGGTGGCTCCCTGCCCGATCGTGCGCAGCGCCGCCTCGGCATCGACCACCTGCACCCCGGACAGCGCATGAATCCCATGGTCAAACAGCACGGACGAGAGCGGCGTGCTCGGACCCAGCACCATGACAAATGCCTGCGGACGGCAGAGCGCCAGCAGACCGTCCAGGCTGCGGTTGATCAAGGCAGTACCTGTGATCGCCACAACGTCCGCCCGGGGAAGATACTCGGCGGCGGCATCGGCCGTGTGTTCGCCTTCGGAAGGATGCTGCTCGATCACCCAGAGCTCCTTCACCGCTTCCCGCAGCGAAGCGATGAAAGGGAAGTGCCCGACGAGCGCCAGGCGCTGGCCGCGGCCACGCTCGACCAGTATCTCCAGGGCGTTGGATTCAACCAAGGACAGAGGGTCGACCTCGATCAACGAGTTGATCGCTGCGACCCCGAGACTCGCCTCCAGCAGGCTGTCCGATCGGGCCAGCCCGGCCAACTCAACAGCCGTCAGCCGATCCAGGCGGCCCACCTGGCGCACACCCTGGTGGCCGTGCGGCTTCTCCTCGATCAGCGTGGAGGCCATGCCGCAGCCCCGGCTGCACACCACCGTCCAGTGTACGCCCACCAAGACCTGCCGAACGGGCGCATCCTCCACAAGGGTAGCCAGCAAATCATCCAGAATGGCCATCGACCAAGCTGCCTCTCCACGGCGAACGACGTGTCGCCTCTTCGGCCAGCACATCCCCCATCAGGTTACAGATGTAGACGATTTTCGGATTCATGATCCGATGGAGCATCTCAGGCCCGCGCCGCCCAGCCGTCACGATGCCGGCGTTTCGTAGAACGGCAAGTTGGCGTGAGGCCGTCGGATGCGGCTGACCTGTCGTCCCGGGGATGTTGCTCACGCGTTGGGGCGCTTCGCGCAAGGCAAGGATCATCCCATTCCTTTCGCACTGGCCATCCCCTGGCTGGGCTCCGCCTGAACTGCGAACCATGACGGGTTTTCCATGTCCGCCCCCCAACGACTTCCAGTACGTCTCCCCAGTCCGTGTCCAGTCTCTCCCTCCGCCGGGTTCCAGGATCAGCAGCTTGGGGCATATCCGTGCGGGGACCCGGCGAATGGCGGCCTGGCGGGTTCGGTCTCCGGTGTGCCCGCATTTGCTCCCATGAGGTCGTCCCCCGGTGACCCGCCGCATCCTGGCTCGACAACGAGACCCGTCATTCATCAATCGAGATGACGGTGCCAACGCCCGCTTGGATGAACGCAGGTCCAAACGCTTCGGCGAAAGCGGCAATGGCGCGCTCCCCCGTACAATGACAAGGGGCGACCGTCTCGACCCCGAGCGCGATGAATTGATCGATGACCTGCTGCACCTCGCCCGAACCGGCCTCGCCCAGATGGAAGCCGCCCATGACCAGGTGGACCGGACCGAACTCCCGGGACCGGCTCACCATCTGCTCCACACCGGGGTGCGCGCATCCGGTGAGCACCACCAGCCCGCGCGAAGTTTCTACCATCAGCGACTGCTCGACAATCGCCGTGCCTACCTCCCCGGTCGAGCGCACGCCCGGGATGATCGCTGTCGGCCCGGACACCTCCACCACCTGTGCTCGGGCGGCGACCCTCGCCTTGAACTCCGAAGGGAAGGACTGAGGCAGATAGACGACCAGCTCATCGTTGCGCCCGAGCAACGCCCCCAATCCGCCAACGTGATCGGTGTGGATGTGCGAGAGGACCACAGCATCAATCCGCTGCACATCGAAGCCAAGCGCTTCCAGGTTCGAGAGCAGCATGCGTCCGTCGCCGCCGGTGTCAAACAGCACAACCCCGTCAGGGGTTTCGATCAGACACGCAAAGCCCCAGGCCGTTTCCAGCGTGGCGTCATTGGCATGGTTGTCATAGGCCACAGTAAGAACAACTCCTCCCCGAGTGGGCCCGGCTTCCTCGTCCAATCCCGGGGTGGGTGCAACCGGCTCGAGAGAGGATTCCACCTGCGAATGCTGAGGCGGAGCGCTGGGGGTTTCTGCCATAGCTATGCCCTCTGTCCCTACGGCCACGCCCTCACCGGACAGCGGGACGACGCTGGCCGGCGTCCGGCAGGCAACGGTCACAAGGAGCCCGAACCCAATCAGCCAGAGCAAGCCCAGGCGTTTCCGCATCGATCACTCCGCATGCTCCGTCCGTCCGCGACTTGCGGCTGCCATCTTCGGCATCAGGGAGGCAATCGGATCGCCTCCAGCGAGGCCAGCGGCGCGGGCATTCCCATGCCAGCCGCGCGGGTGATTTCGCGCGAGTTCAAGCCCTCGAACCAGGCGGCGCAGCTCGCGGGCATGCCCCGCTTCATCGGCGGCATTCTCCTCCAGCTTCACCTTCAATTCGACTTCGCCGAGCTCTTCGGCCTGCCTGGCGCGCTCGGTGGAGCCCGCCACGTCCTTCGCCTCCATCTCGAGGTCCAGTTCCAGCATCGCCATCAGGCTTTCGGGTTTGGCGAACTCCTTGGGCGCGGTGGACGGCTCAGTCATAGGCCCTGCGTGTCGCTTCATCGCTCAGGATCGACTGGATGCGCTCCTGCTCCGCCGGGAGCTTCCAGGTCCCAAGC
>JBFYRF010000253.1:0-3103 GCA_041302385.1 Anaerolineales bacterium | reverse complement strand
ACCCATCTCGGTAGGCAGGCTAGTTTCGCGCCGCGCACCGCTCATCCTCGCCGCCAGCAGCGCGGCAAGTCCCACGAAGAGCGTGATGCCAAAAGCTGCCAGGGCAGCCTGCACAATCAATGGGAGTTCCACCAGCATCTGCGCGGCCCATCCGAGGGCGTATGCCCCGGTGATCCACCAGCCGCTTCGCATCAAGTGATCTGCAGGCGGCGCATCGAGGGTGAAGGAAGGGGTGCGGGGTATCCGGGAGAGTGCGAGGCCGGCGAGACATGCGCCAGCCACTCCCACGCCTGCCACCCCAAGCGCCGCCATCCAGGAGGAAGGCAAGACTGCGGGAATCAGCTGCCGCAAGACCAGTCCGGCTGCAGCCGCTCCCGAGACCATCCAGCACCGGCTGGCGTAAGGTTTTTCCTGGGTGGCATGGGCCAGCACGAAACCGATGGCCGCCAGGCATGCCAGCGGAAGCAGGTAAGGATTCTGTAGGCGCGGACCGCGGATCGACAGGATGACTGTTGCCAGCCACGCGGCCGGGATCCAGAGCAGCCAAAGCCCCTGGGCCAAACCCATACCTGTCCTCAGCGCTGAGGCACCTGCGCGACCGCCGCCGCTTCGAGGTTGACCCAGTCAGGATCCAGCAGACCGGCGAGCAGGATCTCCAGTTGTCGGCGGGTGCGGACCCGAACGCGCACGACCGCATCCTGCGCTTGGTAGTCGAAGGGGTAGTCCACGAAGGTGGTCTCGCTCGCCAGGCCGTTCTGCTCGGCGTAGCTCCTCGCCACGCTCTCGACCTCCGCCTGGATGGCCGCAGAGACGAGCGCTTGACGGTCGGCCTCGGTGAGCCAGGCTTCGATGGGGAAGGGAGGCGGGGTGGGCGTGCAAGGCGCCGGGAAGGTGGCAGCGCAGGCCGGGGCTTCAGCCGCCTCGGTCTGCCGTGCGGCCGCCAGAGTCACTACCTGCTCGGCGGCTACGCCAATCCCGGCATCGGCCGCCGACTGGGCGGAACGCTCCAGACGCAGATGCTCTAGATACACTCTGCCGCCGTCGACCGCCACCGCCAGAATCAACAAGCCGATGCTGAGCAGGATGGCGGCGATCACCAGGATCTGCCCCCGGATCCTCATGGATTCTGATACTCCATTCGGGTGACCGCTTCCGCCCGCAGGGGCACGGTGACCGCCACCGGAAGATGAAGCGCGAGGGCGTATTGCAGTCGGATCGTCAGTGCGTGGCCGCGCGGCAGTGGCCAAGGTTGATTGCGCGGGTATTCATCCTGGCTCGGGCTGATCTGGGTGACCAGCCGAGTGCCGTCCAGTCCGGCCGCGGCGCGCAATACCGCGCCGACGATTTCCTCATCCCCATTCTCTGGATCGCTCAGAGTTGCTCCCGCCCGCGCACCCTCCCAGGCGGCATGCGTCAGGATCACCTGCGAGGTCACAAGCCAGCCCAGGTTGACGGTCCCCAGGATCACCAGTAGCAGGATCGGCAGCACCAACGCCAGTTCGACGATTGCCTGGGCCCGGGTGCCGGGGCGGACTTCGCGCGGGCGCAGGATACGACAGGGCCTCATCCCAGCGCTCTCATCGCAGCAGGAAGAAATGCAGCAGGGGAGGTGCAAGGTAGATGATCAGCAAGGCCGGCAGGAAGAAGAACACCAGCGGGAAAAGGATGATCACTGGAAGCCTCCGGCTGGCCTCTTGTGCCCGGCGCCGGCGAGCTGCCCGAAGCAGGTCGTTCTGCACGCGCAACGCTTCGGCCAGTGGCGTGCCCAGGACTTCCGCCTGACGGACCGCGGCCACGAACGCCCGCACATCCTGCGAGCCGGTGCTGCGTGCCAGGCCGTCCATCGCCTGATCGCGCCGTCGGCCGAGGTCAAGGTCCTGGATTGTGCGGCGAAGCTCCTCGCCGAGCGGGCCCGGGAAAGTAGGGCTCACGCGGCGCAGTACAACGTCGAATCCGAGGCCAGCCTGCAAGCCGAACGCCAGGCGATCGAGCAGGTCCGGCAGGGCCAGCGTGACTTCCTGCTGTCGGCGCTGCAAACGCAGGTTGAGCCACAGACGGGGTCCGAAGACACCGGCTGCCACCAAGACCATGCCGATCAGACCGCCCAGCGGGTCGAGCGGGCGCAGGGCGAACAGCCAGGCCAGCGGGACGATTGTGGCGAGGAGGGCAAACCACTGCAGGGCGATGAACTGCCGGTTATCCCAGGGCAGCGCGGACTGACGCAGCCGCGCAGCCAGCTCGGGCCGATCGAGCCGGCGAATCAGCCTTCCCGGCACAGGCATGCGGCGTAGCGCCTGGCCAATGCGTTCCGCCAGCGGCACAGATGGCTGCCGGGCGCGAGGAGAGACAGACCGCGGCCGGCAGGCCATGCTGATGGCCCACAGCGCCAGGCTGGTGAGCACGGCCGCCAGGCATTGCACGCTGATCCACAACGGATGCATCGCCAGATCCTGGATCAGTACCGGACTCGGACCAGGCGTGAGATCGCCAGCCATCCCACCAACTGAAGAACGATGGCAACGACCAGCGCAACCTGACCGATCAGCGTTCGGAAGAGTACGTCGATGTAGCGTGGATTGGTGAAGAGCAGGATCGCGGCCGAGACCGGCACCAGCCCGGCGACGATCCAGCCCGAGAGCCTGCCCTGCGAGGTGGCCGCTTGCACCTCGCGTTCGATGTCCGCCCGCTCCCTCAGCAGCGCAGCGGTTTGGTGCAGCATCACCACGAGATTCCCGCCGAATGCGCGCTGAATGGCAAGCCCATCCAGGGCGAAGGCGAGGGTGGGCTCCGGGAAGGCTTGCACGACCTCCGTCAGGGCATGCTCGATCGGGCGACCCAGGCGCAGACGTAGATCGAGCCACACCATCACCTGGGCCACCGGCTCAGGCAGGTCGCTGGCGGCGAAGTGGATCGCCTGCGGCAGGGAGAGACCTGCTGCCAGTGCCGCGGCGATCGCGTCGAGCGCCTGCGGCAACTGCTGCTCCATCTGACGGCGGGCGGTGGTTGCCCTGGCGCGCCCAGAGCGGATCACCACCAGCGGCGCAATGGCGGCGACCGCCAGGCCGAGGACTGGACCGGCAATCCGCATACCCAGCCCGGCGCC
>JBFYRF010000238.1:0-17480 GCA_041302385.1 Anaerolineales bacterium | reverse complement strand
CGCTCGACACCGAGTACAGCCCATACGAGTGGCAAACGGTCGCCAGCCGGCTGACCTGGAGCATGGGGAACGCCGTAGTGAACGCCGCCCGCGACGCTCGAGGCAAGATCCTCAAGGTCGTCGCCGAAGCATGGAACGAAGCGCCGGAGGATCTGGACATCGTCAACGGCAACGTGATCTCCTACAAGACCGAGGAGTCGCTGCCCATGAAGGACCTGGTCGTGTATGGCCTGCCCAGGCCCGACGGGAAGGGCTGGACCGGTGGGCCGATCGTGGGCGACGGCAATTTCATGCCGACCTACGTCACCGGTCTCGACAAGGAGACCGGCCAGGGTGAGCGCGCCGTGGTGCACTACACCACCGGCGCCCAGGCGGTTGAAGTCGAGGTCGATTTAGACACCGGCCGGGTGACGGTGCTGCGCGGCGTGGCGGCGTTCGACGTCGGCCGGGCGATCAATCCCGGTCTGGTCCGCGGCCAAATGGAGGGCGGCTTCGTCCAGGGGCTGAGCACGGCACTGTTCGAGAGCCTGCAGCTCCAGGAGGGCGTTCTGCAGAATCCGAGCTTCGTCGACTATCGCATCGCCACCACCGCCGACGCGCCGGAGCAGGTGGAGGCGATCATGGTCGAAGTACCCCAAGACGATGGCCCGTGGGGTGCACGCGGCATCGGCGAGCATCCGATGGTCCCGACGATCCCGGCCATCGCCAATGCGATCTATGACGCGGTAGGCATTCGCTTATCGTCACCGCCCTACTCCTCGGAGAAGGTCTACCTGGCGATGCTCGAGGCCGGCCTTGTGGATTAAGATGACGCGGCGAGTTCGGCGACGCAGGGCATTCCTCCCCACCCATCCGCAGGAGGCTCGTCAGCTCGGCCAGCTGGAGGCCGGCAGATGACCGTCTCGACCCTGGTGAAACGCAGCACGTACCACGACTCGGTCAGCCTGATGCTCGTGGCGCAGGCGCTGGCCGCTCTGCCCGGCGTGGTCGATGCCGCGGTCGTGATGGGCACCGAGGCCAACAAGGCCATCCTGCAGGCCGCTCGCTTGCTCTCCCCCGAAGCGGCCGCCGCCACCGCCGACGATCTCGTGATCGCTGTCGAAGCGCCGCCTGACATCGGTCCTGCAGCGCTCGAGCGCGCCCAGGCCTTGCTCACGCGCAAGCGCCAGCCGGAGACTGGCCCGGCGGCGCGCCCGCGCAGTCTGCGCGGCGCCATACGGCAAGCACCGCAGGCAAACCTGGCCGTCATCTCTGTGGCGGGCCGCTATGCCGCCGACGAAGCCTGGCAGGCGCTTCGCAAGGGTCTGCATGTGCTGCTCTTCAGTGACAACGTCGACCTCGAAGACGAGATCGCCCTGAAGCGCTACGCAGCGGAGCAGGGTCTGCTATTGATGGGACCCGGTGCGGGCACGGCGATCCTCAACGGCGTCGCGCTTGGATTCGCCAACGCCGTGCCTTCCGGACCGGTGGGCGTCGTGTCCGCCGCCGGGACCGGCCTGCAAGAAGTCACCTGCCTGCTGGCCGCTGAGGGCGTCGGGATCACGCAGGGCATCGGGGTCGGAGGCCGGGACCTCTCCGAAGCCGTCGGGGGCAGCATGATGCTCGAAGGCATCCGAGCGCTGCAAGCCGACCCGGCGACCGAGGTCTTGCTTCTGGTCAGCAAACCGCCGGCGCCAAGCGTGGCGGCCTCGATGCTCGCGTTGGTCGCAACCGGTTCGAAACCGGCTGTGGTGTGCTTCCTGGGTGCCGCGCCGGATGCAGCGCGTGCCGCCAACAGCGTGCCGGCACAGACGCTGCACGAGGCGGCGCTGTACGCCGCCCGCCTGATCCGACGGGACCTCCCCCCGGTGGAGAAGGTCCTGCGGGATGAGCGGCGTGGTCTCAAACGCCTGGCGACCCAGCTGCGCGCCGGGCAATCCTCCGGGCAGCGCTACCTGCGCGGCTTGTTCTCGGGAGGCACGTTGTGCTACGAGGCGCAGGTCATCTGGCGTGAGTTGCTGTCCGAGCGCGTCGGATCGAACGCACCGCTCTCACCGGGGGATCGTTTGCCGGACTCGTCGCGCAGCCGCCGACACACGGCGCTCGATCTCGGCGAAGAGGAGTTCACCGTCGGTCGGCCGCACCCGATGATCGACAACAGCCTGCGCCTGCGACGCTTGCTGCAGGAGGCGGCCGACCCGCACGTGGCGGCGATCATGCTGGACGTCGTGCTGGGGTACGGTGCACACCCGGATCCCGCCTCCGAGATCGCACCGGCGATCGCTCAGGCTCAGGCCAAGGCAGGAGTCAAGGGACGCCAGTTGCCGATAGTGGTCTCGGTCACCGGGACAGACCTCGATCCCCAGGGAAAATCGCGTCAGGCGAGCCGGTTGCGGGCTGCCGGGGCACAGGTCTGTGGCAGCAATGCTGCAGCCGCCCAGCTGGCGGCATGGATGGTTGCCTGATGAGCGCGGTGCGCCCTTCTCCTGGATCCGAGGGCATCTCCGCTGGGCCGGCGCAGGCTCGTCCCTCCCGCATCTTCGGCCAGCCCCTGACCGTAGTCAATCTCGGTCTGGAGAGCATGGCCGAGTCGCTGCGCCAGCAGCAGGTAACGGTGATCGATGTCGATTGGAAGCCGCCTGCGGCAGGTGTGCGCCATCTGCAAGTGACCCGCTCGGGCGTCGAGATCGACGTCGCCAACCAGACCGCCTGCGACCGCATCCAGCAAGCACGACCGGTGTTGGTGGGGATGGGCATCGCCCGCCAGGTCATCCCCGGCATGCACGATCGCATGATCCTGCATGCCGGCCCGCCGATCGCCTGGGAGCGGATGTGCGGCCCACAGCGCGGCGCGGTGATGGGGGCACTGATCTACGAAGGCCTGGCAGCGGACGAGGCGGCGGCCGAGCGGCTGGCAGCCTCCGGCGAGATCGAGTTCTCCCCCTGTCACCACCACCACACCGTCGGCCCGATGGCCGGGATCGTCTCGCCGAGCATGCCGGTCTTCATCCTCGAGAACAAGGCCTTCGGCAACCGGGCCTTTGCCACGCAGAACGAAGGGCTGGGCAAGGTGCTGCGCTACGGCGGCATGGGTGAGGAGGTCTACCGCCGGCTGCGCTGGATGCAAGACGAACTGTATCCGGTGCTGGATCGCGCGCTGCAGACGCTGCCGGATGGAATCGACATCAAGAGCTTGATCGCCCAGGCGCTGCACATGGGCGATGAGGGCCACAACCGCAACCGCGCCGGTACGTCGCTTTTCCTGCGAGCGATCGGTCCAGCGCTGGCGCGCACATGCCGCGATGGGGATGCCCAGGCGCGCGTGCTGGAGTTCATCAACGGCAACGATCACTTTTTCCTGAACCTGAGCATGCCGGCCGGCAAGGCGGCGCTGGAACCGGCCGAGGGCATCGCCGGCTGCAGCCTGCTGACGGTGATGGCCCGCAACGGCACCGACTTCGGCATCCGCCTGTCGTGCCTGCCTGAGCGCTGGTTCACAGCCCCGGCCGGCATGGTCGAGGGTCTGTACTTCCCGGGCTTCACCGCCGCCGACGCCAATCCGGACATCGGCGACAGCACGATCACCGAGACCGCCGGCTACGGGGGCTTTGCCATGGCCGCCGCCCCGGCGATCACGCAGTTTGTCGGTGGCACGCCCAGCCTGGCGCTGGACGCCACGCTGGAGATGTACGAGATTACCTTCGATGAACACGACGGCTTCACCATCCCGGCGCTCGACTTCCGCGGTACCCCGCTGGGCATCGACGTGCGACTGGTGCGGGAGACCGGCATCCTGCCCCGCCTGAACACCGGCATCGCCCACCGGGAGCCGGGAGTGGGCATGGTCGGCGCCGGGATCCTGCGCGCCCCGCAGGGGTGTTTCGACCAGGCATTCGATGCCCTGGCGGAGCTGTGCTGACGGGCCAGGGATATCGGACAACCGTGCGGGGTGGGAGGCACCAGGACGCGCTTCAGGCTGGGCTGATCCAGTTCGGATATCAGACTTGAGGAGAGTGCTCTATGCCGATTGACATGGAACTCGAGATGGTCCTGCGGCCGCCGCAGATCCCCATGCCGCCCTACCCGCCCAAGGTCATCACACTGGCCAACGGCAAGCAGATGGTGGTGCGCCAGGCCGAACGCGAGGACGTCCCGACGATCCTGAAGTCCGTTCATCCCTGCCTGTTTATCGAGCGGGACTACTACGACATCGTCAGCGCCCGGCTGTATGGAGAACTGCTGGCCTGGTACCGCTATCGGGTCAAGAGCGAATACTGCCTGATAGGACAGATCGACGGCTACCTGGTGGGGATCGTCAACGGCCGGCTGGAGAACGCAAAGGTGGGCATGAGCTACCACACGCTGGCCATTGACCGCGGCCTGCGAATCGGCTCACACCTGTTTGCGGCCAAGATGGAGTACCACATCGACTACATCGGGCAGGACGAGATCCTGATCGTGGCCGAAAGCCCGATCGGGTTCCGCCGTTGGATGGTCGAATACCCGCTCGAACCGACCACGATCCCGCACGAGCTGGGGGGCGGCGACTCCTGGCTGCTGACGCGGGAGACCTACCTCAAGGCCAAGTCGCGCCTGGTGGTGGGGGACCGCCCCGTGCCCAAGCCCTTGCTGGATGAGGCCATGGCGGACATCAAGTTCGCCGACGACGACACCATCCGCGAGCACATCGCCGGACTGAAAGGGAGGTGACACCATGAGAGACGTCGCCATCCTCGGCGTCGGCATGCTGCCCTTCGGCCGGCGCGACGAAGACACCTTGATGGATATGCTGGCGTATGCCTCGATGAAGGCGCTGGATGATGCCGGCCTGGGCAACGGATCGGTCGACGCGGTGTACGTCGCCAACATGGGCGGTGGGATGCTCCAGCACCAGACGTCCATCGCCAGCTCGCTGGTGGATCGCCTGAGCCTGCTGCCGGCAGCCGCCGAAACCATCGAGAACGGGCCCGCTTCCGGCGCCTCGGCGGTCAAGAACGGCATGCTGGCCATCGCCTCCGGCTACTACGACACCGTACTGGTGGCCGGCGGGGAGAAGATGCGTGAGGTCACTGGCTGGCGCGCCACCGATTTCGTCGCCACCATGACTCACCCGCAGGCGGAGTATCCCTACGGGATCACCCTGCCCGGGATGGCCGGAATGTTCACCAGGCTGTACATGGAGAAGCACGGCGTGACCCGTGAGCACTTGCTGGCGATCTCCCTGAAGAATCAGGAGATGGGCACGCGCAACCCCTACGCCCACGTCGAGATGGCCCTCGATCGGGAGGGAATCTACGACAGCCCGCACGCCGTCGTCAACAATCCCGTAGCCGCCGACCCGCTCCACCTGTACGACCTGTGTCCGGTGAGTGATGGCGCTGCGGCCGTGGTCCTGTGCACGGTCGAACAGGCCAAGCAGCGCGCCAAACCGTATGTCGTCATCGCCGGCTTCGGCCAGGCGACGGACACGCACACATTGGCTGAGCGGGAAGACCCCACCGACCTCAAGGCGGTCACCCTTGCGGCGCAGAAAGCCTTCGCCATGGCGAAGCTCAAGCCGTCTGACGTCAGCGTAGCCGAGCTGCATGACGCCTTCACGATCCTGGAGATCGCCGAGAGCGAGCACGTCGGCTTCTTCAAGAAGGGCGAGGGCGGCAAGGCAGCCGCAGCCGGCAAGACCCGCCTCGGCGGGCAGATCCCGATCAACCTCTCGGGAGGGTTGAAAGCGCGCGGTCATCCCGTGGGTGCGACGGGCGTGGCCCAGGTCGTCGATATCGTCTGGCAGCTGCGCCACGAGTTGCCTGAGAACCGCCAGGTCAAGAACGCCACCGTCGGCCTGACGGTCAACTTCGGAGGCTTCGGCAACAACGTTCTCGCCTTCGTGCTCAAGAGGGTAGAGGCATGAGCGACATTCCGATCACGGCCTACAAGTGCAAGAAGTGCGGCAAGATCCACTATCCGTTCCATGACCGTTGCCTGAAGTGCAGGGCGCGCGAGTTCGAAACGCTTCACCCGGCGGGCCAAGCCAAGTTGCTCACCTTCACCCAGATCTTCAACTTGCCCTGGGGCTTCGACGAGCGCTTCCTGATCATCGGCATCGGCGAGTTTGAGAACGGCGTCAAGGCAATGGGGCAGATCCAGGCCGACGACATCGCCGGACTGAAGCTCGGCATGAAGCTGAAGCCAACCTGGGCGCCCATCCGCAGGGTGTACGACGAGAATGTCTACGGGCTGAAGTTCGTTCCTGGCGCTTAGCCGCGTCGGGACTCTTGATACGAGGAGACCGTCATGAAGTTCATCGATCTGACCATCCCCCTCGGCATCGCCACCCCGCCCTGGCCGACCTACGAGCCGCTGCAGGTCAAGTACTTCAAACGCCTGGCGCCCAACGGCGCCAACGGCCAGCTCGTCACCCACTCCAACCACCTGGGCACCCATCTCGATGGGGAGATCCACTTCCACACACCGGGCAAGGACATCGCCAGCCTGGACATGGACTTTCTGGTGCACGAAGGCGCGATCGTCGATCTGTCGGACGTGTGCGCCGACTACGACGTGTACACCAGCAAGATGGTCGAAGAGCGGGTTGAGGTCCGGGAGGGCGACATCCTGATTGTGCACACCGGCTACCACCACTTCGGCTGGGACCAGCCCCATGCCGACGAGATCCGCTACATGGTGAAGCATCCGGGACCTGACCGCGAGTTCGCCGACTGGATGAAGAAGAAGAGGATCCGCTGGGAGGGCGTCGATTGCGGCAGCGCCGATCATCCAATGAACACCATCATCCGGGATTGGATGCCGCGCCAGGCCCGCCAGGCCGAGAAGGTGTTCCAGAAGAAGCACGGCAAAGGCCTGGCCGATTTCTACGATGACAGCAAGTACCAGCTGATGCACCTGGAGCTTTTCCCGCACGGGATCATTCACGCCGAGTGCATCGGCGGCGACATCGATCTGCTGCTCAACCGACGGGTGACAATAGGGTTCTTCCCGTGGCGCTTCGTGGATGGCGAGAGCAGCATCGGACGCTGTGTGGCCATGGTCGAGGATGACGAATACGCCGACCTGATGCGCACCAAAACGAGCCTGCCCAAGACGCGCTTCGGGGACTGCTACCGCGAGGAGCACGTGCAGCAGTTGAATCGGCTTTCGGCCGCCAACTACGCCTAGCGGCGCCTCCGGCCGGCGGCATGGGCGTATGCCGCCGGCCGGACGATGGTTGTAGAATAGCGGGGGTGTGGGCACTGGCCACACCCCCGTTCTGCGCCCGAAGGCTGGGCTCTCCCAACGCGGAGAGCCAGCCCAGGGCCGAACGGCTCTCTCCAGTCGATCGAGCCTGACATTCTGCTTCCGGTGTTCCGGGGACCCGCATGGGATCTGTGCAACCGCGCGAGGGAACATTCACGGACGAGGCGCCGCCCGCCGAGGCGATCCGTCCGCCGAGGCGCCGGATCACCCGCACGCGCATCCAGCGGGGAGTGCGGGAGACGTTCATCTCGCTGCGTCACCCCAACTACCGGCTGTGGTTCGCCGGGCAGATGGTCTCGCTGTTCGGAACCTGGATGCAAATGACCGCCCAGGGGTTCCTGGTTTACGAACTCACGGGCTCGCCGGCCTATCTCGGGTACGTCGGCTTCGCCGCCGGGATGCCCAGCTGGCTGTTCACGCTCTACGGCGGCGTCGTCGCCGATCGGATTCCCCGCCGCAGATTGCTGATCATCACCCAAAGCGCCATGATGCTCTTGGCATTCACGCTCGCCTACCTGACCTTCAGCGGGCTGGTCCAGCCGTGGCACATCGTCCTCATGGCCTTCCTGCTTGGCGTGGCCAACGCTTTCGACGCGCCGGCGCGGCAGGCCTTCACCATCGAACTTGTAGGCCGGCAGGACCTGACCAACGCCATCGCCCTGAACGCAACGATGTTCAACACCGCCATGATCGTGGGGCCGGCCCTGGGCGGCATCATCTACGCGCTCGCCGGGGCTGCCTGGTGTTTCGTGATCAATGCCATCTCCTTCGTGGCTGTGATCGGCGCCCTGGCGCTGATGCGCTTCGACAGGGTGCTTGCCGTCGAGAAGAATGGCTCGGCGGCCGGGGGCCTGCGCGAGGGATTGCGCTACGTCGTGCGTACTCCAAGCGTGCGCGGACTGATCCTCAGCCTCGGTGCATTCGCTTTCTTTGGCATCGGCATCGTGACGCTCATTCCGGCCTGGTCGGTGGATGTCCTGGGCGGGACGGCAGCCACGAACGGGCTGCTGCTCTCGGCACGCGGCGTCGGATCGCTGATCGCAGGGCTGATGATTGCCGCCCTCGGGCGGTACCAGATCAAGGGCAGGCTGCTCACCCTGGGCAGCTTCGCCATGGCCCTCGCATTGCTCGCCTTTGCCGCGGCCCGCCTGCTCCCCCTCTCACTGCTGGCCTTCGCCGCCGTCGGCTGGGGCTTCATGCTGATCATCAATACGGTCAACGCGCTCGTCCAGAACCAGGTGCCGGACGCGCTGCGCGGACGAGTGATGGGCATCTACGTGCTGGTGTTCTTCGGCATGACCCCGATCGGCTCGCTGGCAGCCGGCGTTGCCGCGGCGGCCTTCGGAGAGCCGATCACGGTCGCCTTGACAGCGGTGCTCCTGCTCGGCTTTGCTGGCCTGTTGTGGCTTCGTTGGCCGGGGCTGCGCCGGCTCCCCTGATCCACCGATCGGTCACGCCCGGCTCCCCATCGGCAACATGCCTCGTGTGAACCGTCCCGCCTCGGTAGCCTCTTACCTTTCGCCAATGAGCATCAGCGATATGGGGGATGCCTTTCCGGGTTGGCTCTATCGCTCGCGGACTCAAGAATTCCCTGGGTTCAGCTGGTGCTGTGTGGGTGTGCCTCCCCTGCACGCCACGCTCACAACTCGTCGAGCATCCTAAGCCGGCGAGCTCACGGCTCTGACGAGGTCACCCCGAGCCTGCCGAACGGGAAGTAGCACAGGAAGAGCAATGTGAGCACCATCACCTGCTGGTACACCCCCTCCCCGAATAGGATCACGAACGACAGAAATCCGCTCAGCAGGACGAACACGTGCAGGCGAATGATGACCGAGTAGATCGACTGCATCCGCTGGACGGGATTCCCCTGCAGGATGCTCCGCCAGCGAGTGACCATCGTCGCTACGATGATCGCCAGGTAGGTCGTAATCAAGTGCCACAGCAGGTCGGAGGTGTCGGCATTGATGTAGCCGTTCGGTCCGAGCAACTCGGCCGGCTCAGCAGCCAGGAAGACAGACATGAGCGCGCCGAGGATGGTGTGGAACATCGTGAAATGGAACCAGGTGAACAACCCGAATGCCGCCATCCCCAGGGGGATCAGCAGCCCGGCCCAGCCCGCGCCCGGTCCGGCTTTCAGGGTTTGCAGGAACTGCTGCAACCTCGCGTTTGCAGCCGGGTCGTCCTCACAACTTAGACGGAGAATTCCGGCTGAGTTCAGCCAGACGCGCAGAACGGCGGAGCCCAGGATCACCCAGCCAGTGACCAGGCTCGAGATCCACAGTCCCCAGGCAACGTCCGAGGCCTGCCAGTCCCAGAGCAGGGCGGCGGCGGCGGATAGGGCGAAGGCCACGGCTTCGCCCCAGTGTTGATACAGGCTGCGCAGAGCGACCATGCTTTCGGCAGGCCCCCGATTGAAGGTGGCCCATTGTCGCATTGCAGGTGCGTGGCGACAAGCAGTCCCTGGCGCGCCGGCCAACTCGGTTTGGACTGCGTCGTGCTGGCGAGTTCCTCGAGTCCTTGGAGACCCAGGCGCAAAGCGAGGTTGCGGTTCGGAATGGCATTGGCTCGACACCCCTGCGCCTGGATGCCCGCACGGCGGGGCGTTTTGGCTTCGCCCGAGAGCCGGCCTGGTCTGGCTGAGTGCCAGAAGGCCTGACCGCCGACCTCACCGTCAGGCCCGCGAGGCGTAATCGCCGGTGGTTCAGGCCTGGGCTCAGCCTGGCCAGACCGAGGAAGCGAGCAGCCGCCTCCGGCTGCCCGCATAGGGTTCGCTGGCTTCCTGGGCTGTGCGCCGCGAACTACCGCAGCGACTTGGCCAGCGCCACGGCGCGGCTGGCGTCTGGCGCGTACCCGTCAGCACCGATCTGCTTGGCGAAGGCGTCCGTCACCGGCGCGCCGCCGACCATCACCCGCACCTGGGCGCGCACGCCCAGATCCTCCAGCGCTTCCAGGGTGGACTTCATGTTTTGCATCGTGGTGGTCAGCAGCGCCGATAGGCCCACCAATTGCGGTTGGTGCGTGCGCACGGCCTCGCCGAACTTCTCCGGGCCGACATCGGTGCCCAGGTCGATCACCTCGAAACCGGCCCCCTCGAGCATCATCCCCACCAGGCTCTTGCCGATATCGTGCAGGTCCCCCTTGACCGTGCCCAGCACGACCTTGCCCGCTGCGGGAACGCCGGCCTGCACCAAATTCGGCTTGATCAGCGTCAGGCCCGACTGCATCGCCCGAGCGGCGACAAGCATCTCGGGCACGTAGAACTCCTGGCGTTCAAAGAGGTCGCCGACCTCCTGCATGGCGGCGATCAAGGCGTCGTTCAGGATCGAGGCTACCGGCAGCCCGGCCTGCATCGCCGCTTGCACTCCGGCTTCGACAGCGGCCTGGTCGCCGTTGATCACCTCGTCATACACGGTCTGCAACAGTGCATGCATGCTCGCCTCCAACCGATGCTCTATGTTCCACTGCGCGCCTGGGCGCAGAAGCTCTTCGCCTTCAGCCTTCCCCAGCAAGCGCCTCCGGGATCGGTGCCTCATGGTAGTGCAGCGCGCCGACGCGCGGCGGAGCGGTCGAGCGCCGCAAGACGAACTCGAAATTGACCTCCATGTAGACCGGTGGACGATCGGCTCCGGTCGAGCCCCCGGCGGCGCGGGTCAGCAGGAGGTCGACTGCCGCCTCCGCCAGCGTGGTGTAGGCCGTGCTGATGGCGGTGATCGGCGGGACCGACAGCGAGAACCAGTCGACATCATCGAAGCAGATCAGCGACATCTCATCGGGCAAGGTGACGCCTGTCTGGCGCAGTGTACGGATCACGCCCGGCATGATGGCATTGCTGGCCACGAAGATCGCAGTCGGGGGCGACGACAGGCGCAGCAATTCGTTGGCAGCCATCGCCCCCCAGGTGCCGCGATTGGTGCCCAACCTCACCAGCTCTTCGTCGGGTTCCTGGCGTGCCTGACGCAGCGCCTCGAGGTAGCCTTGCCAGCGGTCGTGATTGCTGGAGTACATCACGTCCCCGCCGATATAGCCGATGCGTTTGTGGCCCAGGCCGATCAGGTGCTGCGTAGCAGCCTGGCTCCCCGCCCGATCCTCAAAGACCACGGTGTCGATCGGATCGCCCTTCAGCCGGCGGACGATGGCCACGGCCGGTGTGTGCTGACCGGCCAGGTAGTCGAGCAGATCGCTCTCCGCCACCGACGGCACCCAGATCAGCCCATCGACCGCCTGCCCGACCATGTCGACGAGCATGTCGTGCTCCGTGGCGGCGTCGTCCCGCGTCGAGGCCAACAGCAGGTGATAACCACGTGCGCCCAGTTGTTGCGAGATCGAATCTGCCAAGGCAGTGTAGTAGGCATTGAGCAGGTTGGGGACGATCAGGCCGATGCTGTGGCTGACGCGCTGGCGCAGTCCGCGCGCCCGCAGGTTTGGCTGGTAATGGAGGGCCTGCGCCGCCTGCAGGATCCGCTCCCGGGTGGCCTCCGCAACGTAGCCCGTCCCGCTCAGCGCACGCGAGGCGGTGGCGATCGAGGTGTTGGCCCTCGAGGCGACATCCTTCAAGCTAGCCCTGCGCACTTGGCCCATCGAAATCCCGCCCTCAGCCGCTGCCCCCAGCCGGTCTTTGCGTGGCGTTCTCGTGCCGCCCTGGGTCGGCCGGTGCCACCCAGGAATCACTCATGCCTCATCCGGGTGTGGCCCCAGCGCCGCGCTGCCCGCCTGCACCGGATCTGTTCGGCACGGTTTGTGAGAACGTTTCCATTATGCTAGCACTTCCGAGGGGCACTGTCAAGCGTAACGTTCCACAACGTCCATCGGGGTGGTTGCATCGGGCCCGCTCGCTGTCGCAGCCCGGATCTCGCGGTTCCCCGCAAATGGCCTTGGGGCACCCCGCGCAGGCGCTTGAAGCAGGGCGCGTGACGCTCGACCTGGGGCAGGCCGTCGGGCGAACCTGAGAAGGCAAGCCAGCCCTGCAGGGGTCGGTCGGACCAGACCCCTACGACGGACCTGGCCATCCTCCGGCCGTCGCTTGACAGTCTCGCCGCTCCCACCTATCATGGATGCAAACGATTCCACAACATCCGGGCTCGCAGGAGGTCCCGTCATGAAGACCGGCATGCGCGGTGGCTCGCTCAAGATCCTGTCGGAGGAGGAAGTCGAACGGCTGCATCAAGCCGCACTTTCCCTGCTGTGGGACCCTGGCCTGTTCAGCGAATCGTCCGCATTCCTGGACATCTTCGCCAAGGGGGGGGCCGATGTCGACCGAGACGCTCGGATCATCCGCCTTCCGGCCGAGATGGTGGAAGCGGCCATCGCCTCCGCCCCCTCCAGCTTTGTCCTGCATGGACGCCACGACGAGGCCAACAGCCTGCTGCTCGAGCCAGGCCGCGTCTACTACGGCATGGGCGGAACCTCCGAACCGCTGTTCTTCGACTACCAGCTGGGTCGCGCCCGCCAACCCACCAAGCAGGATATGGTTACCAGCACCCGCCTGGGACATGCCCTGCCCAACATCGACTTCGTCCAGACGCTGTGCATGGCAGGCGACTGCCCGACCGGAGGGATCTTCTTCCACGACTTCGACGCCATCTTCCGCAACACCAGCAAGCCCACGGTGATCAACATCCTCGAGCGGCCATTCACCGAGCACCTGCTGGAGATGGCGGCGGCCGCATCGGGCGGCGAAGCAACCTTGCGCACATCCCCCAGCGTGTTGGGGATCGTCACGCCGGTGTCGCCGTTGAAGATCGCCATCATGAACGAGGGGATCATCGACGTCGTGCACGCCGGCGTCCCGGTGCTGTACTCGCCGGGTCCGCTGATGGGGGCTACGGCGCCAGCCACGGTTGCAGGAACGACTGTGTTGACCATCGCCGAGGTGCTGTTCGGGGTCGTCTTGACGCAGCTGATCCGTCCCGGTGCGCCGGTTGTGTTGAAGCCAGACACCGATGTCTTCGATATGCGCACAACGCAGGTCACCTACGGAAGCCCGGAGCAGAACCTGGGCAAGGTGGCCGTCATCCAGATGGCACATCGATATCGCATCCCGGTCTATGGTTTGGGCGGAGGGGTCGAAGCCAAATTCCCTGACGCCGAAGCCGCCTCCGAGGCGGCCATGGAGATGCTGCTGAACGGTCTGGCCGGGATGACGCTCTCCCAGAGCCTGGGGACACTGGCCTTCGGGATGTATGGATCGCAGGAGATGGTGGTGATCTGCGACGAGATCGTCAACTCCATCCGGCGGATCCTGGAGGGAATCACGCTGAACGAGGAGACGCTGGCGCTGGACGTCATCCGCCAGGTTGGGCACGGCGGCAGCTTCCTGCAACATGACCACACGGTCCGACACTTCCGCAAGGAGATGTACTTCCCCAAGCTGTTTAAGCGGCAGAGCCTGGACGATTGGGCGACAGCCGGTGCGAAGATGGCGCACGAAGTGGCCCACGACCGGGTGGTTGAGATCCTGAGCAAAGCCGGGCCGGTCTCGCTGCCGCCCGCGGCGGACAAGGCGCTCGAGGAAGCGCTGCAGCGGGCCGTCAGCTGGGCCGAACAACAATCCCGGCGCAGCTGAGCGGCACCCCACCCCCGCGTCAACAGCCTTCTTGGTGGACCCGCCTCCAGCTAGGGCGCGTGTTGCTCCACCCGTCGGGCAATCGCCTCCACGCGCTCGATCAGGCAATTGCCCATCACCATGTCCCCCACACCGAGGATGATCGGGTCGGCACCGATTGTGTCCAACAACTGATCGACCCAGGCCTCAAACTCAGCCTGCGGCGTGCGCGCCTCGAGAATGGGAGACGGGATGCCTCCCCAGATGATCGGCCCCCCGCGCCAAGCTTCCCAGATTTCGCCAAACGTACTCGGGGTCAGCGGGAACGGGGAGATCGACTCGCAGACATCCAAACCCGACTCGCGTAGCAGCCCCAGCAGGCTGCCAACGTCGCCGTCGGTGTGGCTGCCCACCCGCTTTCCCTGCCGGCGAAGGGTGTCGGTATAGCGCTGATACGCTGGCAGGCAGTACCGCTGGAACAGCTTCGGATTGGTCATCATGCCGTGCAGATTGTCTGGGAATTCCACATACGGCGCATCGAACTCCGCCAAGCGCGCCAGGATCTCCTGCAGCTGTTCGTCCAGCACATGCAGCAGGCGCTCGACCGCCGGGCGCTCGTCATGCAGTGCGTAGAACAACGGGGCCTCACCCAGGTACTCCAGCAACACCTGCTGGAACGGAATCCGGTGAAGGAGTGGAACGACGTAGCCGTCTGCGCCAATGGCAGCCTGCTCGGCCGTCACGCGCTCGTAGCCCGGCACAAACTCCGCATGCTCGATAATCCAGCCGGCCGTGATGTAATCGGCCGACTCCTTGATCAGATGCTCCTTCAAGTAGGGGGACGTGCCGTTGGCGACGCCCTCGGCGAGCAATTCCTGTCGCAACCGCAGTCTGCCCACCGGCGTCCGCAGCTCGGTCTCGGTCACACCCGGCCGGTCCGGGGGGACCAGATCCCACATGCCCGGAAACTCGAGGATGACTGGATCCGATTGGCGCGCAGAGGCTTCTCCGTTGAAAGTGGAGACGACTTCCACGCCGCGCAGCCGCAGGGCATACGGGACCACGAACCGCTGCTGGCCCATCCCCACCGCGCGATGGACCTCGCTGAGCGAGAGCCCTTCGAAGCGCTCGGGCAAGGTTCTTGCCCGCAGGTGGGTGGCATACCAGGCTTCCAGACGATCGAGGAAAGGCGGACGGTCGGGACGCCGTCCGTCGAGCACAGCCAGCAGGCGCTGGCGGATCGACATGCGGGGAGCAGGTGTGATCACAGCGCCTCTCAGCCGGCGTTGCCCGCCTGACTTGCTGGCGGGCTACTTGACCGCCCCGCCGATCAGGCCGCGAATGAAGTAGCGCTGGCCAAACAGGTAGAGCACCACGATCGGGATCGTCGCCACCAACAGTCCGGCCATCGTCGCCGGGATGTCGACATAGATCCGCGAGCGCATCGAGGCAATGCCGACCATCAGGGTCTTCATCTCGTCGCGCTGCAGGAAGATCAATGCGATCAGCAGCTCATTCCAGACCCATAGGGAGTTGACCACGGTCAGGGTGATCACCGCCGGCGCCGACAACGGCATCAGGATCCGGATGAAGACTCCGAAGCTCGAGCAGCCATCGATGCGCGCCGCCTCCACGATCTCCCGCGGGATGGTCTGAAAGAAGTTGGTCATCATATAGACCGAGAAGGGCAGCAGCAGACCAATGTAGATCAAGATCACGCCCTGGTAGGTGTTGACCAGCCCCAAGCGCACCATGGTCACGAACAGCGGGACCACCATGACGACCGGTGGGACGACCATCAGCGACAGCATCAGGTTGAACAGCGTGCGCTTGCCGGGGAATTGCATCCGGGCAAAGGCATATGCCGCCAGACAGGCGATCAATAGGGAGAGCGCCACCGCGCCCACGGTGAGGATGGCGCTGTTGGCGAACCGGATAAGGAATTTCTCGCCGGCGAAGGCCGTCAGAAAATTGTCAAGGATCGGATGAGGCGGCAGGTTGAACTTGTTCTCCAGGTAATCTGCCTTGCTCTTCAGCGACGACACCAGCATGAAGTACAGCGGGAACAAGGACAGCACGGTGAAGAAGATCACGACCAGCTGCCGGAGCAGGCTGCCCGAGAGATCCTGCGCCCGCCGCCGCGCCCCCCTCATGACGCCAGCCCCAGGTCGCTGCGCTCGCGCAGCCGCAGCTCCAGGAAGATGAAGACCCCTGTCACCAGCAGCAGCAGAACGGAAACCGCCGCCGCCAAGTTCATCTGGTTGTAACGGAAGCCCATCAGGTAGACATACAGCTCCGTGACCATCGTGGCGTTCCCCGGCCCGCCCGAAGTCATGACGAACACATAGCCGAAGACCCACGACAGCACGGTGATAATCGAGATGACCGTGAAGAATTCGATCACCGTGGCGAGCTGCGGGACGGTCACATGCCGCTGCAGCTGCCACCAGTTGGCGCCGTCGACGCGCGCGGCATCGAACAGTTCCTCCTCGACCGACATCAGCCGCGCCAGAAAGAGCACGACGCCAAAGCCGACCTCCTTCCAGATGATGACGAACATCACCGTGGGAAGCGCCAGGGTTGTGCTCCCCAGCCAATCCTGGGCCAGCGCCCCCGCCCCGACGGCGTTGAGGAAGTCGTTGAGCACGCCACTCAGCTGGAAGATGTAGGAGAAGACCAGCCCTACGGCGGCAATCGGCAGCAGGTAGGGCAGGAACAGCGTCATGCGATACAGACGCCAGCCCTTGATGCGCTCAAACAGGAAGACCGCCAGCACCAACGCCAACCCAACCGTCACCGGGACTGTAAGCAACAGCTTCAGGTTGTTGCTCACTGCCTGAAGGAAGACGTCGTCCCGGAAGAGCAGCTGGTAGTTTCCCAGCCCAACGAAGATCGGGACGCCCCCCTGGGGGCGCTGCAGGCTCAGGATGATCAGTCGAACGACAGGATAGCCAAAAACCGCCAGCAACATGACCAGCGCGGGCGCCAGGTACAACCATGGCTCGTGCTTGCGATACTGCATCGGCAGATATGCAGAGAGGGGAGGCGGACCCTCCCCTCTCTGCCTAGTCCGTCCCGAAGACTACTCGATCCAGTTCTCGAAGTTGGCGGCCGCGTCCGGATTCTGCTCGCGCCACTTGGCGTTGACGTCCTCGGTCAGCTGGCCGAGTTCCTCGCGCGTGGCATCCCCGGCAAAGAGCAATTGGACGCCGGCGAAATTCGCCTGCTCGTCCATCATGCTGGGGATGAAGTTCTCCAGATTGGGTCCACCGCGGGTGGTATCCCACTCATAGACCTGCTGGAGCTGCGGCTGCGTGATCAGGTTGGTATCCAGCCGGTCATCGGCCGGCAGCACGCCCGTGGCTTCGAACCAGGCATTCACCCGGTCGGGCGTGTGCATGAAGACCAGGAAGTCGGCGGCTTCTTGCGGATAGTCCGACCACGAGGTGATGCCCCAGCCCTGGGCGGTGACGATGTAGTCGTCAGCCAGCTCTCCGCTACCGTACTGCGGCGTGAGCATCAGGCCGATCTTGTCCCAGCCCATCGTCTCCGCCCATCCGGCCAGGAAGGTATCATTGCCGAAGAGCATGGCCGCCTTGCCGGTGACGAACAGGTCCTGACCCTGCTGGTAGTCCAGCGAGCCGATGTCCTCGTTCCAGCAGCCGCGGTCCTTGAGTTCCTGCAGGCGTCCCCACCACTCGGTGAACTTCGG
>JBFYRF010000229.1:0-4465 GCA_041302385.1 Anaerolineales bacterium | reverse complement strand
GGCTCGACCAACGGCACCTTCGTCAATGGAGAGCGCCTGGTGACCGCCCGCGCCCTGGCGGCGGGCAACCTGCTGGGCTTTGGGGAGAACGTCACCGTGACCTTCGACTCGCTTTCGCCGGAGGCCGCCGCGACCGTAATGGCGGGCGCCATCCGGACGGTGCCGCCGCCCCGCGTCCAGCCCTCGGCCACGCCCCCGCCGCCCCCGCCGCCGACCCCGGCCGGGATCCCTGCTGACGCGATCAAGCCCACCAGCCGGCGTTCCTGGGTGATGGCCGGCTGCGGCTGCTTGGTGTTGGTTGTGACCTGCCTCGTCTTTCTGTTCTTCATGGACAGCTTCTTCCCCGATATCCTCTACGCGCCGCTGCGCATGTTCGGATTCTGACCCGGCCGGCGTCCGGGTTGCGCCCAAGATCGGGGGGACTGCACCGGCGGAGAAGCCACGGTGCAGTTCTTTCGTCTTATCGGGCGGGTGAGGGAACCGTGTCCGCTTCGCCCGAGCCAGCCCGGTCCGGGCGCTGGCATGTGTGGCCTGCAGGCTCGAAGACCCTTCGAGTAGCGACCCAACCTGATTTGCGGAGCGAGAATGAAGCCAGCATGAGAGATCTGCCGCGCCGGCCGAAGACCGAATACAATCATCTACTCACCGGCCCGGCAGGCCGGGGACATTTGCGGAGGTACATGTATGGAGATGCTGGTCAGCTTTCCTGGAGGAGCGAGGGTCGATGCTGCCTTCGGGCCTCATGTGGTTCGCACCGATCAGCCGCCGCAGGGCGGCGGGGAAGGGTCCGCGCCGACGCCGTTCAACATGTTCCTGGCCTCGATCGCGACCTGCGCTGGGATCTATGTGCTGGGGTTCCTGCGGCAGCGGGAGATCCCGACCGAGGGCGTGCGGCTGGTGCAGCGGGCCAACCGCAACCGGGAAACGGGCATGATCGAGCAGGTGGAGATCGAGATCGAAGTTCCCCAGGGGTTCCCGGAGAAGTACCTGCCGGCGCTGATCCGCTCAGCCGAGCAGTGTGCCGTCAAGAAGCACTTGGCCCAACCGCCGGAGTTCTCCATCTCGACCCGGCTCAATGGCGAGGGCTGAGGCATCATCCGGCGAAACGCGCCGCACGCCACGCGGGGCACATCGGAAAGCGGGGGTAGGGCGAGATGTACACAGCGATCCAGATGGGTGAGCGCAAGCGCATCGCGCTGGTGGCGCACGACAACCGCAAGGATGATCTGCTGGAATGGGCGCTCTACAACCAAGGCTCGCTGGCCGAGCATGATCTGCTCAGCACGGGGACTACGGGGCGCCGGGTGAGCGAGGCGCTGGGCCTGCCGGTGACGCGGCTGCTGAGCGGGCCGCTCGGCGGCGACCAGCAGATCGGCTCCCGCATCGCCGAGGGCGACATCGATCTGTTGATCTTCTTCTGGGATCCCTTGGAGCCGCTGCCGCACGATCCCGACATCAAGGCGCTGCTGCGCATCGCCGTGCTGTACAACATCCCCACCGCGTGCAACCGGGCGACGGCCGACTTCATCATCTCGTCGCCGCTGATGGCAACGCCCTACGCCCGCTCGCAGACCGACTTCGACCTGCGCCTCGGCCGCCGAGAATAGCTCTCGGGCGGAGGGCACGATGGCGGGCTTAGCCGCGCGTCGGATACTGCGCCGGGTCGAGCACCTCGGCCAGTGCCGCCACCTGGCTGCTGTGCACCAGGGCTATCACCTCGTCCACCGGCTGTAGCACCAGATCCCCGCGCGGCACCATCAGCTGACCCTTGCGGATGACTGCCACGAGCGTGCAGGCTTCCGGCAGGGTCAGGTCCTTGATCGCCTTGCCGGCGGCGATGGCGCTGGGGGCTACCTTCTCTTCGACGATGGCATACTCGCCCTTGCGCAGCTTGAGCAGGGTCATCATGTCGCCGAGGGACATCTCCTCGGCGATCAGGTTGGCCATCAAATCGGCCTGGTCGATGGCCACGTCGACTCCCATCTCAGGCGTGAACATCCAGGCGTTCTTGGGATTGTTGACCCGGGCGATGATGCGCGGCACGTCGAACTCGAAGCGCCCCAGGCTGGTGATGACCAGGTTGGCCTCATCGGCACCGGTGACGGCGGCCAGGACGCTGGCCTGGCGGATCCCTGCTGCTTCGAGGTCGGTAGGTGAACTGCCGTCGGCCAGAAGGATCGCCTCCGGCGGGAGTTCCTCCTGAAGCTTGGCGAAGACGTCGGGCCGATGGTCGAGCACCTTGACCTGGTGGCCTGCCGCCAGCAGGAGCGAGGCCAGATGCGATCCGATCTTGCCGCCGCCGACCAGAATGACGAACATGGCTACCCTCCCTGGCCGAGCTGGAACAGCGCTTCCAGCCGGTTCATGGCGCTTTGCCGCACAGCGATGTGCAGCTGATCGTCGCGCTCGAAGACTGTGCCCAGCAGGGGAACCAGGGCCTGGCCATTGCGGGTGATCGTCACCACCAGAATCTCCCCGGGCACGCTCACCTGGTTGACCTGACGTCCAACCAGGGATGGAGGCACCTCGACCGAGACGAGCGAGACCTCGCCGCGGCCGAAGCTGACCAGCGGATCGAGGTGGAGATGGGCGATTAGCTCGAAGATCCGCTGCGCCCCCCAGGTGGTGGACGAGATGGTCACCAGCCCCAGCCGCCGGTAGATCTCCGCCCGTCCCGGATCATACAGCCGGGCAACGACGCGCGGCACATGGTACACATTGCGGGCGATGCGTGCCGCGACGATGTTGGCGTTGTCGGATGAACTGGTGGCGGCAAAGGCCTCTGCCTGCTCGATCCCGGCCTGCAGCAGGACCTGGCGGTCGAAGCCGACGCCTTCGATGAAGGCGCCGCCGAAGGCCGGGCCGAGCAGGCCGCGGGCGGTCTCATTGTGGTCGATCACCCGCACATCGTGACCCTGCTCGTCCAAGCGTCGAGCGACCTGGGCGCCGACCCGGCCGCAGCCCATGATGATCGCGATCATCGTCCTATCCCTCCTCTGGGCGTCGTCATCCGTGGCGCAGCCGTTCGAACCAAAGGGCTGCGCCCTTGCGAATCCGTTCCAGCACGAACAGGATCGGGGCGAACAAGACCAACGCCGGCCAGGCGTGTGTCGGCAACGGGGCGAGCTCGAACAGCTCGGCCAGGAACGGGACATAGATCAGCGCAACCAGCATCAGCAGCTCGAGGCCGATGCCGAGCAACAAGTAGCGGTTGCTCAGCCAGCCCAGCCGGTGCACCCGCCCCTTTTCGGTGCGGCAGGCGAAGGCATTGCCGATCTGCGAGGTGACCACGCCGGCGAAGAACACGGTGGAGGCCAGAATGTGCACCTGCCCGAGGCTGAGCTTGGCGCGGCCGAGGGTCTCGAGCCAGGGCAGCTGCGGCAGGCTGAACAGCCCGCCGTAGCCGAAGGCGGCGTAGGTCAGGGCGAAAGCGAGGAAGCACAAGGTGGCTTCGATCGGACCCAGCCAAAGGTAGGCGCGGCTGAGCAGGCGTGTGTCGATGATCGGCTGGGTGCGGCGCCGCGGCGGCCGCTTCATCACGTCCGGCTCGGGTTTCTCCATCCCCAGCGCCAGCGCCGGCAGCTGATCGGTGCCGAGATCGATGGCCAGGATCTGGAGCACATTCAGGGCCAGGGGAATGCCCGTCAGGGCTGTCAGCAGGAAGGGGGCGATCTCCGGCACATTGCTGGCGAAGATGTAGGTGGTGAACTTGCGCAGGTTGTCGTAGATGGCGCGCCCCTCCGCCAGCGCCGTGGTGATGGTGCCGAAGTCGTCGTTGGTGATGATGACATCTGCCGCTTCCTTGGCGACATCGGTGCCGACCACGCCCATGACGATGCCGACATCCGACTTACGCAGTGCCGGGGCATCGTTGACGCCGTCGCCAATCACGGCCACGACCTCGCCCAGCGCCTGGAAGGCCGACACCAGGCGCAGCTTGTGCTCGGGCGCCATGCGGGCAAAGATGATCTCATGCTCGCCCAGCAGGCGTTGCAGCTCGACGTCGCTCAGCGGGTCGAGTTCGGCCCCGGTGAGGATCATCGGCTGCGGGGTAGAGAGCATACCGATTCGGCGGGCCATCGACTCGGCCGTCAGGCCGTAGTCGCCGGTGATCATCGCCCAACGGATTCCGGCCTCGCGACAGCAGCGAATCGCTTCGGCCACTTCCGGCCGCGGCGGGTCCATCATCGCCACCAATCCCAGGAAGGTGAGCTCGCGTTCGACCGACTCGGGGCTGTAACCGCCCGCCTGCGGCGGTTGCGAACGCCGGGCGAGGGCGAGCACCCGCAAGGCACGGCGGGCATAGTCGTCATTGGCCGCCAGAATCAGGCTGCGGGCCTGCGGGTCCAGCGGGACGATCTCGCCCTGCCGGAGGATCGAGGTGCACAGCTGGACAATCTCGCGCGGCGCGCCCTTAACATAGGCCACCACGCCCTGGCCGGAGCGGTGCAGCGTGCTCATGCGC
>JBFYRF010000227.1:0-5397 GCA_041302385.1 Anaerolineales bacterium | reverse complement strand
CCGGTTTCTTTCCGGTGGCCGGCGCTCCTTAAGCGACAGAAGCCGCCAAATCAACCCACATTCGATTGAGCGCTGGCCGGGGGGACTGCAAGTCTGAGCAGACAAGCTCTCCCCGACCTGCGGCAGGGTGGAGAGCGGATCACCGAAAGCTTGATCCTGTCCGCTCCTTCGGGCCAAGCTGCTGCGGATTGATTGCATCCCCGCAAATGCGAAGGTCCGCGCTGCCGGCGGATTCAGCCAGCCAGGCCGACGTGCCAGCTCAAGGGAGATCGCCAAAGGCTACCGTGACGGACATGCCAGGGCGCAGGCCGGCGGGAATCTCGTCGAGGGCGACAATGACCTGGAAAACAACGTCCCCCCCAAGCGTCTGGGAAGTTGGCGCAATCGCCAGGACGTGTCCGGCGGCTTGCGCGCCGATGGCCTCCACGTTCGCCATGACCGATTGTCCGACTGCCACCCTGGGGAGGTCGAGCTCGCTCAGATCGGTCGTTTCCACCTGCAAGCGGTTGAGGTCGGTCACGAGGACCAGCGTCTGTCCGGGCATGGCGTACTCACCTGGATGGATGTCCACGATGCCGATGACCCCGTCGACCGGTGAGACAATCCGAGTCGCCTCTAGCCGCGCCTCGGCAGCCACGACCGCATCCTCCGCGCTCTGCAGCTCGGTCAACTTCGCGCCGGAGGCCTCCGCCGGCACCGGCTCGCCCCGCAATGCAGCTGCGTACCACTGGGCCTCATCGACGGCTGCGACCGCGGCATCGAGATTGGCCTGGATCAACGCCACGTCGATCTCCGAGGGCTGGCCCGTGTACCAGTTATAGGTCCCTACGAGCTTGTTGAGGTTGATCTCCGCGTTGGTCATGCGCAGCTCGGCGCGGGCGCGGTCCGGGTCATTGCTTGCCTCATCCTCGTGGTGGTTGAACTCCCGCGAGGCGTCCGCCAATTCCTTGCGGGCCAGGACGATCTGGGCGCGCAGATTGTCGATGAACGCCTCCGTCGCCCGAGGGTAGTTCAGCGAGACGACCTTCTTCTGCGCTTTGTCCTGCGCCTCCATCGCCGCGGCGACCGCCTGATCGGCTGCGGCAATGGCGGCCGGCGAGGTCATCTCGCGCAGCACCCGTTGCGCACGATCGAGCTCGAGTTGCGCCGGCGTGCTGTCCAGTTCCACCAGCACGTCCCCGGCCTGCACCGAATCCCCTAGCGCGACCTGCACCGCCTGAACCAGGCCGCCCTGGTCGAACGCCAGGTTCGCCTCGTGGGCGGAGGCCACCACGCCGGAGGCCGTCGCCTTGCCAAACGTCGGACCTGGCGTGGAGGGAGAGCCCCCCACCTCAAGCACCACGGTGGGCAGCGGCGTCGGGCCACCTCCCACGCTGCCGCATCCGGCAGCCAGCAGGAGCAAGGGAAGGAGCAGGGCAACGCGGCGCATCTGGCTACTGACTCTTGGACGGGGCGCCGTTGGCGGCAACGACACCGTCGCGCAGGGTGATGATCCGCCGGGCATATTGGATCACGCGCGGATCGTGGGTGGCGAAGACAAAGGTCACCCCGGTCTCCTGGTTGAGACGTACCATCGTCTCCATGACGGCCTCGCCATTCGCGGTATCGAGGTTCGCGGTCGGTTCATCGGCCAGGATCATTGAGGGGTTGGTGGCCAGGGCGCGTGCGACTGCCACACGCTGTTGCTCGCCGCCGCTTAGCTGGTCGGGTCGGTGGTTGGCCCGCTCGGGCAAGCCAACCGACTGGAGGAGTCCCGTTACGCGTTCCTTGCGTTCGGCCGGCGGTTTTCCGGTCAGCAGCAGGGGCAACTCCACATTCTCGTAGGCCGTCAACGTTGGGATCAGGGCGAAGAACTGGAAGATGAAGCCGATCGTGCCCCGGCGGATGTCGGCGCGCTGGTTGCGGTTGAGCTGGCTGACATCCTGGCCATTGATGAGCACACGGCCGCTCGTCGGACGATCGAGGCAGCCCAGGAGCTGCAGCAGGGTCGTCTTGCCCGAGCCGGAAGGCCCCACCAGCGCGGCGAACTCGCCGTTCTCGATCGCCAGGCTGACGCCACGCAGCGCCTGCGTCTCAATCTTCCCGACCGTGTAGGTGCGGGTAACATGCTCAGTCTTGGCCACTTCCATCTGAAGCGCTCCTTTACTTCTCAGCGCGCAGAGCCTCAACGGGCTCCATGCGCGAGGCCAGCACAGCCGGGTAGAGGCCGGCCAGCAGTGTGACGATGAAGGTCATCACCGTCAGTGTGACGGCGTCCTGGATCGTCAGCTCGGTGTAGATCTTGTCGGCGAACAGCATGCCGGTGATCCCGAACCCCTCGATGCTCAGGGGGAATCCGTAGCGGGTGAGGTAGGCGACCACCACCCCCCCGATCGCCAACCCGAGTAGGATCCCGCCCAGTGCAAGGAACCCGGACTCGGCCAGGAAGATGGCCATCAGCCGGCGGCCGCGCATGCCAATTGCCGCAAGAACGCCAATCTCGCGGGTCCGCTCGTACACCGACATGAGTTGGGTGTTGATGATCACCGTGGCGGCAATGCCCAGCACGATCAGGTAGAAGAAACTCATGTAGCTGGCGGAAAGTTCTTCAGTCTGAACAAGCAGCTCGTTCATGTCCTGCCAGGTCAGAACCTTGTAGCTCGGCGCTTGCAGGGCGGCGATCACGGAGTCGGTCTGTGTCGTATCTTGCAGCAAGACAAAGACCGTGCTGGCGCGATCCCCGGCTCCGGTGATAGCCTGAGCCTTGGCCAGCGGAAGGAGGACGGTCATTCGGTCGAAACCGCTGGTGCCTGTACTGAAGATTCCCCGCACAGTGAACCGTTGTTCGTCGACGTTGCCATCAGAAGTGTTCACCGACAGGCTCACTGGGTCTCCGGCGGATAGGTCCAACTGGTTGGCCAGGGCCAGGCCGACCAGCAGGCCTTCGCGGTCGTCGGGGTCCAGGAACTCCCCCTGCTGCATGCCCGCCAGGTACGGTGCGTTGGCCGCCGACTGCGGATCGATGCCCACGACGCGCACACCGGTTGATTCGTCGCGAGTGGTCACGAATCCGCTGGCGTACAGTCGGGGCGTGGCGGCCGCCACCGGGCCGATCGAGGCGACCTGCTCCGCGATCTGACCGGGGTTTTCGATCAGGTCCTCCCACTTGAGGCTGGTCCTAGCCTCGTCGTACGACTCCGCCCGCACCTGCAGGTGTCCCGACTGGAGGCGGATCGCCAGGTCAATGGCGTCGCCGGTTTCCCCCTGAATGAAGGAAGCCATCATCAGCAGCAGGGCCAGTGCAATTCCCATGGCCAGAGCAGAGAAGAACGAGCGCCGCCGGTGGCGCCCGATATTGCGATATGCCAGTCTCAGGACTTGGATCATGATGACCCTCAAACGTAGTGCAGCGCATCAGCCGGGTCGCGGCGCGCGGCCTCAATGGCCGGGATCACCGCGGCCAGGGCAGCAATGATCGCCACCGTCAGCGCCCGGCTCAATAGCCTGCCCACCCCCCAGCTCGGGTAGATCTTCTCGGAGATCAATGCCATATAGCTGGTCATGCCCGAGAAGGCGGTGAAGTCCAACCCTACCGCCCGCATGATCCCATTGAACACCAGCCCGAGCACAATTCCCGCCGCCACACCCACCAGGCCGATGAGCGTTCCCTCGAGAATGAAGAGCAACGAGATCTGCCGCGGCTTGATACCGATGGCGCCCAGCACCCCGATCTCCCGCGTGCGCTCATAGACCGCCATCAACAGCAGGTTAAGGATCCCGATCCCGGCAATCCCCAGGATGATGATGCTGAAGATGTCCATCACCTGACCTTTGGAGGCCAGGGCGTACTGCAGCTCAGGATAGCTGTCTTCAAATGTTTCGATCTCAACCCCCGGTAAATCGGGCGCCAGCTCGTCGATGAGCTTCCTTTCGCCCCCGATCTGGCCAAGGAAGACCGCCACCTCGGTCGATTGGCCAGGTAGATCGTAGAGCGCCTGCGCCTCGGCCAGTGACATGTAGACCGTGAGCTTCTCGATGTCGGGCATTCCCAGGTCGTAGATGCCAATGACGTTCATCGTGCGGCGGCGCATCTGCTCATGTGTCGCCCGTCCCGTGAGGGTGATGCGATCCCCCACGCCCACGTCCATGGCGTCGGCCAGGCCTTTACCGATGAAGATCGCATCGCCGTCGTCAGAGGTGAGGGCGCGCCCGGCCACCACGTTCTGTCCGGCCAGGTTGACTTCCTGCTCGAGCTCCGGCTCAATGGCAGTGATGGCCACGGCGAAGGCGCCCTCGCGGCTGCTGGCCAGCCCGCCGGTGTTGATCCGGCGCGCCGCCGTCACCACCCCGGGCTGGGCGCGCACCGCCGCCAGCACCGCGGCATCATCGGCAAGCGGCAGGAGCGGCTTCTGTCCGGCGCTGGCCCGGTAGCCCTCGGCGTGCACCTGGAGGTTGCCGCCCAGGATCTTGATGGCGTTGCCGTAGATCGCCTGATTGAAGCCATCGACCAGCCCGTCGTACATCATCATCAGCGACAGGCCGAGGCCCATCGCCGAGACGATGATGATTGTGCGCCGGCGGTGGCGCCAGATATTGCGCCATGCCAGGCGCAGGTAGAGTCTCATCGTGAGTGGTCCCTCCTCCCCCCGCGCAATCCAGCCAAGAGCAGATGCTCCGGCGAGACGACGGGGTCAGAGTTCGAATGCCCGCTGCTCATAACCAGACAATTCTAACGCCGAAGGTGCGAAGGGCAAAGGTGCCGCTGATTCCGCCGACGGCCATTGTGCTTGCCTGCCCACCGGCCTGGCTCTCTTCGACGCCTCCATGCGTATTCCTTCCTAACCGAAGCCCGGCGCGTCAACCACCATCGCACGCACCGCCGCAAGCTGCATCGCCCGCCATGGCTCCAGTAACACCGGACACGCTTCCAGCTCGACCTGCGCTGCAGCCAACCGGATGGCGAAGGTGAAGCAGGTGGGCGAGCCACAGGCCTTACAGTTGGTTTGCGGCAGCTGCTGATAGATCGCCATGGGTGTCGGGCGCTGCCGGGTCTTGAAATCTGGCGTGATCTCGGCGCGGCGTTCCCAGGTTCGGTTCACCAGCTCAATCATCGAGCGCAGCTCCATCTCCGCTTCCTGACGGTCGGCGGCGTTGCTGGTCAGGACCTCGTAGGCGTGGAAGGCAATGGTGTGGCCTCCCTTCTTCCAGATCAGGGCCTGCGCCGACGGGGTGTAGATCGCACCACGCTGCGTGGCATTGAGATAGGGCAATACCCCCGAGATGTCGGATGTCAGGCGGGCCCGGGCGGCGAAGCGTTCCGCCCCCGGTTCGCACGGCGGCGTGAAGACCTCGAGATCGAAGGTCCCGACCAACCTGGTTGGGGCTTCTTCTGGCATCGTATGGCCTCTGCCGGCGACA
>JBFYRF010000214.1:0-4727 GCA_041302385.1 Anaerolineales bacterium | reverse complement strand
GGCTCGACGAAGAGGACCTCTGGGATCAACTCATAGGCGATCGCGCCAATCAGTGCGCCAGCGCCGAGGCCCATCACCAGGCCAACCGTTCGCTTTGACAGCTGGCGCCTCGAGAGAAGGTAGCCGACCAGCAATGACGCCGCCGCCAGTCCACCCCAGAGAACAGCCGTGAGCAGGCTCGGCTCCATCAGTGCTGGCCTCCCATACGGATTGCCCGACAACTCTGCCCCGAAGGAGCTTCCATCAGCCGGAGCGTGTGCGCGAGGTGCTCCAAGCGATTCCCGTCACCCGGCTTCACCTCCCGAGATCTGAATGCTACCATCTCAGGAGTCCCTCGGATTCACCCGGTTGCGCCAGCGGCCGTGAGCGCGCGGTCTGGCCCTTCAACTTTCGGCTTTGTCGGTAGTACATGGACGTACCAAAGCGCCAGGAGCGAGAAGAAGGCAATCGCTGCAAAGGCCACCTTGAGTGCCATGATCTGGGCATTGGCGTATTGCTGGGTGACGGCCTCCACCTCCTCCGGGCTCAGGCCTGCTTCCACTGCGGTCGTCTCGACCTGCTCGACGCTGACGAAGTTGGCGCTGGCTTCCGCCTGCTCGGCCAGTTGCGGGGCGATCTGCGCCAGCGCCGGGTCGGCCAAGACCGCCTTCTGGAAGTTGCTGACCAACGACGCGATCAGGATCGAGCCAACCAGTGCCACGCCCAGCGATGCGCCGAGATTCATCGCGGTTCCTTGCAGGCCGCCGGCCTCACTGCCCCGCTCGACTGGAACGGCGGACATGATCACGTTCCCCAGTTGCGACACGAGCAGGCCGTTCCCGGCGCCGACCAGAGCGAGGGCAACGGCGAAGCCTGTGGAGCGCAGGTCAGGCTCGATGAAGGCGAGGAGCAAGACCTCGCCGCTCATCATTCCCAACAAGCCAACCGAGGCGATCCGTTTGGGTGAGTAGTGCCCGGCCAGCCGAGCCCCTACCAGTGCAAACACAAACAACGCCACCGACAGGGGAAGAATGATGATCCCGGTCTCCAGCGCATCGTAGCCGAGGACCGTCTGCAGGTAGAGCGGCAACACGAAGAAGGTGCCCATCACGATGAACTGCTGGCAAAGGTAGGTCGTCAAACCTGCCCGCATGGGGGGGATCTCCAGCAGACGGGCATCCAGCAGCGGCTCTTTGCCGGCGGCGAGGAAGGATCGCTCATACCGCGCGAAGAGCCCCAACAGCATGAGGCCGAGGGTGATCAGCCAGAAGACGGGGGATAGGCCCAGCAACGTCACCGGCGCCGAGGCGCTGGGCGCGATCCAGCCCCATTGGCTTGAACTGAGGACGCCGAAGACGGCCAGCCCGAGGCCGGCGGAGGAGAGGAAGACGCCAGTGAGGTCCAGTTTGCTGCGACGCCCAAGCGTGGCTGGGATCAAGCCCAGGAACAGCATGAGTGCGAGCACGACCACCGTCTCCCCGGCAAAGACCAGCCGCCAGGTGTAGTTTGCGGTGACCCACCCGCCAATCAGCGGGCCGAGGGCGACCGCCGCGCCGCTGACGCCGCCCAGGATGCCATAGGCCAGGGCGCGTTGACGGCCGGTGTAGGTGGCGGCGGTGAGGGTGGCGATGGCCGGGATGACCAGCACCGCGCCAAAGCCCTCGATGAAGGACCAGCCGATGAGCAGCACCTCGAGCGTGGGCGAGAGCGCCGTGGTCAACGAGCCTGCGCCGTAGACCAGCAGGCCGACGGTGAAGGCGCGCTTGGCGCCCCATCGGTCGCCGAGTTTGCCGCCGAGCAGCATGAAGGCGGCCATCACCAGCGTGTACAGGGTGATGGCCGTCTGCAGGCCGACAACGGTCGTGTTCAGGTCTTCGGCAACTTGCATGATCGACACGTTCATCACGGTCGTGTCGAGAACCATAATGAACTGCGCCGCCGCCAGCATGGCGATGACGCCCCAACTCATCTTCTTCGCGGCAATCTGTGCTTCGCCTGTCATGGCCCTCAATGCCCTCGATGGCTCAGACTATTCGGTCGGGTCGATTCTTGTCGAGGCGCGCTGGCCTGCCTTCGGTGCTGGCCGTCGCGCCTGGTATAGGGCGAGGGAGGCGGTGCGTGGATGTGGCCCCCACCGCTACCCCCATTGCCTCCTCCGTCCAGCGGGGATCAGCCCGTCGCCTGGCGGAGCACCGCGAGTGGAATCCTCCCGTGCCTGTGGCGGTATTCGGGGGGCAAAGGATCCTCCACCTGGATGGTGCGCGCAGCGATGCTCCCTGCACCAAGCCGGATCCTGCCGCGCCTGCCACGCACTCTCGCATACGGCGCGCTCGAACGGCAGGACGACCAACTGCAGATGAAAGGTGACCGGGAGCAGGTGGGAGGGGAGCTCCGACCTGCTCCCGGGTATTTCCACCCCCTCTCCGCCATGCATCCTTGCAGACTCGAGCATCGCTTGCGGAGTGGGGGATTGGGGGTGAGGCGGAGACGGCAGGCACTGCACCGCCTTACGCCTGGGCCGGGGCAGCGGCCCAGGCGGCTCTCGCGGCCGGCTGGCTACGCCGGCGCAGGAAGAACTTGATCACCTCGATCACCAGCAGCAGGCAGATGGCCAGGCCAAAGCACAGCCGCCACTGGTCGCCGCTGAGTGTGGTGAGCCCGAGAGCGCGCTGCATGAAAGGCAGTTCGGTCGGCAGGAACGTCAGGGCGAACGAGAGGCCGAACAGGGCCAGCTGACGGCGATCGCCAAAGGTGTCGCGCGTCAAGACGGTTCCGGTGACGGAACGGGAGGACAGGCCGATCACCAGGTTGAAGAGCGAGAAGAGCACGAAGCCCATGGTGGCGGCGACGGCCGTGCCGGCGGGCGTGAACTCGCCCTCGACCCACAGCGTGGCGAGCGCCATCAGCAGGCCGACGAAGAAGACCTGCGCCCACTGACCGAGCGAGAGCACCGGCTGCGTGAGCGGACGCGGCTTGTGCTCCATCAGCCCGGGCAGGGGCTTGTCGAAGCCGAGGGACGTGGCGATCGGCACCTGCACCAGGAAATTGATCCAGAGCACCGCCAGCGTGGTGAAGGGCACCCCGCCCAGGACGCCCCAGTAGGCGGCGCCCAGGTAGCTGAGGATGAACGCCGGCAGGGCGGTCATCTGGAAGCGGATGTACTTGGCCAAGTTGTCGTAGATAGCCCGGCCGTGCTCCACCGCCTTGACGATGGTGGCGAAGTTGTCGTCGGTCAGGATCATCACCGCCGATTCCTTGGACACCTCGGTTCCGGTAATGCCCATGGCCACGCCGATATCGGCCTTCTTCAGCGCCGGGGCGTCGTTGACGCCGTCGCCGGTCATGGCGACGATGTTCTGCTGGCGCTGCAGCAAGCTGACCAGGCGGATCTTGTCCTCCGGCGCGACGCGGGCGATGACGCCAATCTCCGGGAGTTTCTGGAGCAGCTCGTCGTCGCTCATCTTGGCGAATTCGGCGCCGGTCAGCGCCGTTCCGGTGATGCCCAGCTCCTTGCCGATGGCGGCGGCGGTCACGGCGTGATCGCCGGTGATCATGCGCACCTGGATGCCGGCGCTGTGGCACCTGGCGATGGCGTCCTTGGCCTCGGCGCGCGGCGGATCGACAATGCCGACCATCGCCAGGAAGGTAAGGTCCTTCACCCGATCGAGCAGCTCGCTCTTCGGGTCGAATGTCGCCGGGTCGAAATCCTTGCGGGCGACGACCATCACCCGCTCACCGGCTTCGGCCATGCGTTCGTTCCCCGCCAATGCCAGCCTGCGGGTCTCCTCGGAGGCCGGGGCGTTCTCGCCGCCGGGGACCCAGAACGATGCGGTGCGGGGAATCAAGACGTCCGGGGCGCCTTTGACGAAGCAGCGCACGACCTCTTTCCCCTGCTCATCCTTCATCTTGTGGAATGTGCCCATGAGCTTGTAGTCCGAGTCGAACGGGATCTCGGCGACGCGGGGGTACATCTCGCGTGCGCCGTCGACGTCGATGCCGCCCTTGGCGGAGAGCACGATCAGCGCGCCTTCGGTCGGATCGCCGATGAGCGTTTCACCGTCCAGGCGGGCGTCGGCGCAAAGCGCCATGGGCAGCAGGATTGGATCCAGATCGAGTTTGGCGCCGCCGCTGTGCAGCAGCTCGCCCTTGGTGCTGTAGCCTTCGCCGGTGACCTTGTAGCGGTTCTGCCCGGGGACGACGAACTCGCGGGCGGTCATCTTGTTCAAGGTCAGCGTGCCGGTCTTGTCGGAGCAGATGGCCGAGACCGATCCCAGCGTTTCGACCGACGGCAGGCGCTTGACAATGGCGTTCTGCGCGGCAAGGGAACGCGTTCCCAACGAGTAGAGCGAGGTCACCACAGCCGGCATTCCGGTCGGGATGGCCGAGATCGCCAGCGCCACGCCGGCGATGAACAGCGAGTCGAAGTCCTTCCCCTGCGAGAGCCCGATTGCCAGCATCAGCAAGAAGGCCACCCCGGCCAACCCGGCAATGATCATCGTCAGCCGGTCGAGCTGCTTCTGCAGCGGGGTCTTGTCGGCCTCGGTCTTGTTCAACAGGTCGGCGATACGGCCCATCTCGGTGGCCATGCCGGTGGTGGTGACGATCATTTCGCCGCGGCCGCGGGTGACCGAGGTGTTCATGTAGGCCATGCTGTGCCGGTCGCCGAGCGGGACATCGGGTATGGTGATGGCCTCGGTGTCCTTGGACGAGGCGACGCTTTCGCCGGTCAGGGCGGCCTCCTCGATTTC
>JBFYRF010000177.1:0-17449 GCA_041302385.1 Anaerolineales bacterium | reverse complement strand
GCCAGGAGTAGGTGAGGCGCCTGCCCACCTCGAACGATTGATTGGATGGCGCCGGCGGTCTCGCCGCCGAACAGCCGGTACCGGCCGCCCGGACGCAGGTCGAACTCCACGGTGGAGTCCTCGCCCATCCAGGCGCGGATCGCCCCTGGGTCGGTCAGGGCGGCCCAAACGGCGTGCGGCGCTGCACGCAGCACCCGCTGCTTGACAATCGGTTCCATCGGCCGCCTCCTTTGGTGAGTAGCAAGCAACTAGCAACTAGCAGCCAGCAGCTAGTCGCTGACAGCTGATTGCTGACCGCTGACCGCTGACTTCCAATGCCTAACTGCCGAACAGCGCTTCGCTGCCCCTCTGGGCGCGCTTCTTCTTCTGCTCGCCGTCCGCCACGCCCATGGCGAGGTAGAAGGACTGATCGTAGTCCCGCGTGCGCACGACCACCGGCATCGGCACGGCATGGCCGAGCACCAGCGCCTGCTGGCGTGTGTCGAGGCGCGCCAGCACCTCGCGCAGCGCGCTGGCGCCGCTCACGCCGGAGAACACTGCCCGGATATCGGCTTCGTTGTCGAGCAGGCAGGTGACGCGCGTGCCGATCTGGCTCATCACCTCATCGTCAATGCCACTCGGCCGCTGATCGACGATCAGTAAGGTGACGCGATACTTGCGCATCTCCCTGGCAATGGTGCCGAAGATGGTGTCCGAGGCCACCCTGGGATCAAGGAACTTGTGCGCTTCCTCGATGACGATCACCAGCGGCTTTGGCTCCTCGCCCTGCTTGCCAGCGGCACGATCCATTTGAGACACGTAGCGGTGGTGAATGCGGCGTGTGAGGAAGTTGGCGACCAAGAGATAGGCGGCCAGGTTGGTGCCATGCCTTCCGAACTCCAGCACCACGCTGGAAGGCATGTTGAGCCGGTTGAACAAGTCTTCGATGAATTCCTCACCCTTCCCGGGAACGAGGAAATCCATCCTGCGCAGGCGCTCCAGCCGGCGTCGCAACGCATCGAAAGTCGCCTCCGCGATGCGGTTGCTGTCAATGAGATCTTGAATGATGGGATCGGGTTCGTCCTGGAGGATTCTCTCGATCCAGCGCTCTTCCAGGCGCCTGTGAAGGACGTGAAGGGCCCCGACTTGGGTCTCATTGAGTCCAAGCAGGCCGGCGAGCAGCTCGAGATCTTCGGGTTCGATCTGTTCGTACCCGATGCGCAGGACCTTGTCGTACTTGCTGCCCCGGGCGCGTGAGGTGCCTTCGTCGAGAGTCATCACGCTCACGCTGCCGTCGGTGAACAACTGGCGCAGTCCCTTGAACTCGCGCCCGGCCTCGTCCTTCACCGCCCAGCCATAGTCGTTGTGCATATCGAAGATCAGCGCCGAGGCCTGTTGGGAGCGGACGATGCCGGCCAGCAGGATGCGGGTGATGAAGGACTTGCCGGTGCCGCTCTTGCCGAACACGCCCGACGATCGCTCGACGAAACGCGCCAGGTCCAGGTTGACCTGCACGTTTTCCATGTCGAGCGGCGTTCCCAGGAACAAGTGCCTCTCGTCCTCGGGACCGAAGACGCGGGCCACGTCGTCGGCGGTGGCCTCGGCCACGAGCGAGAAGTGAGCAGGGATGGTCTTGATCGGACGCGGCGCTTCGTCCTCCGGGTCGAGCATCAGCATCGGGCTGATGTGCAGCGTGCCGTAGGCGACGGCCCGCCGGTAGACCTCAGTCGTGAATGCATCGGCCGGGCCCGGCGGCTGATGCGCCAGTCCGGGATTGGTGGCGTCCAGGGCGATATCGGTGACCAGGCCGAAGAAGCGCCGGCCGCTCTGGCCCTCGACCACGACGTAGCGCCCGACTGCCAGGCGTTCGATCGACAGGTGAGGGTCGAGGCGCACAAGCAGCCCTTCGGACAGCGAGCCGCCGACGACCAGCCCGAGGGGGATCTCGCTCGGGCGTTGGCCGAAGTACTCGTCGAGGCGGGGCGACTCGCTCATCGTTGCCCCTCGCTTGGATTGGCGGCGCGCCGGGTGGGGGCGGCGGCTGGTTTCATGCCTCACCTCCTGCCTGCAGGTCACGCAACAGGCGCTCGAGCCTCCCGAGATCCTGACCGAGCCAGCGGGCGCATTCTTGGCCAGCCTGCAGCAGGAAGGGGCGCCGCTCGTCGCGCGGGCGGGCTTCGGCCGCCTGGCGGAGCGCGGCCGCCACCACCTGATCCGCCGGCACTTCGGCGGTGCTCAGAGCCAGGGGCAGGAAATCGAGGCGCTGGGTGAAGGCACGCACCTCGGCTGGCTCGAGGCCGGTGATCTCGGCCAGTGTGATGGGGGGCTGGGGCGGCAGGGCCTGGACCCAGGTGCCAGCGCGGCGGTAGCCGACGGTCAGGGCCTGCAATTCGATCGGGATCGGGCGATTGAGTTGGCTGTCCGCCTGCTGTTCCGGTGAAGGGGCGTCCGCAGCAGCCAGCTGCCGGGCGAGCTCGTCGTCCTCGATGCTGATGTCGTAGATCAGGCCGACCACCGCGGTCTCGCCCCCCTGGGCGGGGGCCTGACACCATCCGCCGAAGACCGGCAGATCGGGCTGGCGCAGCCGGATGCCACCCACGAAGCCTCGGATGCTGCAGCGCGTCACCCGTCCGATCACCGTTCGCTTCTCCGTCATCCTGCTGCTCTCCTTACAGCCGGTGCCGCCGGCGGGAGGCGGTCCAGCGCTTGGTGGTCGACTTCTGCGAGATGCGCGGCTCGATCCCTTGCCGCAGCAGCGCGCCGGCAATCAGCGACTCCAGCGCACTGCGATCATGCTGCGTGACGACGGCCAACTCGTGGGCTCGGACCAGGACGTAGGGAATGCCCGTCAGCCGGCACTCCTCCAGGATCCCGGCGTGCACACAGCTGAGGCGATCCGCATCCTCGGCAACCCAGGCGGGGACTTCGACGCGTGCAATCTGGCCGTCGTAGCCGGTGTTCAGGTAGAAGAAATGGACGCCGTGGCCCCGCGCCTCGAAGGCTGCATTCAAGGGCGATACCACCTGGAACATCGCGCTGCGATGGCCCGGAGGCAGCAACGTTTCCAGCAAGTCGCGGTCCACCAGATTGGGAAAGCGGCGCAGGCGTGCCGACTCGGGGTTGACCTGCTCCGGGGGCAGCATGCACAACTCGACCAGGCGCAGCAGGTTGGTGCCGCGGGGCCGGTCGATCACACCGGCCAGCGCGGCCTGCGTCCGGCGCAGTCGGTCCATCTGGCCCAGGTAATGCTTGAGCAGCGCATCGACCTCGGGTGCACGGCGCTCGAATTCCTGCAGGGCGAGCCAGAGCAGCAGGCCATTGTCGAGCAGCGCCAGCGTCGGCTCGGCCGGGAAGCGCTCGGCGAGGTCCGCCAGCTCCGTCATCTCAGCCACATCGCGCATGCCGTTCACCAGGGCGGCGTCGACCGCCTCCCCCTGGGTGGTTGTGAGTTCATCTTGGCGGAAGAGCAACCGTGGCCGACTGCTGGCGACTGGCGCTTCGCCGCTCCCATGGGTCAGGCACAAACTGCCGACGTTGACCAGGCAGAACTGCGCCGCGGCGTGGCGGTCGGGATACACCTGCGAACCATCGGCCCCGATGGCGTGCCAGCGTGGGGGAAGGGGCGGCGCAGGAAGGCTGATCTGCCAGGCTTCAGAGCCGGGCGAGGCGCCGCGCCAGCGATCGCCGGCTCGCTCGATGCGTTGCTGGATCGCGGACGGGTCGAGGCCGGCCGCCTGGTGCAAGGCGGCCTGCGCCTTGGGCAGCGCGGCGGCGCGTTCGACCTGCCGCTGGGCAGTCTCTGCGCCGAGCTGATCGACCTGCGAGAGCAGTCTTGCCAGATCCAAACTCACGATGCCGGCCTCGAACACGCGTGCTGGATTATAGCGCGCCGGATTCCGAGGTCCCGACCCACGCTCCGGCGGACGGGCCGACGCCGAGCGGAAGGACTGGCGACTCCTGCCGCACTTGCGCCAGGATTGCGGCGAGTGGCCTGCCCAGGGTCGTTATGCTATACTGCGCGCGATGGACCCTGTCCCGCCGACGACGCCCACCTGGCTGCGGTGGCTGCACCAGACGGGCAGGGGGACGACTGCCGCCGCCGTCCTCGAGGCGGTGTCTCCCCTTGCGACCGTCGGCGCTCAAGTCCTCTATCTCCTGCACCCGCTGCTTGCACCTTCCGCCGACCTGACCCACACTGCCCGGCTGCTTGAAAACCCGGCGTCGCTTGACCGCCTGATCGAAGATTTGGAGAACTCGGAGCACAATCGATGACGGTCTTGGGCGGCCTCGGCTTGTTCCTCGTGCTGATCTTCGTGTTCCTGATGATTGCCTTGGCGTTGGTCGAGCGGCGTTGGCCGGCTCGCTTCCGTTCGATTCCTGCTTTCGACGCGCTGGGAGGCGCCACCGAGCGAGCGGTTGAGGCCGGCGAGCGGGTCCATTTCTCACTGGGGACCGGCACGCTGCTCGGCAGCGAGACCGGACCGGCGCTGGCGGGGCTGTCGATGCTCACCCGGGTCGCCGAAGCGGCGACGATGAGCGACCGGCCGCCGGTGGTTACGGCCGCCGATGGTGCGTTGGTCATTCTGGCTCAGGACACCATCCGCAGCGCCTACCGCAGAGTGCGCGCAGCCGACCGCTACCATGCCAGCTCCGGCCGGTTGGTGGGGGCGACGCCGCTCTCCTACGCTGCCGGTGTCCCGGCGGTCCTTAACGATGAGGACGCTTCGGTCCATCTGATGCTGGGGCGCTTCGGCGTCGAGGGCGCGCTGGTGGCCGATGCCGGCCAGCGCAAGCAGACCTTCACCCTGGGCGGAACCCAGGACATTCAATCCCAGGCGCTCCTGTACGCCACGGTCGAGAATCCGCTGATCGGTGAGGACGTGTTCGCCGGCGGCGCCTACCTGAACGCCGGCTCGATGCATCGCGGCAGCCTGAGGACGCAGGATCTGGTGCGGGTGCTGATCGTCGCCGGCGTCTTGATCGGCACGCTGCTGAAGACCTTCGGGGTAATCCCGTGAAGCGCGCCTCGACCTACCTGCTGGCGTTCATTGCAGGAGCAGCCGGGGCAATTGTGCTGCTGTCCTACTTTCTCGACCTCCCGTACCTGTCAGACATCAGTCAGTGGCTTAAGCAGACGGCCGTTCTGCTCAGCGCCGCGGCGCTGTTGATCGGGCTGCTCAACCTGGTCGGTGTGCACCTGGGGAAGATCGGTGGCCAGGAGAAGGGCTGGGCCTACAGTGCGCTGCTGGTTGTGATGCTTGCCGTGACCTTCACCCTGGGGATGCTGTTCGGCCTGGACAATCGCGCCGTGGTATCGCTCTTCCGCTACGTCCAGCTTCCGGTCGAGGCCACGCTGATCGCCTTGCTGGCTGTCAGCCTGACGGCTGCCGGCTACCGGCTCATTGCCCGCCGCCCCAATCTGTTCAACATCGCCTTCATGGTTTCCGCTGTGGTCTTCATCCTGGGCTCGGCCCCGTGGCTGATCCTGCCCGGCCTGGCTGAGCCCTTTGGCATTCTGCGAACGTGGCTGGCGGAAGTGTGGGCGGTCGGCGGGGCGCGCGGCCTGCTGCTGGGCGTGGCACTGGGATCGATCACGGCGGGGCTGCGGGTTCTGCTGGCCACGGATCGGCCGTACGGAGATTGAGCTTGGCCGACCTTCGCTGCCCCAACTGCGGTCGCCTCAACTCCCCAGACACACAGCTCTGCGATGAGTGTGGCACGCGCCTGATGGCGGAGGGCGTGCATCCGGGTGAGGTGCCGGACTGGTTGGCCGCCATCCGGGCCGAAGGCGAACCAGTGGCGCCGCCGCCTCCCTCCTCGGATTGGCTTTCCCAACTGCGTGAGGCGGACGACTCGTCACAGACCGGGCCTCCGGCGGGAGAACCGCCGAGCTGGGTTCAAGGGGCCGGCCTAGCCGACGCCGCCGGCGAAGGCGAGCAGGTGCCGGATTGGCTGGCGCGCGTCCGCGAGCGGCAAGCTGAGGAGGCCGAGGCCACCGGTGGGGAAATGCCGCTTGGGGTGCCCAATCTGCCCGAACCAGCTGGCTCGCAGCCGCACGAATCGGACTCCCGCCCCCTGCCGCCGTTGGAACTTCCCGGCCTCGACGAGACGGACAGCGGAGTCTTCTACCCGCCGGGGAGCCCGAAGGCAGGCCACCCAGTGACCGGGGTGCGAGAGCCGGGAGTGACGGATAGCGGCGCATTCCACCCTGGGAGTGGGGTGGATCTGGGCGCGCCCGCAGCGGGCCCGACCCCCAGTTGGCTCGGGCAACTCGAGGCGGAGGGCGCTCAGCCGCCGCCCAGTTTGGGCGCGATGCCGCACATCCCGGCGTTGGTGAAGGATTCGGACCTCACGGGCCCTCAGCTTCCCGGGGACGACTTCTCGGCTGAGGCGCTTTCCCTGCCGGAGTGGCTGGGCCAGCTTGGATCGGAGGCGGCGACGGGGGAACCCGTCGAAGGCAGGCCGGATCTGGCGCCTGCCACACTACCCGCCTGGCTCGAGGCCATGCGGCCAGTCGACGCCTTTCGCTCATCGGTCGAGATCGGCCCGGAGGAGGAACAGGCCGTTGAGGCGGCCGGGCCGCTGGCTGGGCTGCGGGGTGTGCTGCTGGCTGAGCCCGTGGTCGCCATCCCGCGCATGGCCAGCTCCGGGCCGGCTCACCTGGAGTCCAACGAGCGTCAATACGCTCAGGCGGAACTGATGCACCGGCTGGTTGAGGAGGAGCAGCGGGAGGTATCTCCGGCGGCGCCTCGAAGCCGCCGCGTGCCCATCGTGCGCTGGCTGGCGGCGGGGATCTTGCTGGCGGCGGCCGCCCTGCCGACGGTCCTCGGCGTCCCGGTCTTCCCGCTGCCGCCCACGGTCCCGCTCGAGCTCGATCCGCTGGTCAACCTGATTGCCGCCGCGCCGGCGAACCGGCCGGCACTGGTGGTCTTCGACTTTGAGCCGGGCCACGCTGGCGAGATGCAGGCAGTCGCCGAACCGATGCTTGAGCAAATGATGCAGCAAGGGCTTGCCATCGCCGCGCTCTCGACGCTTCCCACCGGCGCCCTGCTGGCGGATCAACAGCTGACTGCGCTGGGCGCAAACTACGGGTACAGCAGCGGACAGGGCTACGTCAATCTGGGCTATCTGCCAGGTGGCTCCACCGGCATCCAGCTGTGGAGCCAGGACCCGCTGGCCGTCCCGGTGAGCGGCTACGCCCTTCCGAGCGCGCCCGATGGAACACCGCTGAGCTCGCCATGGCAGGTGCCGATGCTGGCCGGCGTCGATGAAGCGGCGGACTTCGGGATGGTGGTGGTGATCAGCAGCAGCGCCGAGACGGCACGCGGTTGGGTCGAGCAGACCGGTCCGTGGCTGGGGGCCACCCCGTTGGTGCTCGTCATGACGACCGGGGCCGACCCTGTGCTCCGGCCGTACTATGAGGCGCAGAACCCGCAGGTAGACGGTATGCTTTCCGGCCTTCCGACGGCACTCTCCTATTCCATGCGCCTCGGCCGCCCGGGCTCGGCCTTCGGGTTGTGGAACGCTTTCGGCCTGACGGCCTGGGCGGCGGTCGTGTTCATGCTCCTGGGGTGGGTGCCGGCGTTCGGGGCGTGGGTCAACCAACAGCGCAAGCTGCGAGGCTCGCAGAGATGACCGACATGGCGGCGCTGCTGGATAATGTGCTCGGCCCCTTGGCCGCCGCATTGCTCACGCTGATGGTGCTGAGCTACCTGCTCGGCGACAACCCGCTGTTCCGGATCGCGGCCTACCTCTTCATTGGTGTGGCGTCGGGCTACGCCGGCGTGGTGATGATTCGCAGCGTGCTGTGGCCCGGGTTGATCGACCCCGTCTTGCAGGCGGGCGTGAGCGGTCTGCTCGATCCTGAGCTGATCACCAGCGTGCTGTTGCCGGGGATCCTGGTGGTCCTGCTGCTGTTCAAGCTTTCGCCGGGATCAGCTCGGCTGGGGAGCCTGCCGTTGGCGCTGTTGCTGGGCGTGGCAGCGGCGGTGGTTGTCGGCGGGGCGATCACCGGCACGTTGCTGCCGCAGACGGCGGCTGCTGTGCAGACGCTCGACCCGACGGCGGTGGCGCCGCGCACGGGAGAGGCCGGCCTCGAGCGGTTGGCCAACGTCATCATTGTTCTCGCCGGCACGCTGCTGACCCTGGGCAGCTTCCGCTTCACGCAGCGCAAACCGGCAGGGCTTTCCGGTGCTGAATCAATGGGGACCTGGCAGCGAGGGGTGCGGACGCTGGCGGGGCTGTTCATCGCCGTCACCTTTGGCGTGATGTTCGGCGGCGCGCTGATGGCCGCCATTGTGGTGCTGGCGCAGCGCCTGCAGTTCCTGTGGGGCGCAGTGCTCGGGGTAACGGGCCAGATACTGGGATGAGCACAGGCGTTGAGGCGGAAACCATGCTGGCGATCGATGTGGGCAGCGTGCACACGCGCGCCAGCCTGTTCGACGTCGTCGAAGGCCGCTACCGCCTGGTTGCCACGGGGCGAGCGGCGACCACGGCCGGCACGCCGCTGCTCGATATCAGCGAAGGTGTGCGCCAGGCCATCGAACAGGTTCAATCGGTGACCGGCCGGCCGCTGGTCGACGGGAGCGAGAATCTGATTCTGCCGGCCAGCAGCAGCGGGGCCGGCGTCGACCTGTTCATCGCCACCGCCTCCGCCGGGCCGAAGGTGCGAGCGGTGCTGGTGGGGATGATGCCCGGCGTCTCGATGCAGAGCCTGCGCCGCCTGGCCGACACCTCCTATGTTGAAGTAGTAGGCGAGATCCTGCTGACCGATCGGCGCCGCGAGGAAGAGCGCATCGACGTGATCCGAAGCGCCCGGCCCGACCTGGTGCTGATTGCCGGGGGCACCGATCGCGGGGCGGGGCAGAGCGTGCTGCGGATTGCCGAGGCGATCGGCCTGGCGTTGGCGATGAACCCCGAGGAGGAGCAGGTGCGCGTGGTCTTTGCCGGAAACCGGCAACTGGGCCAGGCCGTGACGGAGGTGTTCTCGCCCTCGGTGCCTGTGCTGCACGCGCCCAACATTCGTCCGAGCCTGGAAGTCGAGGATCTGTCTCCGGCGCGGCAGCGGGTCTCTGAAGCCATCCTTGAGCTGCGCTCGGCGCGCATCATCGGCCTCGAGGAGTTGCGCCAGTGGTCGGGCGGCCACATGCAGTTGACTGCGGATGGGTTTGGTCGCGTGTTGCGCTATCTCGGACACATCTACGACCCGCGCCGCGGAGTGCTGGGGGTGGACGTTGGGGCGAGCCATGTCATGCTGGGTGCCTCATTTGGCGGATCGCTTCACATGACCGTGCGCGCCGACCTGGGGTTGGGTAGCTCGCTGCCCGGGCTGCTGCGGCATGCCGATCTGGAAGACGTGCAGCGCTGGCTGCCCTTCGAGATGCCGCTCAGCCAGGTACGCGACTACATCTACAACAAGAGCCTTCGACCGGGGACCGTCCCCGCCGAGAAGGATGAGCTGCACCTGGAATTCGCACTGGCCCGCGAGCTGATGCGTGCCGCGCTGGCGCTCAGCCGGCCTTCCTGGCCCAGGGCAGTCAACCGCAGTGGGTTCCTGCCCCCCGTGGAGCGCATCTTGGCCAGCGGCGGGGTCCTGTCGCGCACGCCGCGTCCGGGCTACGCCGCGCTGGCACTGTTGGACGCGCTGCAGCCGACCGGCGTGGTGACGATGGTCCTCGACCCGTATAACTTGGCCCCCAGCCTGGGGGCCGCCATGAGCACGCTCCCGATGGCCAGCGTCCACGTGCTGGAGTCGGGCAGCTTCGTCAGCCTGGGCACGGTGATCTCCCCGGTGGGACGCGCCAAGTCGGGGCGTCCGATCCTGCACCTGCGGCTGGAGCGGGACAACGGGGAGGTGACTGAAGGGGTTGTCCGCTACGGCCAGCTGGCGGTGGTGCCGATGGGGCCAGCGTTGCACGGGCGGCTGATGCTCCGCCCGGAACGCGGCTTCGACGTCGGCTTCGGCGGCCCTGGCAAGGCCGGCACGCTGCGCGTGTTTGGCAGCTCGCTGGGCCTGATCGTGGATGCCCGCGGGCGTCCGCTGGTGCTGCCGCGGGATGCGGAGCGGCGGCGGGACGTAAATCACAAGTGGCTGTGGGATATCGGGGCCGTCGAATGAGCCGCCTTGGTACGGCTCTTGCAACACCGGTGCCGGACGTCTGAGATGCCGGATATCGTTGCGCCTGTCTCGCACGTGACTCCACTGGGCCTGATCCGCAGGGAACGCAAGCTGCCTGGACCAGGGACGGTGGTTGCGCGCCTGAACGAAAAGGTGCTGGCGAGCGACGTCATCGCCGAGGGGGAGTTGGCGCCGTCGCATGTCTTCCTGGATCTCGTGCGCGGATTGGGCGTGCCTGAGAAGGATGTGGCACGCTACTTGCTCCATCAGGCGGGAGACCGCCTGGAAGCGGGCGAGCTGATCGCTGGCCCGGCCGGAGTCGGCCGACGCACCGTGCGGGCCCCGGCAGTGGGTAGGATCGTCACCTTCCAGCGGGGTCGGCTGCTGTACGAAGTGCGCGGCAAGCCGATCGGCCTGCGGGCGGGCTTTCCGGGCATGATCATCGGAACCGACGGGACGCGCAGCGTGACGTTGGAGACGACGGGGGCGTTGGTGCAGGGCATCTGGGGCAATGGCCGGCAGGAGTTCGCCATGTTGCGCACGGTCGGAGGCGCCGGCGAGCGCATCCGCTCTGAGCAGCTCGACATCAATCTGCGCGGTGCGTTGCTGACCGGGGGAATCCTCGACCAGGCCAGCACGCTGCAACAGATGACCCAGCTCACCGTGCGCGGGCTGGTGGTGGGTTCGGCGACCTCCGATCTGGTGGCCCAGTTGATGCGCATGCAGTTCCCGGTTGTGCTGACCGAGGGCTTTGGCGAGATCCCGATGAACAATGCCGCCTACGCGCTGTTGACGACCAACGCCGGCCGGGAAGCGGCCATCGACGGCCGCATGGGTGACAACTTCAGCCAGCAGCGGCCGGAGCTCATCATTCCGCTTCCAGCCGGACGCAAGACCGACCTGCCCGAGGAAGTGGTGACCCTGACACCGGGGACGCGGGTGCGCGTGGTCAGGCCGCCGCATGCCGGAGCGGTTGGCTCCATTCGTGAATTGCCGGCGAAGGCAGTAGACTATCCGAGCGGGCTGCTGGCGCGCAGCGCTTTGGTGGAGCTGGAGGGGATCGGCACCCGCAGCGTCCCGCTGGCGAATCTGGACGTCTTGCTGTAACGAGAATCCGTAGAGTGGCTGACGGAGCAAGGAGAGGCGACGATGACTGACGACTTTGAGATTGGTGCACCTCCGCCCGAGGAGGAAAGCTCGAACCGGACGTTCATCGTCGCCGTCGGGGGCATCGGCGCGCTGCTCGTGCTGAGCATGGTGTGCCTGGGCGTGTACGCCCTGGTGCTCGCCCCAAGCCAGCGGCAGAACGCCGAGGCCGAAGCGACGCAGATCGTGCTCGAGAACACGCGCGTGTCCGCCTCCTTCACGCAGACGGCGGCCGCCGCCCGGCCGACCCAGGTGCCCACCCAGCCGCCGCCAAGCCGCACGCCGACGGCGACAATCACGCCCACGGCAGTGGTGGCGGTGGCTAGCAACACGCCGGTGGTAGCCCAGGCCACGGTTGACCCGGCCCTGGCCACGGCGGCGGCGCAGGCTACGTTGAGCGCGCTGCAGGCGACCGCCACCCCGACGGCGTTGCCCTCCACCGGTTTTGCCGATGAAGTCGGCTTGCCGGGCCTGCTCGTGATGGGCGGTGCCCTGGCGGTGGTGATCTTCCTCGCCCGCCGGATGCGCACCCGAACGGTTGTGTAGCCGCACGGACCTGGTGCGGCCAATGGCTGGTATCCTTTCGGGCAGGGCCTGACGCCGTCAGGCCCTGCCTGTATGTTGGGAGATCATGGCGTGCCTGAGCTGTCCTTCGCCTCCCTGTCGCAAGAGATCCTGCATGACCTCGCCAGCGGAAGTTGTGTGGCGGTCACTGGCCTGAGCAACACGGGCAAGACGACCCTGATGCAGTCGCTGGCGGGACCGAAGGCCGCCGAGCTCTATCGGGCAGCCGCCGGTCGCGAGGCTGCGCTCGTGTTCGTCGACTGCAACCGGGCCGTAGCCATCACCGCCCAGGCGTTCTACGAGATCGTGTTGCGCTCGCTGCTGGATTACCTGACGCCGATCGGCCCGGCTGAGCTGACTGCCTCGGTGCGCGACTTCCATTTCTCGGTGACCGAGGCCGAGACCGCCTTCCAGGCCTCCCTGTCGTTCAATCTGGCCCTGACCGAGGTGTGCGCCGGCCTGGCAAAGGACCTGTGCCTGTTGATCGACGAGTTCGATGAGTTGTACCTGGCGCTGGACGACCGAGCCCTGCTCAACCTGCGCGCCCTGCGCGATCGCTTCCCCCAGCAGCTGATGTTCGTGACCGCGACGTTGCGCAGCCTGTCGCAGCTGCGCGGGACGGTGCTGGAGGACGAGTTTGCCGAGATGTTCGCGCGCTCGACCTATGTCATGCAGCCCTTGACGGAAGCTGAAGGCATGGCGCTGCTGGCCGGCTTGAAGCTGCCCGGCCTGCTGGCCCAGGCCGAGCGGATGGCCTGGCAGATCTCGGGCGGACATCCCGGGATGTTGATCGCTGCCGGCCTGGCCCTGGCGGACGAGCAGATCCCCGACGGCCGTCCACCGGCGGAACACGTGATCCGTCATCCGGCGGCGCGCGCGGAGTGCTTGAAGATCTGGAATCAACTCTCTCCGCCGGAACAGGCTGACCTGACGGCGCGTGCGGCCGAAGGCGCCCTCACCGCCGGACTCCCGGTTACGCTGGAAATGGCTGAGCTCGGCCTGCTCGAGGCAGGCAGGCTGCGCTCCGAACTGCTGGCGGCCTTCATCCGCTTGCGGGGTCGCGGCACAGATGGGGCTGCCGGGATCCGCATCGATCCCGACGCCGGCGAGGTTTCGGTCAATGGCGTGCGTGTGCCGCTGCTGACCGATCTCGAGTTCAAGCTGCTGCAGCTGCTCGACGAGCGTCGCGACAAGCTGACCGACAAGTACCTGATCGTCACCCGGGTGTGGGGAGAGAACTTCCTCGACGAGGTCGATGACGCCCGCGTCGAGAAGCTGGTCTCCCGGCTGCGCAGCAAGATCGAGGGTGACCCGGCCAATCCCCGCTACCTGGTGACCGTGCGCGGACGGGGCTACAAGCTGCTGGGCGCGCCGCGCAGCGACGAAGGACCGGCCGAATAGCGGCTCGCCGGGCGCCTGACGGCAAGCCTGATGCCGGTTCCCGCAAGCAGATTCTGCTCAGACTGAAGGTGCGGGATTGGCCCCGCGTCGGGATGGGCTAGCCGCGCGTCTCGGCGACGGATTTCCCGTGCTCGAGCAGCGCCTCGACCATCCCCGGCTGGCGCGCCTCGGCGTAAATGCGCAGCACCGGTTCCGTTCCGGATGGGCGGATCAGCAGCCACGAATCGTCGGCCAGCATGTACTTGACGCCATCGGTGGCGGACACCTGACTGACCTGCATGCCGCCGATCGTTGCTGGAGCTTGATCCACCAGCTGCTCCACCATGCGCGCCTTGGGGATCGGGTGGCTCAGGCGCAGATCGAGGCGCCGGTAGTGCGAGGGGCCGAACTCCTCGAGCAGTTGGCTGATCATCTCATCCAGTGGGAGGCGGCTGACGGCCACCATCTCGACCAAGAGCAGGCCCATCAGGATGCCGTCTCCCTCCGGGATATGTCCCTTGAACGAAATGCCGCCAGACTCCTCGCCGCCGATCAGAACGTCGGACTTCAGCATCCAGTCGGCGATGTGGTTGAAGCCTACCGGGGTTTCGACGACCTCGAGTCCGTACTTCTCCCCCAGGCGGTTGATCATCTGGGTCGTCGACACGGTCTTGACCAGCTTACCGCGCCAGCCGCGCTGCTCGATGAGATAGCGCGCGGCCAGGGCCAGGATACGGTGCGGATCGACGTAGGCTCCGCGCCGGTCCATGGCGCCGATGCGGTCGGCGTCGCCGTCGGTGGCTAAGCCAAGCTGGCCGTGCCCGGCAGCAATGGCTCCCGCCAAGGGGCCCAGATAGCGATCGATCGGCTCCGGATGTACGCCGCCGAATCCGGGATTCATCTCGCCCCGGATCTCGAACACCTCACAGCCGGTGCCCTGCAGGATGCCCTTGATCTGCCCGCGGCCCGAGCCGAACATCGAGTCGACCACCACCAGCTGTGGGTTGTCGGCGATGGCGTCGAAATTGATCAGCGTGCGTAGGTGGGCGTAGTAGGCCGGCGTCGGATTGAAGCGCTCGATCAGGCCGCCCGAGCGCGCCTGCTCATAGTCCATCAGGTTGGGGCCGCGGCCGAGGTTCTCGTTGTCGTTAAGGTACACCTCGACCCGGCGGCACTGCTCGGGTGAGGCCGATCCACCGTAGGCGGTCTTGAGCTTGACGCCGTTGTAGCGGGGTGCGTTGTGCGAGGCGGTGATCATCACGCCGCCAACCGCGCCGATCTGGCGCACCGCCAGCGAGAGCGCCGGGGTGGGCACATCGGCCGAGGTCAGGTGCACCCGGTAGCCGTTGGCCGCCAGCACTCGCGAGGCTTCCACTGCGTAGCGGTCGGACAGGAATCGCGTGTCAAAGCCGACCACCATCCGGTGCGCATCGGGGTGGATGCCGTTGATCTCTCCGTTGAGCCACTCGCCGGAGGTGATGGCGTCGGAAATGGCCTGGATAACCTGACGCAGGTTGGAGAAGGTGAAGGTGTCGGAGATCACACCCCGCCAACCATCGGTGCCGAAGTGTATCGTCATGGGTCCTCTTCGTAGCGTAACTGTGGCGGGGCGGAATTCTACCCTCGCCGGGTGAGCCGGTCAACGCGAGCCCGCTTCAGGCGGCGTAGCCCAAGCCGATCACGAAGTCGCCGACGTTGGTGCCGGTGGGCCCGCCGAAGATCAGCGCTCCGGCCGCTTGCAGGGCTGGATAGGCGTCGCGGCGGTGCAGGTGATCCCGCGGGTCAGCGCCTTGTCGCTGAAGACGGGAGACCGTCTGACCGTCGACGACGGCGCCCGCCGCATCGGTGGGTCCATCGACGCCATCGCTGGCGATGGCCGCCAGCAGCGTGTGGGCAGCGCCCTGCAGCTCGATAGCCGCCGCCAGGGCGAAGGATTGGTTGCGCCCGCCGCGTCCCCCGCCCCGGACCTCGAGGGTGGTCTCGCCACCGAGCAGCAAGCAGGCAGGCGGCTGGGCCCGACGCAGGGCAAGGGCGAACGCACGTGCCACCTGGTGCGTCTCCCCCTGCATCGGCTCGGGAAACAGTTGCACCGCAAATCCGAGCCGGCCCGCAGCGAGTGCAGCCGCTTGAAGGCCGAGGCGATTGGTCGCCACCAGAACGTTCAGCGGGGTGGCTGTGAGCACAGTCGGTGAGGGGGCGCGGAGCGCCTGCAGCACCGCCGGCGGGAGCAACGGCTCCAGCCGGTAGCACTCAATAACATCCCGGGCGGAGGCGCGCCGACTGGGCACCGGCACGGTGGGCCCGGAGGCGATGGATTCGGGGCAGTCGCCGACCACATCCGATAGGAGCAGGCCGACCGTCCGCGCCGGAGCGGCCAGGGCAGCCAGACCGCCGCCCTTGACCACCGAGAGTGACTGGCGGACGGTGTTGATCTCATGGATCGTCGCGCCGGATCGGATCAGCAGGTCGTTGACGGCGCGCAATTGGTCCAGGTTGATCCCCTCGGCGGGGATCTCGAGCATGGCGGATCCTCCGCCGCTGACGAGCGCCAGCAGCACGTCGTCGGGCCGGGCGCCTTGCAGCATCCGCCGCAGCGCCTGACCGGCGGCCAGGCTGCCCTCATCCGGCAGCGGATGTCCGGCAACCACATGCATCAGGCGAGGGGAGGGATCAACTCGAAGGCCGAGCGGCACAGTGACCACGCCCTGGGTCAGGCGAGGGCCGAGCACGGCGGCAGCCGCCTGTGCCATGCCAGGGGCTGCCTTGCCGATCGCGGCCAGATACACCCGCGCCCCGTCTGCCAGAGGGATCCGATGATCCGCGATCTGCAGCTCCTCCGGCAGCAGGCGCAGCACGCGGTGCACGGCCTGTGCGGGGTCGACGGCCTGGCGGAACGCCCAGGCAATCTCGGACAGATGTTGCGCCGATTGGAGCTGCAGTGGCTCAGCGGCCACGCGGGCTGCACCCCTCGTTCAAGCCCTGGGCGCGCGTCTCGGGTGGGGACATCAGGGACTGCGTATGGCCTCGATGGCGGCGGCGGCTGCATCTTGCGGAGACTCGCGTCCGCTGATCACGGCGAGCGTAGCCTGCTGAAGCACCGGGCCCAGGATCGCCAGCAGGTCGGGTTCAGGTGCTAGCTGGGCCGCGGCCAGCAGGGAGGCGGCGAGCCCGGCGTCCTCCGCGTCGGGCCATGCCTGCAACGCTTCGGGCGTCGGCGGGAGCAGGCCCAGGGCATGCGTCCAGGGTCCGAGGAACTCAGGCTGCGAGAGCCAATCCATCAACTGCGACGCAAGCCGCTGCTGCGACGGGTCACGCGTAACGATAGACCAATTCCAGGGTCTCAGCAGTGTCGTCCCCGGAACGCTGCGGCTGGGAACCGGCGCGGCGGCCAGGCGCTGGTTGTCCAGGGAGGGCATGGCTGCGCTCAGCGGGGCGGTGGCTGATGCGGCGCGACCGTCACGCACCGCGGCCCAACTCTCCAGCGTACTCGTCATCTGGGTCGAGGAGAGCGGCAGGACACCGGAATCGTGCAGGGCATCGTAGTAGGCCAGTACATCGGTGAGGGGCCTGATCGCCAGGTTGGGCCGGCCGCTGGCGTCGGTCAAGGTGCCGCCGAGGGCCAGATACTGGCCCAGGGTGAATCCCGCCGATGGGTCATTGGCAGGAAAGACGAAGGGCCGCGGTCCATTTAGCAACTGACTCCAGTCATCCGGCGCGGACCCATAGATGTCGGCGCGGTAGGCGAGCACATCTGCCTCACTGGCCAACGGCAAGCCGAAGGGCATCCCATCGACCTGCGAGGCGAGCACGGCGTGCTCACTCCACTCGGGAGAGGCGGGTGCGAGGCGGACGGTCTCGAGCGGGACGATCATCGACTTGACTGCGGCGGCATGCAGCGCTTCCCGATCCAGGGTGACCAGGTCGGGCAGCGAGTTCGGCGCGACAAGGAAGGCGGCGGTCAGGGTTTCGAGCAGCCCCGCCGGACCGCTGCGGGCCTTGACCCGCGTGTGCAGGGTCAGGCCGGGATGCGCAGCTTCGAAGGCTGCCAGGCGCTCGGCGAGCAACTGACCGGCCGCCGTGTCGGGCGATGGGGCGAATCCCGGTGCGAGCCACACGGTCAGGCGCCGCTGCGGGGCCTGCGGCGTCGGTTCCGGGGTGAGGAACGGCGCCACTGCCCGCGTTGGCGTGGCGGGTGCGGGCGCCGGTTCGGTGGCGGCGCTCGGAACGCAGGCGGCGCTTAGCGCGACAAAGACAAGGATTGCA
>JBFYRF010000169.1:0-7277 GCA_041302385.1 Anaerolineales bacterium | reverse complement strand
ACCTGCTCGATCACCTCCTGCAGCAGTTGGTGCAGTTCGAGGCGCTGGTTGACCACCCGCCCCACCTGCTGCACGGCGCGGAGTTCAGCCAGGTTGCGCTCGATCTGCTCGAAGCGGCGCGCGTTGAGCAGCGCCAGGCCAAGCTGCTGGCAGATCGCTTGGAGCAGTTCCATTCCGCTTTCGTCGAACCCGCGATCGCCAAAGATGGTGACCACGCCCAGCAGTTCGCCGCCAGCCAGGATCGGCGCCGCCAGCGCCGAGCCGCCGCTGGCGTCCACCTCCGGGATGCGGGCCCAGCGCTCGTCAGCCAACACATCCCGGATCAGCACCGACTGGCGGTGGGCGGCGACCCAGCCCTGCAATCCCTGACCAGGAGCGGCGTTCAGCAGACGCTCGAGCTCCTCCCTCCCGTACACCGCCAGCTGGTGCCCGGCCACGATCCGCAACTTCCGGTTCTCTTCCTCGTACAGGCACGCCGTGGCTGACTTGCCACCCAGATTCTCGGTGATCAGCACCACCGCCCGCTGCAGCACATCCGTCGGGTCGAGCGTGGTCGAGATCTCGCGCATCAGCAAGTACAGTAGTTCTTGCTTGCGCCGCTCGGCATCCATTTGCTCATACAGTCGAGCGTTGTGCAGTGCAATGGCGACCTGGTCTTCGAGCAGATCGAGCAACTGCAGGTCCGCAGCGCCGAAATCATGCGGATGCTGATAGGCGACGTTCACCACTCCCAGCACAAGCTCGCCCATGCAGATCGGGACGGCCACAATGGCGCCATCCCAATTCCAGCCCTCGAACAGCGGGTGGTCGAGGGCCCGCGGGACGACAATCCGCTCCCGCCGCTGCACGGCGCTGGCGGTGATCCCGCTGGGCCTCGGCTGCGCGTACGGCTCGCTTTGCTGTTCGCCGGACCAGCGGGCTGCGGCGAAGCGCAGCTCGCCCTCCTCGAGCAGGAAGATGTGGGCGTCGTCGGCGGCCAGCATTTGCAGCGCGGATGCAAGAATGGTCTCCAAGACCGGCTGCAGTTCGAGCGATGAAGTCATGCGCAGGCTGGCCTGGCGCACCGCCTCCAGGACCGCGCTGTGGCGGCGCTCCCGCTCAAAGGCACGCATGCGGGCGATGGCCAGCGCCACCAGGTTCGCACCCTGCTCGGCCAGCGACACGTCGGCCCTGCGCAGCCGGCTTCCGCCGCGGAAGAAGACCTCGGCTGAGCCCAGCCACTCCGCTCCCGCCATCAAGGGCACCAGCAGCAGGCTGGGCCGGCCTGCAGCCTCCTCGCTGCGCCGAGCCGAGACTGGTGCCTCCTCCAGCTGAATCGGATGGCCGAACTGCAGCACCTGCAGTGCCAGCTCGCTGCCGAGCTCCGGGCTGATCTCCTCCGCCAGATTTGTGCCGATGCCGGTGGCAGCCGCCAGCGCCGCCTGCGCCTTCTCGTTGTCCCACAGCCGGATGACGCAGCCGTCTGCCCCCACCAGGCTGCGCATCCGGTCGGAGAGCGAGTGCAGCAACTGGTTCAGATCGGTAGCCAGCAGCGCCGAGTGGGTGATCTCATGCAGCAGCGAAAGCTGGTCGAGGCGGCTTTTCCCTTCCTCGAAGGTGCGGGCGCTCTGCAGAACAACCGCCGCCTGATTGGCGAACAGCTCGAGCAGGTCGGTGTCGGCTCGGGTGAATGGCAGCTGATCCGCCGGGCGGGTCACGTCCAGCACGCCGACCAGTTGGCCCTGCCAGATCATCGGCGCGCCGATGACAGCCGAGAAGGACCCGTCGCCCTCAAAAGCAGTCGCCCGATTCCGCCAGGCGTGGTAGTCCGGCACGATGATCGACTCGCGCGCCAGGGCCACCGCCCCGGCCAGCCCCTCGCCGAAGTCCAACTCGGTATCGGTATAGTCCCGGCCGATGCCAAGGTTGACAACACAGCGCAACCGGCGAAGGTCGTTGTCAGCCAGGTAGATCGCCCCGCCGGTGCTGCTCAGCAGATCGGCGGCCTTCCCGCAGACCTCCCGCAGCAGCGTCGGCATGTGGCGTTGCGAGATCATCTCGTCGGTCAGCTGGCGGATCACTTCCAGCTGCCGCACACGCAGCAGGTGATGCTGCTCAACCGTCAAGCGGTGTATGCCATGCGCCAGGTCATCGGCGGCGGCCTGGAGCACCTCGACCTCGGCCGCGTCAAAGGCTTCGGCATCGTGGGAATACACCGTCAGCGCCCCGACCGAGTCCTGCCCGAGACGCATGGGGATGGCCACCACCGACACCAGCCGGTGCTTGCGCAGATAGCCCAGCCACACCGCCATCTGGGGCGAGGTCTCAACATCGCGCACGACCATCGGCGTCCGCTCGCGGATCGCGGTCCCGGTCGGTCCCTGGCCCGTCTCCAGACTGTCCCAGTTGATGTAGATGGAATCCAGGTAAGCGGCTTCCGCCCCGGCCCGCGCCACGGGCTGGACAAGCGTATCCCCCTCGCGCGCCAGGCCGATCCATGCCAGGGGGTAGTGGCGCACATCCACCAGGAGTTGGCAGAAATCCGACATCAGCTGGCGCGGGTCGCTGGCCCGGACCATCAGCTGTCGGGCCGCGGTCAGCAGCTCCAGCGTTTCGCGCATTCGGGCGGTGGGGTCAGATGGCTGGCTCATGGCCGGCGCACCCGGTCCGGCGAGGGGCTGACAGCGGGTGGGTGGGCAGAAACGAGCTGGAGCATGCGCCACAGGTTGCGGCGCGGGTCACGCCACAGGCAACAGGTCTCTTGAGCGCTCACGCAGCGGTTGGTCATGCGGTCGAAGGCACAATCAGTTGGATTATACTTGCCTCCCTGCGCCGCGCCCGCCGGCGCCTCCCTGACAAAACTGATTCGCGACGGAGTGATGGATGAGGGCTGATCCCTTTGGGGCAAGAAGCCGGATTTCGACCTCGGCCGGTCCGGTGACGATCTTCCACCTGCCAAGGTTGTCGCGCGCCGGGGTGACCGATCTGGATCGTCTTCCCTACTCCATCCGCATCCTGCTCGAATCGGTGTTGCGCCAGGTCAATGGCCGGGAGATCACCGAGCAGGACGTGCTGGCGCTGGCTGGCTGGCAGGCGCAAGCCCAGGCCCGCCCCGAGGTGCCCTTCCGGCCAGCCCGCGTGCTGATGCAGGACTTCACCGGTGTGCCGGCGATCGTCGACCTGGCCGCGCTGCGCGCCGCGCTGGCGCGCCTCGGCGGCGATCCACGCCGGATCAACCCTCAGGTTCCGGTCGACCTGGTCATCGACCATTCCGTGCAGGTCGATTTCTTCGCCTCCCCCGAAGCCCTCCAGCGCAATGCCGAGCTCGAGTTCCAGCGCAACCGCGAGCGCTACGAGTTTCTGCGCTGGGGGCAGCAGCGGCTCCAGCAGCTGCGCGTCGTCCCACCTGCCACCGGCATCGTGCACCAGGTCAATCTCGAGTACCTGGCCAGCGTGGTGCACGCCGCTCCGGCGGACGGCGAGCTCCTTCTCTATCCTGACACCCTGGTCGGCACCGACTCGCATACGACGATGATCAATGGGCTGGGCGTGCTGGGCTGGGGCGTCGGCGGCATCGAAGCCGAGGCCGTGATGCTCGGCCAGCCGATCGTGATGGCCGCGCCGGATGTCATCGGATTCCGGCTGGAAGGCTCGCTGCCCGAGGGCACCACCGCCACCGACCTGGTGCTGACCATCACCCAACAGCTGCGCACGCACGGCGTCGTCGATAAGTTCGTCGAGTTCTGCGGACCGGGCGTGGCTGCGCTGCCGCTGCCGGATCGAGCTACGATCGCCAACATGGCGCCGGAATACGGCGCCACCGTCGGCTTCTTTCCGGTGGATGAGGAGACGCTGCGCTACCTGCGCCTTACCGGGCGTCCCGAAGAACTGATTGAGCGCGTCGAGCGCTACACCAAGGAACAGGGCCTGTTCGCCGGCCCGGCCTCGCCTACTCCCGACTTCACCCAGGTGCTGACCCTCGACCTCGCCACAGTTGAGCCCAGCCTGGCCGGGCCCAAACGGCCCCAGGATCGAGTGGCGCTATCCGGCGTCCAGGCGCAGTTCCGCTCAGCCCTGGGCGCGCCGACGGCCCAGGGCGGCTTCGGGCTTTCGGGCGAAGCCCGGGCAGCCAGAGCGGTCATCGGGACCAACGGCGCCAAGGCCGAGATCGGACACGGCGCGGTGGTGATCGCCGCCATCACTTCTTGCACCAACACGTCCAACCCCTCGGTGATGATCGCCGCTGGCCTGCTGGCGCGCAACGCCGTTGCGCGTGGCCTGGCACCCAGGTCGTATGTCAAGACCAGCCTCGCTCCCGGTTCACGTGTCGTCAGTGAGTATCTCGAACAGGCCGGCCTGATGGAGCCCCTCGCCCAGCTCGGTTTCAATGTGGTCGGCTACGGCTGCACGACCTGCATCGGCAACAGCGGTCCGCTGCCGGCCGAGGTGGTGCGCGCCATCAACGAGGCCGGACTGGTGACGACCGCCGTGCTTTCGGGCAACCGCAACTTCGAGGGGCGCATCCATCCGCATGTGCGCGCCAGCTACCTGGCCTCCCCACCGCTGGTTGTGGCCTACGCTCTGGCTGGCACGACGGATATTGATCTGCGGCGCGAGCCCCTGGGAACCGGGAGCGACGGACAGCCCGTCTTCCTGCACGAGGTGTGGCCGTCGCAGGCCGAGATCGCTCAGGTGGCGCAGCGCAGCCTCTCGCCCGACCTCTTCCGCCGGCGCTATGCCGAGGTCTTCAGCGGGAACCCGACCTGGAACGCCATCCCGGTCTCGGGCGGCGACCTGTTCGCCTGGTCGCCTGACTCGACGTACATCCAAGAGCCGCCCTTCTTCCAGGACTTCCCGCCGCAAGCCTCCGAACCGGCAGATATCCTGGGGGCGAGCGTGCTGCTGCTACTTGGCGACTCCGTCACCACCGACCACATCTCGCCAGCCGGCGCAATCCAGGCCGACAGCCCGGCCGGGATGTACTTGATCGAGAACCGGGTACAACCACGCGACTTCAACTCCTTCGGCGCGCGGCGCGGCAACGACCGGGTCATGACGCGTGGGACTTTCGGCAACCTTCGTCTGAAGAACTTGCTGCTGCCCGGAACCGAAGGCGGCCTGACCGTGCACTTCCCCGACGGCGAGCGCATGACCGTCTTCGATGCCGCCCAACGCTACCGCAGCGAAGGCGTGCCGCTGATCGTGCTCGCCGGCAAGGAATACGGCACGGGATCCTCGCGCGATTGGGCGGCCAAGGGAACCGCGCTGCTTGGCGTGCGCGCCGTGATCGCCGAGTCGTATGAGCGCATCCATCGATCCAACCTGGTCGGGATGGGCGTCCTCCCGCTGCAGTTCCTCCCGGGCCAGTCCGCCCAGGCGCTGGGTCTGACCGGCGCCGAGGATTACGATCTGCTGCTTCCGCCTGCCGGGCTGCAACCCGGCGGCGAGATTGGCGTGCGCGCCCGCGCTGCCGGAGCAGTGCCGGTTGAGTTCACGGCACGCGTGCGCATCGACACCCCTATCGAGCTCGAGTACTACCGTCATGGCGGCGTGCTGCACATGGTCCTGCGCAACATGCTTCAGCAGCCGCCCGCCGACACGGCGTAGTTCCCGCCGGCATTCGGCGCATACCCCGCCGGCGTATACTTCCTCCGACCGCCCCCTGACCGGAGGAGCGCATGCCGGCACTGCCCGCCTTCACCGACCTCGACCCCGCACCGCGCATTCTGCTGGGTCCCGGCCCGAGCATGATCCCGCCGCGCGTGCTGCGCGCCCTGGCCACCCCGGCCACCGGCCACCTCGATCCCGACTTCCTGGCCATTCTCGACGACGTGCGCCATCTGCTGCAGTTCGTCTTCCAGACTCAGAACGAGTTGACCCTGGCTGTTCCCGGCACGGGCACGGCGGGGATGGAAGCCGTGCTCAGCAATCTGATCGAGCCGGGCGATCAAGTGTTGGCCTGCAGCGCCGGCTACTTCGGCGAGCGTCTGGCTCTGATGGCCGAGCGCCACGGCGCCCAGGTCGATCGCCTGCAGCGCGAGTGGGGACAGGTCTTCGAGACGGAGGTCATCCAGCAAGCGGTGCGGCGCAGACCCTACCGGCTGGTGACCCTGGTGCATGCCGAGACCTCCACCGGTGCCTGGCAGCCGGAGATCCACGCTATCGCCGAGGCCGTCCACAAGGCCGGCGCCATGCTGGTGCTGGACGTTGTGACTTCTCTCGGCGGGCTCCCCGTCCGGATCGACGCCTGGGACATCGACGCCGCCTACGGCGCCTCGCAGAAGTGTCTCTCGGCGCCCTCCGGGCTGGCCCCGGTCACGCTCGGCGCACGCGCCCGCCAGGCGATCGCCCGTCGGCGCACACCACCTTCGGTCTTCTATCTGGACCTGGAGAGCCTGCAGCGCTATTGGGTCGAGCCGCACGCCTATCACCACACCTCGCCCATCCAGACCGTCTATGGTCTGCGCGAGGCGCTGCGACTGGTGTACGAGGAAGGCCTCGAGGCGCGCTTCGAGCGGCACCAGCGCCTCGCCCAACGCCTGTGGCACGGGCTTGAGTCGCTCGGGCTGGAGATGCTGGTGCCCGAGGCCGTGCGCCTGCCCACGCTCACCACACCCCGACTGCCGCCGGGCACGGACGACGCCGAAGTGCGTCGCCGCTTGCGTCAGGAGTTCAACCTCGAGATCGCCGGTGGGTTCGGGGCGCTGGCGGGGAAAGTCTGGCGCATCGGGCTGATGGGCCACTCCTGTCGCCCAGAGAACGTGGCTCTGCTGCTGGCCGCCCTCAGAACCATTCTGAACCCTTCAGCGGACTAGACGCGCTGCTGCGCAGCGGCTCTGGCAGATCTCCCGCAAACCCGCATTGATCCAGGCGCGCGGGTTCCCAGGCATTCTTCCGAGACGCCACAGGATCAGGCTTCTGGTGCCTTGCTCAACCTCGGGCATCCAGGCAATCGCACTTCGCCTGCTGCCAGGCGACTATCCAGAAGCCGCGTGGCGTCTGCAAACAAGGTTGGGCAGCGAGCTCTCATCGCGTTGGCAATCGATTCAGGAGCGATAGGCAGCGGGCGAGAAGCTTAAGCTTGGCGAACGGGTTGGATGCGCGTCGGGTGACGCCTCAGCGGAATGAGGACGGCGAGCGCCGGGTGAGGCGGAAAGCGTAGTAGCCCAGGCCGCCGGCCACCAGCAGCAGGCCAACCCCCAGGACCCCCAGGATTGCTGACCGGCTGCCTCCGTCTGCTCCGGAGCCTGCCCCGGGACCGCTCGCCTGCGCCGCGAACTCGACGTACTTGACCTCAC
>JBFYRF010000165.1:0-4379 GCA_041302385.1 Anaerolineales bacterium | reverse complement strand
ACTGGTGAGGGCACCCGCAGCCTCCTTGCCGGCCTGCGTGTCACCTTCGGTACAAACAAGTCCGACGCCAACCTCGGCCGATTGGGGTACCGCCTGGACATGATTGACTCCTGCGGCCTGACAGCCGAATATATGTACATACTCACCCAACTGTCAGGCCATCCGGCGGCCTTTCCCGCCTGCGCGGAGGTGAACCGATGAAAGTAGATGCCCTGCTTTCCGATCTAACCTACCGAGGCGAAGCCACGGGCATGCGTCAGACATATTACGTCTTCCAGGGGCCTCAGCACTACCTGGTCCTGTCCTTCTCGCGCACCAAGCCCAACGCCGGGTACTTCAACATCGTTGACTCCGAGGTGGTGGACTATGTGCGTAAGCGATTTGCCGGCGAGAAGGGGCTGACTTCGAAGGCGCTCCATCAGCGCTGCAGCAAGCCGGAGCACATCAAGGCTCCATTAGGGGCCCTCAACATCCTGTATGTGCTGACTGCCACGCATCATGCCCAGGTCGACAATCGCTTCCACGACCGTGAATTACATTTCAATCTGAGGGCCTGAGCGAGTCTGGCCAACGCATCTGGAAATCGCCAGCCTGCAGCCCATGCCTGTGCCGATCCACCACGGGCGGGGCGATCAGACTCTTCCCGGTCGGCGAGTGCATCCAGCCTGGAAGCTCATCGACAAGCCGCGGCGCGGCCGGGCCGAAGACGAGGCGATGATCCTGCTCCCGATGACCTCCACCAGAAACCTGGCCCAGCACCCAGACTGCCCACGGCGCAACCGGTCGACCGGGGACCGGCAGATCTCCCATGAGCTCTCCTTGGCCCGCTGGGGCGAGGCGGCTCAGGTGTTCGGCGAGAACTGCCTGGCCGTCAGCCAGGAGACAGGCCCTCACTAGCAGGTGCGCGCCGACGGGGCACTGGCCCAAGCCAGCTTTGCCGCCAGCAACAGGGCTCGGGCCATCATGGAACTAGACCAGGCGCGCCGGTTGCAGGACAGACTACCGATGCCGGGGAATGAGAGAGGCTTGTGCCGACATGCACGGCTTGCGAACCGCGCTCAAAGTGGGTGCAGCCTAACTCGGGTGGGTCGGTTCCAGCCCAGCCTCAGGCTGCCGCCCTTCCAGCCGTGATCCGGGAGTGATCGACGGATTGATCCATCAGCACGCCCGGGCGTGCCTGCGCCCGCGTGTGTAGCGGCTTTCACCCTGGTGCTAGAATTCCACCCGCCATCCGTCACAGCCCCGGGCGGGTTGCCGGGCCAAACACAAACTGGGGGAGACATGACACCGCCCTACCCGCGCATCCATGTGGTTGTCAATCCAGCCTCCGGTAAGGATCAACCGATCCTGAACACCCTCAACGATGCTTTCGTGAAGCACGGCGTCGACTGGTCGGTGAGCATCACCAAACGCTACGGCGATGCCGAGGCCCAGGCGCGTCAGGCGTTTGCCGAAGGGGTCGATCTGGTGGCGGCGTATGGCGGCGACGGCACCCAGCATGAGGTCGCCCTGGCGGCAATCGACGCCGGCAAGCCGCTGGGGATCCTGCCCGGCGGTACGGGCAACGGATTCGCCCGCGAGAACGGCATTCCAAAGCTGCTGGCCCCGGCCGTTGAACTGTTGTGCACCAGCTGGCAGACCCGGCGTGTGGACGCAGCGCGCATCGGCGAGGCGTATTTCATCCAGCGCATGTACGCCGGCATCGAGCCCGAGGAACAGACCAGCCGCGAGCTCAAGAACAAGTACGGCGTGCTGGCCTATGCCGTGACGACCGCCCGCCGCCTGCGGACCAGCCACACCCGCGAGTACCGGTTGACCGTCGACGGCCAGACGCACAGCGCACGCGCCTTCCAGGTGTACGTTATCAACTCCGGGATGACCGGCAAGGGCGTCGCCCCGATGGGTGACTACAGTATCACCGATGGACTGCTGGAAGTGGTTGTTCTCGCTCCCGACCCGGTCAGTGTACTGACAGCCCAGCAGCGCATGTTCCATCTCCCGCTGCGCACGGCGGCGCTCTCCATCTGGCGCGGCCGCAAGATCACCCTCGAGGCGGACACGCCGCACACCATCTGGACCGACGGCGAGCTGCACGGCAAGACGCCGGTGACGGTCGAAGTGGTCCCAGCGGCCTTGCCGGTCGTGGTTCCATGACCGACCCGCACGACATCTCCCAGATCACGCCGCAGCTGTTCATCTCGGCCTGGCCGCGTGGCGAGCACGCTGTAGAACTGCGCGCCCTGGGTATCCGATTGATCCTCTCCATGCACTGGATGCAGCCCGAGCGGTCGCTTGGGCACGCCCCTGTGCGGCTCCTCTGGCTGCCGACAATCGACCTGCCGTTCACGCCGATCCCCATACCCATGCTGCGGCGCGGCGCAGACGCGGCGCTTCCCGTGCTCGCATCCGGCGGCGGAGTGCTCTGCCACTGTCGGGCGGGCGTTCACCGCAGCGTGGCGATGGCCTGCTGCGTACTGATCGCCCAGGGGTGCTCGTTGGAGGATGCCATGCGTCTGGTCAAGGAGAAACGGCCGGTCGCCGACCCCTACATCTGGTACATCCAACGCCGCATTCGCAAGTTCGCGGCCGAACGGAACCATCGGGCGCCACCATGACTCCGGAGGCATCTTCGCTTCGTGATGATCGGTCGAGTTGTTCACCAGGAGGCTGACGCGCGATGATCCCACGCAGCATGGCGGACTGGCCTGCGGGCGCCTCCTCTACCACCAACTTGCCAGACCTCTTCCTGCGGCGGATCAGGCGTCCCATTGAGCTGACCGCAGAGAACGGTGCCACGAACGGCTCATCCGTGGCCGCCGCCAGCTCGCCGTGCGATCTCAGCCTGGATCGAGCCAAGTCCCCCTTAGGGGTCCGTTACCCACTCAGGTCCGGGCCGAGCCGATCCCGGCTCCGTCGCGGGCTGGGCCCGTCCACTTCAAGGAGGTTCCAGTGACCCTGCCGACGCAACCTCTGGACAGTATTCCTCTGTGGGCCATCTTCCTGCTGATCCTCGGGCTCCTGCTGCTCGGGACCGAGGTGGGCTTTCAGGCCGGCAGGGCCTGGAAGCGCCGCGTGGCAGAGCCAGACACGGTCATCGGGCCGATGGTCGCAGCGACGCTGGGCCTGGTCGGGTTCCTGCTGGCCTTCATGACCTCAATGGCCGCCGATCGATTCGGCGTTCGGCGCGGCCTCATCCTCGACGAGGCCAATGTGGTCGGAACCGCCTACTTGCGCGCCGGCTACCTGCCCGAGCCGTATCCCGCCGAGAGCCGGGATCTGCTCCGGGAGTATGTCGACGTGCGCCTGGTAGCCGTGCAGCCGGGAAGAGCCGAGGCCGCGATCGCGCGATCGGAAGAGATTCAAGTGGACCTCTGGCGTAGCGCCGAGGACCTGGTCGTAGCGACCGGAGGGTCCGATGCCTACGCTTTGTATCTCGAATCGATCAATGAGGTGATCGAACTCCATACGCAGCGGGAGATAGCAGGCTTCTATGCTCGCCTCCCGGCGAGCCTGCTGGTTGCGCTCTTCGGGCTCACCTTGCTGGGCATGTTCATCCTCGGCTTCGGCAACAGCATGGACAACAAGCGGAGCCTGATCGCACTCCTTACCCTGATCCTCGTGTTCGGATCTGTGCTCTATCTCATCATGGACCTGGACCGCAGCCAGGAGGGGTTCTTCCAGGTCAGCCAGCAGCCGTTGATCAGCCTGCAGGAGAGGATCCATCCCTGAGGCCCAGTCGGCGCCGATCCGAACACCAGCGAAATAGAAAGCCGCCCGCCGCGGACAGGTCCGGCATGAACCTCCTGGAGTGAGCCAGCGCGCTCGATGACTGCGATGCACGCTGAGCGGTCTCGGGCGGGCGTCAACCCGGGAGCGCAGACATACCGGGCTGAGGCGAGGCCGTGATGTAGCCCGAGCCCGCGATGTCCCCGGGCAGCACGCCGGCCCTTCAGGCCGAGCGACTGCAGGCAGATCGGCACGCCACCGAGCGAGCCACAAGCACAGGCGATAAGCCGGCGGGACTTGGACCGAACCTCCGGACTCCTCTGGGAAGGCTCAGCGAGGACCACTGTGTGACCCCGGGGCGCCTTCCAGACGCAACCGATGGGCTGAGCTGCCTGGCACGGGAATCCGAGGGGGGACACGTCACCCGTGCTATACAGCGCGCCGCCCTTCCGCGCGGTGGAGGTGCGCTGAATGGCCCGGTGGAAGATCAACGGCAGGTGTGCGACGTGCATACCTGCTGGCTGGCGCCTGCTGGCGCAGTCCGTCAGGAGTGCGGCGATCGCCTGTCCGGCCCACCGGGTCGAAATCCGGTCTCTTGACAGGTTCACTGGCCTGCAATGACAATAGGCTGGGGCACATTCCGGAGCCCGGCG